>JBGPNQ010000286.1:0-7096 GCA_041487615.1 Anaerolineae bacterium
CCAACCGCTGTCAAATGTAAAAATTGGATCTTTTCTTAGCCCATCCGCCCAAATTCATAAAGCATGCAATGCTCGTTGTGACATTAGTGGACCTTTGTCTCAACTTTAACCTGATTTCCTTTAATTGCTTGACAGCCTATAATTGACAGTATACAATCGTTGTGACAAAATATCCAAAATCACTTACCTGATATTTTGTGTCTGTTTATCGAAAACTGCCCTCTTAATTTAGTTACGCTCCGCCGGTTCATTACCCGTCGGGACCGCCTGTATAGACAACTTGACGATTCAATCAAGTTGTTTTTCTGCTTTAAAAATACAAGGCCCCTTACAACAAAGAATTCGATCCATCCCCATCTTTCGATACGATACTTCTATTTTCGAATAATCAGACCCTGCTAGAATTCATGCAGATCTGAACGCCTTTCTATCCTATGGAAACACACCACTATTTCCTATACGGTGAACTTTCAGATCAAGCTTTGTTCGCAGCGTTCCTATACCCAGGACGAACATTTCAAAGGGATTGAACGCGTATAATGTAAAGCGAAGCAGGCGAAGAGTAAAGCGTAGTGCGACAACAGGTTTCATACTTTTTGACCGTCTTATTGAATATTACGGCCCTAAGTGAGTTTACACGGGCCTATTCCTCCCTTCTCTGATAAATCTCGAAGACGGAAATCCCACGCGGCCAAAATATATTCCTACTGCCCACCTACCAAGGCAGCAACGTCTATTTCGCAGTGCGAACACGGAGAGCGAAAGTGCTGAAGGCAACTGGAGGAATTCAAGAAGCGCTGGCTGGATCCGATTATTATGATTGCTATTTCGGCAATCCTGGGAGGATAGATCGGTCTTTTGTTGTTCCCATGAAAATGAGACCGGATGGACGAAAGGAAGGGCATACGATGCCCAGACTGCAAATCAAGTAATGTTCATGGAAGGGGTAAGGGGAAATATCAGTGTCAGGACTGCAAGCCATACTTCAGAGATCATCCCTCCAAGATAAAACTAGAAGAGACTATCACAGAAGAGAATGATAGGCGAGAAATAACTACTGTCCTGCCTGTTCGAATAACCACCCTGGATGAACTTATTTCGCAGTGCGAAATCGACACAGAGATATGGGAAATCGAGCGTTGGATTTGTAACAAATGGGAGATGGGCTACGCGGATGCCAACCGGAATCCAGGACAAGTTCCTCTCTTCCAGGTCAAGGTCTGGCTGAAGAAGAAGGTTGCTGAAGTCCAGACTAGAGATGCCATCGCTTTGATGATCGAGGATGCCAAGCAATACGCTCCAGTCTACAAGCCGATCGAGTATCCAAAGTACGGTGAGGGCATGGTCTATGAAATTGACATGCCTGATCTGCACTTCGGGAAGTTGGCTTGGGCCGAAGAAACTGGACAGGATTATGATATCCAGATTGCGACGGACGCTACCACGTATGCTTTCCTTGAGCTTCTGAGCTACGTGAAATCTGTGCCCATTTCGAAGATCCTGCTTCCTTTGGGTAACGACTTCTTCAATGTCAATGGTGCAGGGGAGACTACGGTAAATGGGACCAAACAGATGGAAGATACTCGCTGGCAGAAGACCTTCAGGAAAGGCCGGCAATTGCTGGTGGGGTTGATCGATCTGTGCGCGCAGGTGGCACCGGTAGATGTTCCGATCATTCCGGGCAATCACGATCGGGAGAGAATGTTCTACCTGGGTGATGCTCTGGAGTGTTGGTACCATGAGTGTCCGAATGTTTCCGTGGACAATCGCGCGATCCTACGGAAATATTATTCCTTCGGGAAGAACCTGATCGGCTTCACGCATGGCAGCGAGGAAAAATTCGTTCGGTTTTTGCCGGAAAACATCGGCAAAAACCGAACGAATTTCCGTATGTTGGCGACCCATATGTCAACCTCCGCAACGTAGTACCACTCATAAGTAGACAAATCTAGGCATGTGGAAGTGCAAACTGGCGGGGTGGTAAACCCTGTAAAGCCTCATGCGGACGAATGGTGTTGTAGTCTTCCAACCAACGCTCTGTAATGGTGCGAACCTCCTCAAGATCATCAAACAAATAAGCATCCAAAACATCTTCGCGGTAGGTGCGGTTGAAACGTTCAATGTAGGCATTCTGTGCAGGATTGCCGGGCTGGATATGGAGCAGCTCGATGTCTTTCTCTTTTGCCCAGCTCTCCAGCCGCTGTGAAATCAGCTCCGGACCGTTATCCATGCGAATATGGGTTGGCTTGCCTCGCCAGAAGAGCAGCTGCTCCAGGACTCTCACGACCCGTTCTGCCGGGAGCGAGGTGTCTACTTCGATCCAAAGTGCTTCCCGGTTGTAATCATCGATCACGTTCAAGGTCCGGAATGCTCTGCCATTGGACAGGCTGTCACTCATGAAATCCAACGACCAGGTCTGGTTCGCCTGCCCAGGCGCCACCAGTGCCTGGGCGGTGCGAGCAGGTAAGCGTTTTTTCGGTTTTCTTTTCAGATGCAGTGCCATCGCTCGGTATACTCTGTGGATCCGCTTATGGTTCCAACCGTGTCCTTGGTTTCTCAGATAATCGCTCATCTTGCCACAACCCCAACGAGGCTGTTTGTCTGCCAGTTGCTGCAATTCCTGGACGATCGGTTCATCGGTCATTCTCTTGGCCTGGTAGCGATACGCACAGCGGCTGACCTGCACCGTGCGACAAGCTTGTCTCTCACTCAACCGGAACTCCTCAATTGCGTAACCAGCCAACTCACGTCGCTCTTTTACTTCGAGAGTTTTTTTTCGATAATATCCTTCAGCACTTCATGTTCCAGACTCAGGTTCGCATACATCTGCTTCAAGCGGCGGTTCTCCTCTTCCAACTCCTTCATTCGCTTTACTTCACTGATGCTCATCCCACCATACTTGGCTTTCCATTTGTAAAAGGACGCTTTGCTGAACCCGTGCTGGCGGCTCAGATCCTCCACCGACACTCCGGCTTCTGCTTCCTTCAAGATATTCACGATCTGACTTTCCGAAAACTTCGACTTCTTCATGGCAAACTCTCCTGCTTCTATTTTGCCACGACTTGTCTCCTTTTCACTGGTACTATTTTACGGGAGGGTTACCCGCGGAGCAGTGATGAATTCGGTGTAAGTGGAAACAGCCAAGGAGATCTCTCAAGATCTGCAGTTAGACCTGGTAAACTGAAACAAGATCTTAGGGCAAGTTATGATTTTCCTTGGGATTTCGATTTCACTATCGAATTGGTTGTCTATTCCCGCAATGATGCTTCCCATTGCGTTTGGATACGGCTACCACTTCTGTGTTGGGCATTAATTCCTTTATGCTGCCATTTGAATTCTCAAACATACCATTTTCTCCTCCGCCTTGCACTCTAAATTATTGGGAGGAGTTGTCTCACTATTATAGACACAGAGGGATACAGGGACAGGAACCGAACAATGTTATGGTTGCAAAAGTGAACAACCTACAGGATATTGCGCAGTCTGTGGCATCAAGGCTTGCGCACGCGCCAAAGGTTATGAATTTTGTAATGAGTGTTCCGAATATAGTACCTGCCAGCTAATGCAGAAGTTTCTAAAAGATGCAAATTGGCCCTATCAGCAAATTGTTTCAAACAATATGGGGTCGATCCGGCAAAATGATCTACCGACTTGGCTGGAGGCTCAGGGGCAGCGTTGGCACTGTACAAACTGCGGCGCATCACATTCGTGGTGGGATGAAGCCTGTCCTCAATGCTGTCAAGCCGTTGCGAGTTATAAGGCGGATATATAGGTCTTTGCAGTACGGAAACTGACATTTCCACACAAGCTCTTCCATTGGGCTACAGACTTTAAGGCACAAAGCGGCTGACACATCACTAATCAAGAGAATTACGCGCATTCATTTAATACATCAAATCTGTCCATTCTGATGAGAAAACAGGCATAAAGAAGATCTGTTCTCCTTACGAGTAAGTACCGGTCGTTTTATGATTAAGCGTTCAGACTCTAGCTTTCCGTCTTAATTTCACTTGAGGGCAATCGAGCTACTGAAATCAACACCAGATTTAGATTGTGGATTTTAGCGAGCACACCATATAAAGCAGCTTGATCAGATAAAAGTCCAGTCAGTTTTGTGTCACCGTTTGGCTCTATCTGAATCGTTAATCCATCAAACCAGGTGGACCAATGATCAGACAAATGCCCTTCGACTAGGATCTCGTACACAAAAGGAGTGTCCATATCTAATACAGCTACTGGAGCAATAAGGGCTGCAGATCTTGTGCCCAGGCATGAACTGCGCTCCAATCACGGTGATCGCCCTTCGGAAAAACACCAAGCGCTACAGTAATACGTAAAAGCAGGGTATCCAGAGTCCAAGGCAGCTTACTAAAATCCAATCTACCTGCAAAAAGCCCTTCACTAATCGGCTTTGTCAGTGCACGAACTGGAGCGATCCATTGCCTGACGGCCTGTTGATAACGTTCTGTATTTGACATTGCTATCGTAATACAGACCGTAAATGTTGCAACGCGCTGGCGCGCCAGCTCCGCTCTATGGATTTGAAGAAATTGCATTGCTTCTGGCAGCCATTGTGATTTCCGTATCGGGCTGCCTATAATCACCGCGTGATAGGGCGAAAGATCGTTGACATTCTCTATAGAAAGTAGCTCTGCTTCTTCCCCATTCTTCACGAGTGTTTTGTGTATCGCTTCAGCAATCTGAGCTGTGGAACCCGTACGACTGGCATACATAACCAAAATCTTCTTTTTCATTTTTCCATCTTCTTTCTTAGCGGGAAGCCAGTTGAAAAAATCTTCGAGCAACCATGGCAAACCAGGATAGCGCGAGGAGCCCACCGATCGACCCCAAGAAGTAAAAAGCAAATGAGTAGAGAGTGGGAATAAATGTGGCGATGATCGTAAACAAGGACAAGAACGTAAAGCCGACAAGTCCAATCCACGCATTCACCTTCCCGAAGATCCCACCGCGCAACATGATGATCGAGATGCCGATTGCTGCAAGTCCGCTCAAGAACAAGGGAATAAAGGCACCTGCTGTGAAATCCTCCCCACGGGATAAGACGGCTTCTCCGGCTGCGATAAGGATGGTTCGCTGTAGATCCGTGGCTGCTAAAGAATATTTGCCCGAAAGGACCAACAGCGGAATGGCTGTATTGTTGGAGATATACATAGACATAGCAGTGAGAAAAATAATAAGAGTCAGCGCGGCGGCTAAAGCCTGTTTTTCGAAATGTGCCCCGAATAGAGCAAAGTAGACCGGCAGCATGGCAACCATGTAGACGATATTCAAGATACCAAGCGCGTATACGCCGCGGAACCAGCTGGCTTGATAAATGGCGAACCACTCGACCGTAGATTTCGTGCCATAGGTGACCATCTCTGTTCCGCCAAACCCCAGGATGATATCCGCCAAATTCGCGGACATGGCGATGAGTGCTGCTACAGCTCCAAATTTATAGATCCATTTCCAAGAATTGCCTACTGTCGTGGTAATCGTGTTGCTCATAGTTGTGTTCATTCGAATCTCTCCTAATTATTCAATCCACTTCTTGTTTCAAACGAGCTGCAAGAGTCTGTGGGCAACGAGTCCATACCAGACCAGGTTCAATAACCCGCCGATCATCGCAAAGATCAGGGCGATCCCCAACAGCGCTGGCACGAAAGATTGGCTGATCTCATAGACCAAAAGCATGCCAAATCCCAGGATGCCCGCGTAGGCGTTGAGCTTGCTGAAGATGCCGCCTCGCAACATCACAAATGAAATGAGTAAGCCGGCGATCTCAGACAGACAAAAGCCAATAAAGGTACCGGGCGTATGGCTTTGACCGACAGCCAGTAAGGCTTGTCCGCCGGCTTCCAGAACGGCTCGCTGAGCGTCGGTACTGGCAGCTGCATATTGCGTGCTCAGCTCCAACATGGCGAATGCCCGATTGGTTGCATAAAACACCGCAACGCCGATGAAGGAAATAATCATCGCCAGGGCGGAATATTTCGGATTCACTTTCCAGTGCGCCATGCATAGGGCGAAAAACATTGGGATTGACAGAGCGGTCATCACAATATTGAGCAAGCCCAGATTGCGAAGACCCAGGAACCAGTTGTCGTGAAGAAGGTTGAACCAATCGACCACCGTTTCTGCAGACGCATAACCTCCTGGCAGGAATGTGATCAGGATCTCAAGCACGGCAGTGCACAGGATCAGTAGTGATGTTACGGCTCCAAGTTTGTGCAAGCCCGCCCACTCTGCAGACGTGTCTTGTTTTTTGGATTGGATGGTTGAAGTTATGGCAGTCATTTTTTCTCCTTTTTTCTGCCCTGAATATAGACTGTCGGTTCATAAACGTCACTGTACAAAGGTGGTGTCTTTGTGTAAGAAATAAAAAAAAGGTAGGTGTACCAAAGTACACCTACCTAATAAATAGAATTCCAAAATTACAAGCTACCCGCCAGCATCGATCAGTCCAAGCTGGCGCGCACGGGCAACGGCCCGGGTTCGGCTGTTGACGTTCAATTTTGCATAAATATTCCCTGTGTGCTTCTTGACAGCACTTAATGTAATGACAAGTCTCTCGGCGATCGCCTGGTTCGAATCCCCTGCGGCAATGTGATTCAAAACCTCCAGCTCTCGTGGCGTCAGCGGGTCAATCGGTGCCAGGTCATCATGTACATTCGAAGTGCCTGATCCCGGTGGTACCCGTTCCGGCAGGTTCGGAAAGGCATCCAGGATACTCTCGACGTACTTCGTTTTCACACTTCCGAGTAGCTTCCTCCTGAGCAGGGCGGTAAGCAAAGCTGCAATCTGGCTACCCTCTTCCACAAAAATGCTAATAAACCCCTCCGGCTCTGCAAGCTGCAATGCCCTGGTTACATCGGCTAAACCTGTCTCCTCATTTCCACTCGCTGCCTGCAGCTGAGCGCGCAGGAGAAGTGTCTGTAGAGCGATCGGTAGATGCTTGCACCGGAGCGAGCCGTTAATGACTTTCTCGGCAAGAAGGATCCCATCCTGCAAGGCTTCTGTTTTCCCAAGCACCCTGGATCGGTACAGGATGGTGCGCAATGCGCTGTTAAATAACAAACCTTGCGGATGCCGAATA
>JBGPNQ010000287.1:0-7092 GCA_041487615.1 Anaerolineae bacterium
ATGGGCTCCTCACTACGATTACGAAAATAAGCACGAAAAGAACGATAGAGATCATGCTGTTCACTGCGCGGGGCAAGGTTAATTACACTCGTTCGCAGGTTATCCCAATCCGTCATCAGGTGGTATGCGGTCACCACGATCACCAGCAGCCACAGAAAATTCCGCGAGGTCACCTGAATAATGCGCAGCGCATCCTGCGGGTTGGGAATTGCCATGGCGCTGACAGTCTGTCGAATGGCAGGAATTAACGTGCCAAACTGAAACGGCAAATTGCCGATCATGATTGGTTTTTGTAAGGCAACTTCCAGTCCTCTCAAGGCAACAGTAAGATCATATGCAACCGATTGAAGTTCATCAAACAAAAGCGGCACCGCCGAAACCAATACAGCGACGAAACCTGTGAGTGATAAAAAGTAAACAAGGTTTGCGGCAGTTTTTCGTTTGAAATGAAACCGCGCGACAAAAAAGCTCACAGCCGGGCTCAGGAAATAGGCGATCAAGGCAGCAGCAATTAAGGGCTGAAAGATCTCACGCACATACCATAGTGCAGCAATGAACAGGATGAGCAGGAATACGAGAATGATGTAGCGTATCGGAACATCCCACTGTTGTCTCATATCAACTTCTTTACTGCCTCCAGAGTCGGCTCAATGATCGGAGCGGGTTCGACAGCCTGCATCGCGGCGCGGACGTCTTTGAGTCCGCTGCCCGTGTTCAACACCAGGATTGGATCCTCGCTTCCGACCAGGCCGATCGCTGCTGCCTTGACCAGACCAGCGTAGGCGGTCGCCCCGGCCGGTTCCGCGAATACGCCGACCCTGCCCAGTTCCGCAATCGCTTTGAGAATCTCCTCGTCTGATACATTAACGTAGGTCCCACCTGTTTCCTTCGCGGCACGGACAGCGCGTACGCCATCCCGTGGCAAATCAACGGAGATCGAGTCGGCAAGCGTCCTAGCTGAGACGGGTGTGATCGTCTCCGTGTTCCCGTGGAATGCGTTCGAGATCGCGGCGGAGCCTTCTGCCTGCACGCCGATGATGCGCGGGATGCGCGGCAGCCAGCCCAATTGATATAGGTCCTTGAAGCCCTTGTGAATACCTGAGATGATGTTCCCATCCCCTACTGAAACGAAGATCGTCAGTGGAGCGTGATCGAGATCCGGGCCGAATTCATTATGCCATTCGGCGTGAGCTTCCTCCCACCACTGCCATATCTCGAGTGCGGCCGTCTTCTTACCTTCCGCGGTAAATGGATTGTAGCCCGTGTTGCGGCAATACCAGCCAAATTCGTTCGAGGCTTTTACTGTCAGATCGAACGCATCGTCATAGGTCCCATCGACCAAAATGACTTTTGCCCCAAAGACCAGCAACTGGGCAACCTTCGCCTGTGGCGCGGACTTTGGCGCGAAGATGATGGCTTTCTGTCCCACCGCAGCAGCCATCCCTGCCAGCGCCGCTCCGGCGTTGCCCGTGGATGCGGTCACAACAATTTCGGCACCGATCTCCTGGGCGCGAGCAACGACAATCGCCGAGGCGCGATCCTTGAAGGATGCGGTCGGGTTGCGCGATTCATCCTTGAGCCATAGATTTTTCAGTCGCAACTTCCCGGCGAGGCGCGGCAACTTGAAAACGGGAGTCCCACCGGCGACGTGAAGAGGCGTTGCTTCTCCGGGAGGTTCCTGCACCGGAAGAAGCGGCAGAAAACGCCAAAGCGAGGGATCGTTCCGCGAGAGGATGTCCTCGGGCTTGTATTTACCTTTGATCGAATCGTAATCCAGCACCACATCCAGGTTTCCACCGTCTTTTGGACAGGTGTAGGCGACATCCTTGGGAGAATACTGCTCTCCACACAGCGAACAGCGATAACCCACGAATTTGTTCATGTGATTTCCTTCTCTTCTCTTTCCAATTGTACCCTGCCAGTGCAGACCTGACAGATCTCCGCGAAAGCACAATGGACCGTAGCGATGTCTACGCATGAGTCCTGGTTAACAACGGCGCTGACGAGGCCTGTCAGGTCTTAATCAAAAAGGACTCTCAGGCTTGAAACTTTGAGAGTCCTTTTTTATCACAATGCAATAGTGAATCAACTCATAACATCTGTGATGGGGTTTTGCAGCCTCTATCAGTGCGCTGAAAATCGGTATCAAAACTTACCAAATCTAAATCATGTCTACTTGCAACAGAATACTGATAAGCATCATCAAAATCCAAACCAAATTTCTGCGATGAAGTGATTACAGTTTCCATATCGTCGGACGACAAAGACAATAAAACTATTCCGCCATTAACGAGAACATCATCCAGAAATGAACGAAAAGCTTCGTGTTGCTTTCGCCTAAATAACAACAGCCCGATCGAGTGAAGCGAGTAATCGGTTATGAAAAACTCATGTTGTGCGGATTTCAGCAATAGCTGCTTGGCTTCATCTGACCTTTCCTGAGAAAGAATAATTTCAAGAAAGATATTCGTGTCAAGAAGAGCCTTCATGGTATCCGCCTCGCAATTCGGCAATCTGGTGCTGAAGTTGAACTGATGTATATTGCCCGCGCATGTCCCTCAATGAACCTTCCCACTTGAATTCCATGGGGCGCACCTGCCGCCTTACCCGATGCTCCAACAAGAACGCGACAAAATCTCGCACTTCTGATTGCAGAGCGGGCGGGAGCTTCTTCAACATCTCCTGTAAGGATAAATCAGTCATAACTTTTTCCTTTTCTCTTGTTCTATTTTACCCGATGTAAACAAAGACCTGACATGTCTCCACAAAGGACTGTCGGTCTCGCACCTTCATCCATGCGCGACTACCGATAAGCGCAGGAACGCATGAGATATTTCAGCTCTTAATTAGAAAAGGACCCTCTGGCTTGAAAACTTGAGAGTCCTAGTTCTGCTTCCTAATCTGCACTTTCTATTTCTGTTTTCTATTTCTATTTTCTATTTCTCTTCCCTCTCCCAAATCTCCCTAGCAATCATCTCCTGATCCACAGGCAACCTATCTACCCTCACACCCACCGCGTTGTAGATCGCGTTCGTGATGGCGGGCGTGGTCGGGATGCTGCTGATCTCGCCGACTCCCTTTGCGCCGTAAGGACCTGCTTCAATGGGATGCTCCACGATAATGGATGTGATCTCAGGTGTGAGCATAATGCCAGGGATGCGATAACGCGCCAGATGATCAGTGACAACATAACCATTCTCGACAATGAACTCTTCGGTGAGAGCATTGCCGAGTCCCATCATGACGCCGCCTTCGACCTGTCCCTGCAAGCCAAGCGGGTTGACCGCCATACCCACGTCATTGGCAGAGATGATTTTCAACACGCACACTTCACCGGTTAATTTATTCACTTCCACTTCCGCGGCTTGCACGCCAAAGGAGAAGGCGAAGTGCATGTCACCACCTGTGCCAAGCGGTTGAGTCTTTGGTGCCTCGTATTCATAGCGGACGAGCGGTTTCTGTCCCAAGCTCATCATTTCCTTGTAAATTTCTGAATAGGTCAAGGAATGTCCGTTGACGTGAACGATGCCATCTTCATAGCGGATCTGCTCGGGACGCACGTCATATTTTTCAGCCATCACGGCAGTGATCTGATCGCGTAATGTTTTCGCGGCATAACGGGATGCATTGCCCGTCACAAACGTTTGGCGGGACGCGGTTGTCGGTCCACCGTTCGGGGTTAGGTCCGTATCCATGACAAGGACACGCACCCGTTCAGGCGGAACAGACATTTCCTCAGAAACAACAAGCCTCATCACCGTGACAAGTCCCTGACCGAGTTCAGCGGCAGAGCTACGCACCTGGAATGTGCCATCAGCGTAAAGTTCCACATCCGCGCCAGAGATGTCAGGTGCGCCACCGCCAAGTCCCGTGTTCTTGTAGGCGGAGGCAAAGCCCCACGAACGAATCAAGTTCGGGTTGGCGGGATCAACTACCGGCTTAAAGGGAAGCAGATTGTGCTTCCGCATTTCAGCATCCACTTTATTGATGCACTCAGTGAGTCCAACCGACTCCTTCAATACTTGTCCCGTATTCGTGATGCTTCCCACATGCAGTGCATTCATACGACGCAGTTCCACAGGCTCGACGCCCAACGTCTCGGCGAGTTTGTCCAGCATAGACTCGACTGCGAACGCCGACTGCGTCACGCCGAAACCACGGAATGCGCCTGCAGGCGGATTGTTGGTATACATGGCATAACAATCGGCGCGCACGTTCGGGATGTCATACGGACCCGCCGAATGCGTGGTAGCGCGGGTCATCACTTTTTCGCCGAGCGACGCATATGCACCGGTGTCACCGTAGAGCTCCGTTTCCATCGCGACCAGACAACCATTCTTCTTTGCGCCCAGTTTGACTCGGATCTGCGTGCCATGTCGTTTCGGATGCACGAGCAAACTTTCGTGGCGGTCGAATAGCAGCTTCACAGGACGCTGGGTCACGTTCGCCAGCATCGCCACATGGATCTGTCCCATTACATCTTCCTTACCGCCAAAGCCTCCGCCCATCAATTGCCCGACGACGCGCACGCGCTCTTCGGGCCAACCCATCACACGCGCCACCTGTGTCCGATCCTGATAGGGAATTTGCGAGCCAACATAAATTTCCATGCGACCGTCGGGCAGCGGCACGCCAATACTGCATTCCGGTTCAAGGAAGGCGTGATCGGTAATTGCAGTGTGGAACGTGTGCTCCAGGATGACATCTGACTCGGCGAAGCCCTGCTCCATATCGCCCTTGCGCACTTTAATATGCTTGAGCAGATTCCCCTTTTCGTGGATCTGCGGGACTCCCTCCTGATGTGCCTGCACGGGATTTGTGATCACGGGCTGGAGGTCGAACTCCGCTTCGATTAGCGCCGAGGCCTGCTCGGCAATTTCCTGCGTTTCCGCGGCGACGATCGCGATCGTATCTCCCACGTAGCGGACGCGTTCCCCGATGCCAACCATCACAGGCCAATCGAAGATGACCAATCCATGATTGTGCTCGGCAGGAATGTCTTCAGCTGTTAATACGGCTACTACGCCAGATAACGCTTTTGCTTTTGAGATATCCAGTTTTTTCAAGAAGCCATGCGGGATCAGCGCGCGACGGGTTTTCGCATACAACATGCCATCGAAAACAAGGTCATCCGTGTAGAGGGCTTCGCCCGTCACCTTCTCCACCGCTTCGGGACGCAGATGACTGTGGCCCACTGTTTTATGTTCGTGAATCGAATCGGGGATATGTGTAGGCTTCTGAACAGGTTCGCCTGTGCGCAACGCCTGCGCCGCGGCGAGAATTGCATTCTCAATGGAGGGATAGCCGGCACAACGACAGAGAGTATCCTTCAAGGCAAAACGAATATCGGCGCTGTCCGGATTCGGATTCCGATTGAGCAGCGCATATGCTGTCATGATCTGCCCGGGGATGCAGAATCCGCATTGCACCGCGCCATGTTCCACAAACGCTTCCTGCAAGGGATGCAGTTTCATCTCCTCGTGCACGCGCTGGGCAAGCCCCTCAATCGTAACAATGGTCTTTCCGTCCGCACGCTCGGCGGGATAGATGCACGAGACGACAGGCTCGCCATCCACAAGGACGGTACACGCGCCGCACTCGGCTTCGTCACAACCGATCTTTGTCCCGGTGAGGCGAAGTCTCTCACGGAGGAGAGAGGAGAGTGTTTCGCCCGGAACAGATTCAAATGAATATTGTTTACCATTTACAAAGAGGTTCATGTTTGACATACCAATAATCCTATTCTGCACGCTTCCACGCGGTTTCAAGTACATCTTTGAACAGACCGACAACTATGTGACGGCGATAATTGGAGCTGGCCCTGCGCGCACTGGAACGGAATCCTACTTGTGCAAGTAAGGCATCCGCTGCAGCATCAAATGATTCATCATTCAGTGTTTTACCAAGCAACGCATTTTCTGATTCGGTGCCACTCCACGGAGTGGGGCCGCCGGGGCCAACTGCGATCCGTATCTGGCTGATCACATCGTTCGTACGTTCAAGCCAGATCGCAACGTTGATGATAGGCAATGCCACGCCCTGCGGACGCATGATCCGTTTAAAGCAGGAGGCTTGTCCATTTATGGAGAGTGGTAGGTGGAAACCGACAAGGAGTTCCTCGCCATGTTTGAGTGAAGATTTACCGGGACCTAGGAACAATTCTTGGAACGGAACACGGCTGGTCTCGATACGCTCCGCTACTCGACCAGCGGTTGATGCAGAAGCGATCTCCGCTTGCGCGTTGAGAGCCAGCAGTGCGATGGTTCCATCTGCGGCAGGGAGGGCGTGGGCGACATTGCCGCCAAGGGTAGCCACATTGCGCACCTGCGGGCCCGCGATCAGGTTGCAGGCTTCGGTCAATGCCTGGGCATACGCGATCACTTCCGGCGTGGTTGCGATCCGGTTGACCGGGACGGAGGCGCCAATGTAGAGCTCATCTCCTCGCACTTCGAGCGCGGTCATCTCTGCAATCGAAGTCACATCAATTAGAGTTTGGACAGGTGAATGACGGCCTTGTTCAAGGTCAAGTAAAAGATCTGTCCCCCCGGCGATCGGCATGAGCGGACGCGGCGCGTGGGCAAATGCGTCCATAGCCTCAGATAGATTTTTGGGTCGAACATAGTTCTGCCAAAGGTTCATGGTGGTGCCTTCTTTCTTGGACGGCGGCACTTTTCGATGGGGTTGCCCAACGCCGTGGCGCTGAAGCGTCACGACCACCGAACCGATGGATTTGTTTTTTATTGTACTGCTTTGTCAATGACTATGGAAGTCTGACAAATTGCACCTTTATTAGTGACTTTACACAGCAGCCGCATCCTCCGGGTGAACGCCTGCCATCAATAAACCAAGTTTTTCAGGAGTTGCATTTGCGCGAGGCACAATATCCATGATCTGCCCTTCATAGATGACCGCAATACGGTCGGAGAGCGCCAGGATCTCATCGAGGTCCTCAGAGATCAACAGGATCGCTGCACCTTTGCCGCGTTCGACCAGCAATTGTTCGCGCACGTATTCGGTCGCGCCGATGTCCAGTCCGCGGGTAGGCTGCGCTGCGACGATGGCGCGTGGATTGCGGGAGATCTCGCGCGCCAG
>JBGPNQ010000288.1:0-7035 GCA_041487615.1 Anaerolineae bacterium
AGTCCTTTCTCAACAACTTTGAGCATCTCTTCAAAGCTTTCTCGTTGTACACCTGTGAGACGCTTGAAATCGCCGTCCTTTAGGTGTTCGATCGTTTCGTATCTCATGTGCCCATTATGGCACACTTATGCAAGAGGTCTATTGTAGATCCGCGCGATTAGCAGTGGAACGATCAGAATTGCAGGTAGTAGCGCCCAATAGGAGCCAAGTGCAGCCGGTGAAGCAAGATACATGATCAGCACACCCGTATACATTGGATGACGTACGAGCGCGTACGGGCCGCTGGAAATCACCTTCTGATTTGCTTCCACTTCAATCACGCGTGAAGTAAAACTGTTTGTCACCAACACCCAGAAGAAAACCATGTATCCTGCAAACACGAACACATTCGCGAGGATAGAAATTAACGGCGGCATATTTGACCAGCCGAAACGCACATCCAGACCCGGCAGGATGAAAGCGAGCAGGAAATAAATGTACGATAGTGAGATGATCTTTCGCTGTATCGATTCTCGTTCACGCATACGCATGCGACGTTCGAGCAAGGCAGGGTCGTTTTTCAGCAGGTATGCAAACATAAAAAACATTGGGATGAAGAGCGTTGCTATGTACATCCAGCCCTGCCAGTAGTCCCACTTGCCGGAGGGGAGGATGATTATGAGCGCCATGACGGGCATCCCTAGGGTCGCGCGCAACGCAACGGTACTTCTTAAGTTGGTGGTTTTAGTCATAGCTGCCATGTTAAATCCTTTCTTGAAAAAAGATTGGACGAATTGGTTGTTCGTCTCTGCGCTACATGCCAGTTATGGCGCGTTGCACAAAGGCCAGTACCGCCATGAGTAGAAACAGAATTATTGCTGGGATGCTCCAGCCGCGCCCGGCATTTGCTGCGACACCCAGCATCCCGCCCGTACCCGCAAAGAATAAAACGACATAACTGATCACCATCCATCGCACATTTCGGAAGTCGATTTTCAGGATGTAATCGAGCAGGGCTTCCGCGACCAGCCATGCCAGCATGCAACCGATCTGGATATAGTACAAGGTGGGTCGTTGTAGTTGAGGCGCTTTTACGAGCAAAAATATCAATGGAATGGCAAGTAGCAATTCAAAGTAGCCGATCCAATGTCCGTACTGAGGCTTATCCAAAAGCCTGAAAACGAAAACCAGGATCGCCGATACGAAGAATGAAACAGCTACGATAGCACCCAGCAGATTCGTTTTGTCCAACATACACTATGCCTTCTTTCAAAATAGATCTCATTCCAGTCTGTCTGGAAATTTCAGCCTTATAAAGCGACTAAACATTTGACAGCATGGCGACAAACAGGAAGAGGTCTGCGGCGGCATGGATCACGATTGCACCCCAGATGCTGTCTGATTTCATCGTCAGGTAACCACAGGCCAGTCCCAATGTGAACGTGTTTGCGAGCATGAACGGAAGTGCTGCAGGGGTCAGGTACGTCGAACCGGCGTGTATCACAGAGAAGACAATGGATGTCAGCAGTACCGAGCCGCCAATTCCGAGAAATGGCTCAAGGCGTTTCAAAAAAATACTGCGAAACCATAATTCTTCCAGGAAACCGTTCGCAACCGAAAAGACGAGTCCCCAGATGAGTGCCGCAACAAGCCTGTCCATATTCGTAAAGCGCGTTGCAAAGAACAGAAATGCTGATGTCGCAAAGTTGAACCACACCAGCGCTCCGAAACTTAACCCCATTTTCAAGTTGCCGCGCTTGAGATAAATGGACCCGAGATCTGCTCCTGATAGCTTGATCAACACGATGATCGGAACAACGGTCAGTACCATCTGGAATACTTTGTCGACCGCGGTGCCTTGCGAGGTGATACCTGCTACCAATCCCAGCCCGCTCAACATTTCACTTTTCCAGTCGGCGGTGAGTGTAGTGATGGGATAAATAACCGAAGCGATGAAAAACGCGAATGTGATCTGCCAGTAGCTGTTCAAGCGTTTGTCGTATTTGAACCATAACGCGGCGGCGAGGAAAACCGCTGAGACGATAAGGTTGTAGGTCAGGTTCTGGTTCGTCGGAACGATCTTGTAAAAGTTCGATCCGAGGAAGAGGACCGTCAAACCGCAGATCAGGAACACGATGAACAGACCGAGACGTTGAAGCCAATTTGGTTGCATTGTTTCTTTTCCACCGAGACTTGTGCGTGTTAATTGAGCGTTCATTTTTACTCCTATCGAGTTGCTGTAGCCTGCCTCCGCTTCCATGATGGAGGGCTCCAGGCAATGGCAATAACCATGGCACTGAGCGTAAGAAGCATAGTGAAAATATGCTTCCCGGGTCCGGTCATGGCAAAAATAGCCGATGCCAAATTTCCAGCGGCGTGCAGCAGGATAGTTGCCAATATGCTGCGCCGGTTATTGTTGTAGCACCACGTGGAATAGATCGAGCCCGAAACCACAAAACCGATGAATGCCAGGGGTTCAAGTCCGTATTTCCAATTACTTTGGTTTGTCGCAATGATCCAAAATGTAGGCAGGTGCCAAAATGTATGCACCACGCCCAGCATCAGGGAAGCAGTCAGTGGTTTCCAATGCTCCTGAAGCCGGTCGAGCATATAGCCTCGCCATCCCAGTTCTTCCAGCCCAGCCTGGAGCAGATAAAGGATCACAAGCATCAGAATGCTTGTAGGTGCAGACATGTTCTCCCTGATAAAGGCAAAATCAGGCGGACTGCCTCCCAGCATTTCTGTGATTGCAACCGCGAGAAGATGTAAAGCTGGAGAGATAAGGATGATCAGCATGTACCACTTGAAGCTTATCCTTCGGAAGTCAAATACCCGGCGCCAATAGTCCCTCCGGCCTTCAAGTCCTTGTTCACGATACGTCAAAATGATCCCAGCGATCCCCGGTGCAAATACGCCCAAAAACATCAGTATGAGCAATAAAGGTGATTGCTGATAGTTTTGTCCCGTTAGTGCGATCGGAATCCAGATTAACCAAGCCAGTCCATAAGAGATGATCACGTAGCGCCACGGAAAATCATGCTTTGAGATTTTCATTTCTCCACCTTTCGGCGCTCGTTTACGGCACTTTGAGCGATGAGATGATCATCTTGCCCACAAGCTGGGTTTTGCCGCTCAGGCTTAATCCCTCGCAATGTCCGCCTGCGCTGTAGATAAAACCGAATTCCATGTCCCCGCGAGTGATGTTGGGTTGTCCGTTTTCATCGTGATACCAAATAGATGTGATGTCTCCATTGGGGCAAACCAATTCCATACATTGCACTGGTTGGCCAGCCGCCTCCAAAGTCCCTTGCGCAACGAAATCGCCTGCACCAACACCTGTGGGCCAGAGGAGTGCGTCCTCGCCGGAACGGCGGAATGTCATGAGGATGTTCTGTTTTTCGATCCTTATCCCAGGTGCTATTTCTCTGGGATGCAAAGTCAGGGTGTGTCCATTCATCAGTGGGTCAAAGGTGGTTATCTCCTCGACTACCCAATCCTCAGGTAACATGATCGAAAAACCGTATGTTGCGTGGGTATACGTCCACCAACCCTGGTAATCCATTCCCTCGGTCGATGGAACGGTGGGGGGCAATTGTGTAGCACCAAAGAAGGTCTGTTTGAACTGGAAGCTGTCAAGAAAGTGGTCGTACACTTCCCAGTCTTCCTTGTTCCCGGTGTGCAGGATCGTGATTACGTACATCTGGTTGTTATGGACGAAGTAATAACGATCATTGGCGAAAGACTGCTGCCCGCCTGGGAAGCGGAGATGGATGGCTGTCGTATCAGCGATCGATCTGTCCGCCTGAGGCTGGTCTACGTACAAGTTATGATCGGTCAACCACTGCTGAAGATCTACATCTGTTGGGACGCGAAATTCCACCCTATCGTCCGGATGGCTGATCGTGAAAACGGGCCAGGAATTATTCTCCTCAACCGGGCCATTTACAAAGACCGTGTATCTATCGGCCTGGATGGTGGCTTCAGTTGGGTATTGAAAACTGAAGTTCATCCCATAGTCATTAAATGATTTCCATCCGTTTCCGAGATCCTCTGGTAGCGGAGTAGGGCTTGCAAGAGAGAAGACACATTCGCCGCGGTAGTATGCCCACTCGTCACATTCGTTTCCATCCGGGAAGATGCATACGCCCGATTGACTTCCATCAGCGGCTGTGCGGATCTCGGACCTGAATCCCTGGTGCACACAAAACGCGGAAGCCGGGTTGGGCATGTTAGCCTGGGGAGTCTCTGTTGAAACAGCAGGAGGCGTCGGTTGAGTCTGAGTCATTGAGCAGGCGGATATCAAAAGGATCACAGTCAACGTGAGTACAGAAAGTGGACTGAAAATATCGAAGTGTGGTTTCATAACTTTCTCTTTTCATGTCGAAAAGGCGTTTTGTCGTTTTGGTTGCCAGTGACCGCCGAGATCCGTTCCTCGGTCCGGATGCGTTGGCGTTTTCCGCTCAACCGTCTTCTGTTCGGAAAAGATTCCGATTGCCTGACTACTTCCATCCGCGGCTGCATGTAGTTCAGTCCCGCTGCCCTGCTGTTCGCAGCAGACCGAAGGTGGCTAGGGCAAGGTTGTCGGGGCGTTGTGCGGGAGGCCAACATGATCAAAATGATCGTGAGCGTAAGATCTTTTTCATGTTGACCTTCTCTCCAAAATTACAGATTTTTTGTAATTCATCCTTATGCTGATGGCGATGATCACAGCAGGGAAGAATCCCAGCAATAGGACCGTAGGGATAAAGGAAGATCCAAAGACAACGGTTTGATACAACCACGGCACCAGCGCATCGATGAGCCAGAAGAGCAGGAAGGTGGTCCAGGTTGACAATTGATCGGTCCGCCATTTGCGAGCGATCCAGAAGACTGAGATAGTGTTCACAACCAATGCCACGACGAACATGAATTGCATTTTGAAGTTCGCGCCTGCGGCTTCAATATCAATTGCTTCCGCTCCTGTTTCTGCCACCCTGGCATTCATCATTGCCACCATAAGAAGACCGCCAACAGCATATCCGATATAAGCAAAGCAGGCCGTCATGATGGATTTGACGATGTCTGCCACCAATGGATTTTCCTGTTTTGCAATCGTTTCATGGCTTCGCGCGGATTGGCGTTCCCACCAGACCAGCCAGATGGAAAAGGCGAGTGTTTGCAAAGTGATCTCGGGAAGCCCGATCAGGTGATACCACATCGGCAGTTTTGAGTAGACAAGGCCTTCAAGGGAGCTTGGCGCGGCGGCAGGTGTGGAAAGGATCCCAAGTGTGACGAGCAGGCTCCATAGGATGAGCCAGCCGCGTTTTTTCTCGATCAACAAATTGCGGATGGGCCAAAGCCCAATGGCAAATATCAAGCCGCGGATGGGTTGCAGGAATGGTCCATAAATGACATTGTGATCATCAAATGGAAGCATATAGTCTCGGATGATCTCGCGCTTGAAGATTTCTCCGTAATCGAACACATTCGACATGATGATGCCGAAGATGAAATAGGTCGTCACATGAGCAACGATCACCTTAAGGGCGAAGGCGACAAAGGTTTTCCAGTTATTAGGTGTGTTCATTCTCAACCCTTTCCAGGTACAAAATAGTGAAATTACGATTCCAGAGTTGGTCTAGAAAACCGCGCAGGGCGGGCTGGTCAGCAAACCTGGTGGACAGCAGAGTCGTCCCATTCTCCTGGGGGGTGACGGTAATATCACCGAACCAATTTGTGCTGGCTGGACTCAAGGTTTCTTTGACCTTGATCTGATAGGTGTTTCCTTGCATAGATTCCTGCGATTCCATTATTTCACCTCGACATTTGTGTGTCGGCCGATCTTGCATTTTTCAGTTCCATAATAGAACAAAGGGACTGAAGAATCAGTCCCTAAATGGGGTATTGATGGGGTATGGAGACAGCGATTCTGGAAGGATGACTTATAACAAGCCCAACTCGCGAGCGTGAGCGATGGCTTCCGTGCGGCTATGCACCCCCAGCTTGCCGTATATGTTCTTGAGATGCTTATGGACTGTTTCGCGGGCAATGACTAGATTGTCGGCGATGTTTTTATCTGCACAGCCCTGCGCCAGAAGCTTCAATACTTCTGTTTCGCGTGGGGAGAGCGGCTCGATCATCGCCGAAGCGTTGCGTGTTTGTTCCGCATTTGAAATGGGTGATACCCCAGGCTCGGCAGTGTTCTTATCAAACGCTGAGATCAGCCGGGTAATGTAGTTTTGAATCGTTGCCAAATGCTCAAGCTGGAAGCTGAGCTCCAGCTGTTTCTGGATTCCATGCCCCTCGTTTCGTAAATTTTTGTCCAGCGCAACGAGCAAGCCTCTCATGATGTCCCTTTCATCCACAAATACCCGCACATAGCCGCCGGGCTCAGCAAGCGAGACCGCGCGCGCAAGACTTATGAACGCCGAATTGCTCTTATGGTGTGTCTGGTCATTGATAGCCTGCAAAACCCGTATCCGGATTTCTTCATGTACCCAACCCGCTTGTTCGGCCGCCGCCCGCAGTCGCTCCAGCAGCGCTGAAGCCTTTTCATACACAGGCTTTGAGCCAGTCAGGCGTCCTTGTGCCACTAGCACCCGTGCGAGGTTTTGGTGATGCAGATCATGTTGGTAACTGAGCGGCCCATCAGGCGACAGGCCACTATTCTGAACCCAATGCCGGGCTTCATCCAGATTGCCCTCTGCCAGCCAAAGCCTCAGCCGAAGATCATCCAGCCAGCATAGAATCCAGGCGTCCGCTTTTGTTGACTGTGCAACCCGATCCGCCATCTGCAAGGTCCCAGATAGACTGTTCAGGTCGCCCATCGTCAAGTGGTAACGCCCGAGACAAACATACGCGTCCATAAGAACATCCACCTGACCCAGATGGACAGATTGCTCCATACCCTGGGTCAGATATCGGGAGGCCAGAGCCAGGTTATTTCGTTCTCGATACAGGTCACCCAATCTGACATTAGCGAAACCAGCCAATAAGGTCTCATTGCCGTTGGGCAGGGTGGCCATGCGTAAAAAATCCTGAAACGTGTCAATGGCATCCTGAAAGCGTCCCTGCTTG
>JBGPNQ010000289.1:0-7017 GCA_041487615.1 Anaerolineae bacterium
AGTAAATCGAGTCCGCCACGGGCAGGGGTGGGCATCCGCTTTCGAGACGAGCCAACAGGCCTGGGCGGAGGAATGGAACCGTACGGATGTCATTATCGAGGGCGATGATGAAGCGCAGATCGCCATCCGGTTCAATTTGTTCCAAATGCTCATCGCTGCACCGCGCCACGATGACCGTGTCAACATCGGCGCGAAGACCCTCTCTGGTTTCGGCTATCGTGGTCATGCATTTTGGGATACGGAAATTTTCATGCTTCCATTGTTCACCTATACAGCGCCGCATATCGCAAAGAATTTGTTGAACTATCGCTATCGCAACCTGCCGGGAGCACGCCGCAAGGCAGAAGGTAACGGTTTCGAGGGCGCGCAGTTCCCGTGGGAGAGCGCTGACACCGGCGACGAAGTCACGCCCACCTGGGTCCCGCATTTTGGCGACCGTACAAAACTTGTACGTATCTGGACCGGTGACATCGAAGTCCACATTTCTGCAGATATTGCGCATGCCGCCTATCAGTATTGGCAGGGGACCGGTGACGACGAGTGGTTCATCGAAAAGGGCGTGGAGCTGATCCTGGATACGGCCAAGTTCTGGGGATCGCGCGCCGAGTGGAACGCCGAGTCCAATCGTTATGAGTTCAATGAAGTAATTGGTCCGGACGAATATCATGAACACGTGGACAACAACGCCTACACCAATCGTCTCGCCCAATGGAATTTGCAGACAGCATTTGAAGTGCTGGACTGGCTGAAAACGCGTGCCCTTGCGAAAGCGAATGAATTGATCGAGAGGCTTGATCTGGGAGATCGGAGACTGGAGACTTGGCGTGATGTCATTGAGAAGATGTACCTGCACGTCGAACCCTCCGGGCTGATCGAACAGTTCGAAGGATACTACCAGCGTAGGTATGTTGATCTCGCTGCCATGGAGCCGCGCAGCAAATCGGCACAGGAGATCTTCGGTATTGAAGGCTGCAATGAAACCCAGGTGCTCAAACAACCCGATGTGCTGATGCTTCAATATCTATTACGCGAGCATTACTCGGATGATTCTGTCCGTGTGAATTACGATTACTACATGCCGCGCACCGACCATACCTATGGCTCCTCACTTGGACCGTCCATCATGGCGATCATGGCTTGTGATGTAGGGAAACCCGAAGACGCTTATGAACATTTCATCCGAGCGGTGCGCGCAGACTTGCGCGATGTGCGCGGTAACGCCGGAGATGGTATCCACGCCGCATCGGCGGGTGGGACGTGGCAGGCGGTCGTCTTTGGCTTCGGTGGCTTGCGCGTGACTCCCGATTCATGGACAACACATCCGCGTTTGCCGCACAACTGGACGCGGCTGGCTTTCAAGTTCCATCTCCGCGGCAAATTGCACGAAGTCGATATTCTAGGAAAATAATTCGGATTACATCATGACAGGCCCGCTTCGCCCTCAGTATCATTTCACGCCGTCATCGAATTGGATGAACGATCCAAACGGTCTGGTGTATTACAAGGGCGAGTATCATCTCTTCTATCAATATCATCCCGCCAGCGATCTATGGGGACCGATGCACTGGGGACATGCTGTGAGTGAAGACCTTGTCAATTGGAAACATCTGCCCATCGCCTTGTATCCGGACCAACACGGCACGATATTTTCCGGCAGTGCCGTGTTGGATAGGAACAATACGTCCGGTTTTGGCAAGGATGCCCTGGTATGCATATTTACTCATGATAAAGATAATATTCAAAGTCAGAGCCTGGCCTATAGCATGGATGCGGGTCGTACATGGACGAAATTTCCTGCCAACCCGGTTATGTCCGCGCCGAACGGCCTATCTGATTTTCGAGATCCAAAGGTCTTCTGGTATGGTGAACAGGAGACTGGCCATTGGGTGATGTGCCTGGCGGTTCGAGACAGCATTCAGTTTTATACATCTGCAGATTTGATCCATTGGGCGCACAGCGGAAACCTGGGACCCGGTTACGGTTCGGCTGCGGGGGTGTGGGAAACCCCGGACCTGTTCGAACTTCCGGTCGATGATGGCCACGAGACCCGCTGGATCCTGACAGTTGGTGTCCAGGATGGCGCCTCTGCGGGAGGTTCGGGAACCCAATATTTTGTGGGGATGTTTGACGGCGAAAAATTCACTTCAGAAAATCCACCGGAGACGGTCATCTGGGCAGATTATGGAGCAGATTATTACGCCGCCCAATCATGGAACGATGAACCGAACGGGCGCCGCCTCATGATCGCCTGGATGAACAATTGGCAATATGCGCGCCTCATCCCCTCATTCGGTTGGCGCGGCGTTTTCAGTGTGATTCGCCAGGAAGCTCTTATCCGGACCGAAAACGGGATTCGCCTGGTCCACAAGCCCATTCCCGAATTACAGAAACTGCGAGGCGGACAGTATCATTGGCGGGATAAAATGATTCAACCGGAGACAAATCTTCTGGCAGATCTTCACGGCAGTTCCCTGGAAATCCTTGCAGAGTTCAAGATCACTCATGATATTGGTTGTTTTGGTTTTCGCGTTCATGTGGGCAAGAATGAACATACAACAGTCTGCTATAAGATGAATGAACAAAAGCTGTACGTGGATCGAGCACATTCCGGAATTGTTGATTTCAAGGATGGTTTTGCCGGTATACATTCTGCTGCATTAGCTCCCATCGACGGAATCATCCGCCTACATATTTTTGTAGATAGTTTGTCCGTGGAAGTGTTTGCCAATGACGGCCTGATCACTTTCACTGAAAGCATTTTCCCAAGAGAAGACAGTCAGGGTATCGAACTCTTTGTCGAAGAATGCGATGTTCTCGTTAATTCGCTGGATATCTTTGAGCTCAATCCGGCATCATTTGAGGCTACAGAAAAATAATCATGCTCCCATCAAATGTTCAACACGAAGCCCAAAAGACTCTGAAACGATTACTGCCCCGTGCGGAAAAGGAATTGACAGTTTCCGTTTCCGCCGACCCACAAGGCTGGCAGGAATTCATTGAACGTCTCAATAAGCATTTTCCGTCCCTGTTCAACTTATATCTTGGCCTATTGGCAGGCGCTATGATTTCTTTTTCCATTTGGAGGATTTGCTCTTTAGCCTCTCGCGCTCGTGGTTTGCGCGCGGGGCTGACCTGCGTGAATTGGACAAAGCCCGGGAACAGAATCCGCTTTGGTTCCAATCCAACCAGATGCTGGGCGGAGTCTGCTATGTTGATCTTTTTGCCGGTGACCTCGAAGGTGTGAAGTCAAAGATCCCGTATTTCAAAGAACTTGGGCTCACCTATCTTCATCTCATGCCTCTGTTCAAAGCACCTGACGGCGAGAATGATGGCGGCTACGCAGTCAGTAGTTATCGTGAAGTCCATCCGCCGTTGGGTACGATGGAACAACTCGGCTCGCTCTCACGTGAATTTCGTTCCGCGGGGATCAGTCTCGTTCTGGATCTCGTCTTCAATCACACATCGGATGAACATCTCTGGGCGGAACGCGCCAATGCGGGCGACGAGGCATCTGCGGATCTCTACCGCATCTATCCGAACCGCGAAGTGCCCGATGCTTACGAACGGACTCTCAGGGAGATCTTTCCCGATGAACACTCCGGTGCTTTTTCCCCTCTCCCGGAGGGTGAGGGGCTAAGGGTGAGGGGCTGGGTCTGGACCACGTTCCACAGCTACCAATGGGACTTGAATTATGCCAACCCAATGGTCTTCAACCGCATGGCAGAGGAGATGTTATTCCTTGCGAACCAGGGCGTGGAAGTGATTCGCCTCGATGCAGTCGCGTTCATCTGGAAGGAACTTGGCACGAGTTGCGAGAACCTGCCCGAGGCACATCAATTAATCCGCGCATTCAATGTTGTCGCACGGATCGCATCTCCGGCATTGTTGTTCAAATCTGAAGCGATCGTCCATCCTGATGATGTCGCCAAATATATTGACCCTGCCGAATGTCAGCTTTCCTATAATCCGCTTTTGATGGCGCTGCTTTGGAATTCACTTGCCACGCGAGAAGTGAAATTGTTGTCTCAGGCGCTTTCTGCCCGCTTCAAGATCCATCCGCAATCCGCCTGGGTCAATTATGTGCGCGTCCACGATGATATTGGATGGACATTCTCCGATGAGGACGCGGCAAAATTCTGGATCAATGGCTATGACCACCGCCGTTTTCTGAACGAATTTTATCGTGGGCGGTTTGAGGGCAGCTTTGCGCGTGGACTTCCATTTCAGGAGAATCCAAGGACCGGTGATTGTCGTATCAGCGGCACCTGTGCGTCCCTGGCTGGATTGGAAAAAGCGATCCGCGAAGAGGGACCGAACGAAGTGGAACTTGCCATTCGTCGCATCCTGTTGATTCACGGTGTGATCTTAACCGCTGGAGGTATTCCACTCATTTATCTTGGCGATGAGATTGGAACCCTCAATGATTACGGTTATCGCGACGATCCAGATCACGAGCGTGACAGTCGCTGGGTACACCGTCCGCGCGCAGATTGGGACAAATATGCGAAGCGCAACAGTCCCGGTTCCATCGAGGGACGCGTTTACCAGGGTCTGCAGAATCTGATTGCGTTGCGCAAAGGAAATAAAGCTTTCTCCGGTGGTGAATTGGATGTCATTCCCACCGAAAATGATCATGTGCTTGGTTTTGTCCGCAGGAATGCCAGTAGCCGCGTGATCGTTTTTGCGAACTTCTCCGAAAGCGCGCAGAGCATCCCTGGTCATGTATTTGAACAATACGCGGTTCATCGGGAACATAATCTCTACAGCACTAGTAAAATTCAGTCGCATACAGAAACGGCAACAAGGGTTTCAATTGAGCCACTCGAATTCCTGGTTTTTGGAAACCGGGTTTCATAAACAATCTTTCACTATCGGAGCGATAGGAACATGATGAGCACAACATTCGAATTTCCAAAAGGTTTTCTTTGGGGGACTGCGACCGCCGCGCATCAAGTGGAGGGCAACAATGTCAACAGCGATGTCTGGCTGATGGAGCATATGCCGGGCACGCCTTACAAGGAGGTTTCCGGCGATGCGTGCGATCATTATCATCGTTACCGCAAGGATATTGCGATGCTGGCAAAACTGGGTTTCAATTCCTATCGCTTCTCGATCGAATGGGCGCGCATCGAGCCGGAAGAGGGTGAGTTTTCGCTGGCTGTGCTGGATCATTATCGCGATATGCTGCTTGCCTGTCATGAGCATGATATTACGCCAATCATCACCTTCCATCATTTTTCATCGCCGCGCTGGTTGTTGTCGCGCGGTGGCTGGGAGAGCAGCGCTACCCCAGACCTGTTTGCCCGCTATTGTGAGCGAGCCACGAAACATTTGGGCGATCTCATCGGCGCGGCATGCACCATCAACGAAGCAAATATCGCGGCATTGATGGTGAGGTTCGGTTTCATGTCCAAGCCGGAAGACCTATATCAGGAAACTTGGTGGCTGGCTGCATCGAAAGTGCTGGGAGTCGCTCCAGCACAATTGTCACCCTTCCTGTATGCTGTTTCAGATAAGGCCGTGGAAACCATCATGAGTGCCCATCATCAGGCAGTGGATGCCATCCGCTCTGGACCGGGCAACTTTCCGGTGGGGATCACGCTTGCGCTCCAGGATATCCAAGCGGTTGGTGAAGATGATGTGTTTGCGAAGCAGATGTCCAGGGAGATCAATGATGTCTACCTGGAAAATCTTCAAGGCGATGATTTTGTCGGTGTCCAATCCTATTCACGGACGCGTTGTGATGCTCAGAAATTCCTGCCACCCGAAGACGGCGTGGAGTTGACGCAAATGGGCTACGAATTCTGGCCCGAGGCCCTCGAAGCCTGCATCCGTCACGCCGTTGATGTGAGTGGACTGCCCGTTCTCGTAACAGAAAATGGCATCGGTACAGATGATGATACGCGGCGCATTGAATACGTAAAGCGCGCGTTGAAGGGTGTGATCCGCTGCCTGAATGATGGACTGGAGATACGCGGCTATACCTACTGGTCGGCTTTTGACAACTTCGAATGGTCGCTGGGCTATCGCCCCACTTTTGGGTTGATTGCTGTGGACCGTGAAACCCAACAACGGACTGTGAAACCAAGCGCAAAGTTCTTAGGTAAGATTGCCCGCGCAAATACTTTTGAACAACCATAAAAGGAAATAGCATGTCAAATGAATCCAAATACTTATGGTGGCAGACTGGAGTGGTGTATCAAATTTATCCACGCAGTTTCATGGACAGTAACGGTGACGGCGTCGGTGACCTGAATGGAATCATACAACGCCTGGATTATCTTTCCACTACCCTCGGCGTGGATGCCATTTGGCTCTCGCCGATTTTCCCGTCGCCGATGCACGACTTTGGCTATGACGTATCCGATTATTGCGGTATTCACCCCATGTTCGGCACAGTGGAAAATTTTGACCGTCTGCTGGCTGAGACCCACAAACGCGGCATGAAATTGTTGCTTGACCTTGTTCCCAACCACACCTCGGATGAACATCCCTGGTTTATCGAAAGCCGAAGCAGTCGTGAAAATCCCAAACGTGACTGGTACATCTGGCGCGACCCCGCTCCCGCCCGCCTCCACCTCCCCCAAAATTCGGAGAATTTGGGGGGAGAGAGGGGGGTCCCAAATAATTGGTTGAGCCATTTTGGCGGTCCGGCCTGGACGTTTGATGAAAAGACCGGGCAGTATTACATGCATCAGTTCGTCAAAGAGCAGCCGGAGTTGAATTTCCGTAATCCGGAAGTCATCACCGAAATACTGAACGTGATGCGCTTTTGGCTCGATAAGGGTGTGGATGGTTTCCGCGTGGACGTAATCTCCCGCATGATGAAGGATCCTCTTTTCCGCGACGAGCCGCCCAATCCCGCCTGGGATGGTGTCCGTCCCTTCCTCAGTCTTCAACATATCCATACTGTAAATCTTCCCGAGGTGCATGATCTCATCCATCAGATGCGGGACGTTCTCGACGAATATGACGATCGCATGATGGTCGGTGAGATCTATCTGCCCAATGCCGACC
>JBGPNQ010000290.1:0-7015 GCA_041487615.1 Anaerolineae bacterium
CAGGCGCGTCAAATGGGAATCAAAGTCGGCTTGTTGAGACCGATCACCGTCAGCCCATTCCCGTTTGAGGTGATCGATCAGCTTATCGACCGCGTGACCGGATTCCTGGTCACAGAGATGAACGCCGGTCAAATGCTGGAGGATGTCCGACTGGCAGTGAAAGGACGCGCTCCCGTCGAGTTTTATGGGCGTCTGGGCGGCGTGGTCCCGTTCACGGAAGAGCTCCTGCATGAGATCGAACGGATCGCTTCGAGCAGGTTGAGCGTGGAGATCAATCCTCGTGACGCCTGGCTCAAGCGAATGGCGAATGTGTAGAGGTGCATGATGGTTGCAACAATTCCAAACAATTTAGTCTATGAAAGACCCGAAGGCTTTACCGATACGCCAACCCACTATTGTCCCGGTTGCACACACGGTGTCGCACATCGCTTGATTGCAGAGGTCCTGGAAGAGATGAATCTGATCGAAAAAACGATCGGAGTTGCCCCTGTTGGTTGTTCCGTATTTGCGTACAACTATTTCGACACAGATTTCGTCGAAGCCCCACATGGACGCGCACCCGCCATGGCAACAGGCATCAAGCGCGTCCTGCCGGATCGCATCGTTTTCACGTATCAAGGCGATGGCGACCTGGCATCGATTGGCATGGGTGAAATCGTCCATGCCGCGGCGCGTGGAGAAAACCTGACCGTGATCTTCATCAACAACGCCAACTTCGGCATGACCGGCGGACAGATGGCTCCCACCACCCTGCCAGGAATGAAGACAACTTCTTCGCCGAATGGACGCGATGTGGAGACACAGGGCTTCCCCATCCGCATTGCAGAGATGCTCTCCACGCTCGATGGTGTTGGCTATTGCGTGCGCCGATCCCTGCATGACCCGAAGAATATTCGTCTCGCAAAAAAGGCCATTCGCATGGCATTCGAGACCCAAGCGCATGGACTCGGCTTCTCGCTGGTCGAATTGCTCTCAACTTGTCCTACCAACTGGGGAATGACTCCCGTTGATTCGCTGAAGTTTGTTGAACAGCATATGGTGCCCGCCTATCCGCTTGGCGATTACAAGGTCGCCGCGGGCGTGGCGCAGATAAAAATATGATCTGTCATTGCGAGCGTTCTTCGCGAAGTAATCTCGTGTAATCAGTAATAATGAGATTGCTTTGTCGCTACGCTCCTCGCAATGACATGGAGGTAAGATGCAAAAAGAAATCATGATCGCAGGCTTTGGTGGTCAAGGCGTTTTGTTCGGCGGACAGGTTGTGGCGTATGCTGCCATGGACGCCGGCAAGGAAGTGACGTGGATTCCCTCGTACGGACCTGAGATGCGCGGCGGCACGGCCAACTGTACAGTTGTGATTGCCGATGAAGAGATTGGCTCACCGTTGGTCAAGAATCCACCGCTGGCCATTGCCCTAAACCTGCCATCCTTCGACAAATGCGAAGAGTCTCTGGCTGCAGGCGGCACGTTGATCGTCAATCAATCCATGGTCGACCGCGGCGCGAAACGCGAAGACATCAACGTCATCTTTGTCCCATGCAATGAGATCGCTGAAGAGATCGGTGATAAAAAACTGCTCAACATGGTCGCGGTCGGTGCGTTGTTGACAGTACTACCTGAAATCACTTTGATAGATGTTGAAAAGGCATTGGAAGGCCATTTGCCCGCCCGGCACAAACACCTTCTGCCGAAGAACTACGAGGCGCTGAGGAGAGGCTTTGAAGCAGCGCAAAGAGTGTTGGCGTAGCCTGGTAAGTGGTCCCAAGGGGATCCTTTGCAATAATTCGGATTTGAAAACCCGTCTCGCAAGAGGCGGGTTTTGTATGTTGATTGAAAATCAGAATCGTTGTATAAGCATCTATAATCGGCGCCTGTCTATTTCATTATTTTTTGTAGGAGTTTTCGATGTTCACCCGTATTCGTCAATGGCTTTTGCCTCCAGATTTTGAAGGAGAGGAAGATAAAACTCGTATTGCAGCATTGCTGAACACAATATTGTGGATTTTTATTCTCGCGGCAAGTTTGTACGGAATCCTTTCACCCATCGAACCAGAGATGCGGAGCCGCCGCCTGTTCATCATCGTCCCGTTTGTTCTGGCAATGTTGCTGATGAAACAATTGGTGAATTGGGGCTACGTCCGCTTCACCGGAAATTTCGTGGTGTTTTTTCTATGGCTTACACTTACAGGCGCGATGCTCTTCGGCGCGGACTATAACAACCCTGCTTTTATGGGATATTTGGTCGTGGTGGTCTGTGCGGGATTGATCTTGAGCCCGCGCGCAACACTTGCCTGGAGTATTTTTAGTATTCTCACCAATGCGGTCATCATAGGACTTGGTCAAAGAGGGATTTTGCCACAATCAATCAGTGTGACGCCACCTCTCGCCTTTTTGGCGGCACAGACCATGTATATTGTTACATCCACATTTCTGCTGATTCAGACTCTTCGTAAAATTGACGAGTCCCGCGCAAAAGCGCAACAGGAACTCAATGAACGTCGGCGCGCGGAAGCTGACCGTGAGGAGGTGATCAAGGAATTGGAATCGAAGAACGCGGAATTGGAACGGTTTACGTACACTGTTTCTCATGATCTTAAGAGTCCCTTGATCACGATCGGTGGATTTGTCGGTTTACTCGAGGAAGATGCGCGTTCTGGAAATACCGATAAATTCAAAAAAGACGTGGAACGCATCCGCGAAGCCAAGGATAAGATGCACCGCCTGCTGGATGAGTTGCTTGAACTCTCGCGCATCGGACGGCTGATGAATCCGCCCTCGAATATTGCGTTTGCTCAGATCGTGGACGAGGCATTAGCGTTGACGCGTGGAAGATTGATGGCTGGAAACGTCCAGGTGGATATTGGCAAAAACCTGCCGGCCGTGAAAGGCGACCATTCGCGGCTGGTGGAGGTGGTACAAAATCTGATCGACAATGCGGCCAAGTTCACGGGCGATCAGCCGACTCCACGCATTCAGATCGGACTCTTTGAAAATCAGGGCGAAAAGGCTTTCTTTGTCAGCGATAATGGACTGGGAATTGACCCGGCCTTTCATGAGAGAGTTTTTGGATTGTTCGATAAGCTGGATCCCAAAAGCGAAGGCACGGGCGTGGGCCTGGCGCTCGTCAAGCGCATTGTTGAAACACATGGCGGACGGATCTGGGTTGAATCGGCAGGCAAAGGGAAGGGCAGTACGTTTTATTTCACATTGCCGATTGTGGAATATCAATCTGCCGCGAGAGTACCCGCATAACTGGCAAGCAGCAATTGGCAATTTGAAGCCCGTCTCGCAAGAGGCGGGTTTGATGTTGATTCCGGTGCTAAATTCGTGTATAGTATCCACGACATTACGTCTTCACAACTGAGAATTGAGCTGTAGCGGTAGAGGAGTAAAAAAATGACCGATAAAAAGATCAAGATCAACCGTGCTCCGGTTCTCACCTTGTGGGCAGCCGTTGTGGCAGAGCGACTTGGGTACGACAAGGACACAGCATTGACACTCGGCAAGGCTGTAGCGGGATTGAATGCACAATCCAAAGGGCGACGATTGGGAATCTACGAAGAGAAGACAGAAGACGAGAAGAAAGAGGGAAGGAAGAAAGGGACAGATGTGAAGATGGAGTTCATCGAATTACTGGGAAGAGGCGTTCCGGCGGTAAAAACGTCAAGGGGGTTGCGCGCTGCAATCGAGGGCGAGGAGATCGATCCACAAGGCGTTGAAAAATACCTGAAGCAGAAGTTTGGTGACGGTCTGGATGAAACCCGCGCGGCGATGGAAAAGCTCGCCAAAGCATACACTCCCAAACATCTGGAAGGCAAAGCCTTCGATCTCTATATAAGATTCCGCCCTGTGGTTCCCGAAAGGATGAAAGGCTGGGGCGCAAAAGGCGAATTGGATTTGGATACCATTCGCTCACTGGCAAAATAATCCCCTCCCACATTGAGATGGAACATTTGTTGGCGCGGACGGATTTTGAAAGATACATTGTCCATGGAGATTTATTCAAGAATCCCTTCAGCGAGAATAGCCCGAGTATGATCTGGGTTGCAAGGAAATCATGAAATACGAAACTGTCCATAATGTGACGCTCCCCAAAATCGGATTCGGCACGTGGAGCATCGGCGGAGGCTCCTACGCCGACCCAAGCCTCGACTCTGCATCCTTGACCGCGCTGCGCTCTGCACTTGAAACTGGCTATACCCATTTCGACACTGCAGAATTCTACGCAGCAGGGCACTCCGAGGAATTGGTTGGGCGCGCCGTCCGTGAAACGAACACGAAACGGGAGGATGTTTTTATCACCACAAAAGTTTCCCCTGAACATCTCAGCTGCAACGACGTGATTCGATCCTGCGAGAACAGCCTGCGCCGACTTAAGCTGGAGTATATTGATTTGTACCTTATCCACTGGCCCGGCAGAGGGACAAATTACGAAGAAACTTTTCGCGCCTTGAATAAACTCGTCCAGGATGGCAGGGTAAGACATCTCGGCGTGAGCAACTTCAAACTGAAATTATTAAAAGAATCGCAGCAATATTCTGAAGCACCCATTATCACAAATCAAGTACCCTATCGCATTCCTGACAAAACATACGTGGAAAATGGCGTCGTTGAATATTGCCAGCAGAATGATATTCTGGTCACCGCCTATTCGCCTGTGAAATTTCGTAATCTACCTGTCAATAAAACGATACGGGCAATTGCCGATGCCCATTCCGCTACACCACATCAAATCGCGTTGGCATGGCTGATTGCCCAGCCATGCGTCATCACAATTCCAATGTCCTACCATCCTCAACACATAAGGGAAAATTTCGCAGCGGCAGATCTTGAGCTCAGTCCATCCGAGATGACACAACTCGATGATTTATATTCCAAGGTTCGTTATTGAAAACAGTCAGGGATTGTTGCCGGTGCCACACGGGATGGAGGACGAGTCATGACCTCGAATCGTACCGCCAAAAGCTGGAGAATTTTGCAGTAAGACGAAATCCGGGAACGCCTGCTTTCGAAATGGGATTGGAACGACCATTTGAAACGCCGCCTCCACCTCTAAATGAAAATGCCTTACAGAGCTGATTATGATGAAAACCCGCCTTTCCATGGGCAGGTTTTGATTTCATTAACCTTCCACCGAGGGCCGTATGATCTAATCAACTTGATACTTGAATTTCAACCTGCAAAACCGCGGGAAAAGTCAACCTATTAATGCGACAAGCGGTAAAATCCTGTAAACAGTAAATCCACCAGCCTAGGAAAACACGTATATATAGATGAAATTGCACAGTGCCGCAAAATTCGCTGAACCTGAAATTCCGAATTCAGATTGCCAGACCCTTCGAAGCGTTTACTTATTGATGGAACAAGCGGTGGCAATTGCGCCTGAGATCCAGATCATCGAAGAGCAGGAAGAGGAAACAGAGCTTGAACCACTCTATCGCGTACTGATTCACAACGACCATATCACTCCCATGGATTTCGTCATACAAATCCTGAAAACAATTTGTTATCTTTCCAATGAAAAGGCACTCGATATTATGATGACCGCTCACATGACCGGTATCGCGTACGTGCAAACCCTTCCAAAATCAGAAGCGGAGAAACGCATCGACAAGGCGCACTTCGCCGCGAGCCTTCAAGGATATCCTCTTCACTTTTCGATGGAACCTGAATAAACATGCACACTCGCCCCAGCATCGCCAAGGGTCTCTACAATATGCCGTCTCAGCTCGATACCCTCACAAGAATCAACCTGGATGATCTTGTGTCATCTTTTGGTTGGCAAACCCGGCCACTTCTCGCGGCGATCCTGCGCGGACTATTTATCTGGCCGGCACGTGAGTTTGCCAGGCAAATGGTGGAGTATGACAATCTCGTCGGCCAGGTGGGACTTAACCAGGCATCGTGCAAAATTCTGCAAAGACGATACGTCGACGATCTGCGCGTCCATGGACGTGAACACGTTCCGAGCCGTGGACCGCTATTGATCCTTTCCAACCATCCCGGCTTGACGGACACGGTCAGCCTCTTCACCGCGATCCAGCGCACAGATTTGCGCATCATTGCGTTGCATCGGCCGTTTTTGGCTTCGCTGGTCAACATCACAAAGCAACTCTCCTATATCAGCGACGATCCGGGCGAACGCATGCGCGCTGTGAGACAGGTGTCCGCGCATCTGCGGGCAGGAGGCGCGGCACTTACCTTCCCTGCGGGAAAGATCGAACCTGATCCGTCGGTGCATCCGGGCGCGCTGGAATCCCTCCGCGATTGGACAGATTCATCAGCGATCTTTCTGCGTTTCGCACTGGAAACGCAAATTGTCCCCGTCATGGTGAGTGGAGTCATCTGGGAGCGGACCGCGCATCACTGGCTGACGCGTATTAAACAGACACGCGAAGAACGCGAAAAACTTGCAGCCGCACTGCAATTGCTCGCTATGATCACACGGGAGGCCCGCCCAACCACTGTTCACGTGCGGTTTGCAAAACCCATCACCGTGGCTGAAGTCGGTTCAGCAGATATGGAATGTATCCATGAGAAGTTGATGGAACGAATGCAATGTCTGATCGAAAATCGAAACGACGACGATGGAGAATCCGTTCTTTGAATCCAACTTCTTTGTCCATGGAACAGGGGAAAAGGGAGAAAGGCAGATCGAAATACTGGTTCCTCAAGTTCGCCATCTATCTGATCCTGATTCCTTTGCTTTATTTTGCCTTACGCAACGCGCCATTGGCTGACATTTGGAACGCTGTGAATCAATTGAGGCTTTGGCAAATTGCAGCATTGGTTGTCATTAACATCAGCATTTATCTGCTCATTACACTTCGCTGGTGGATCATCCTGCGTGCGGGAAATAAAACCATTTCCTATCTTCCATTGGTGCTCATCCGCGTGGCTGTATTTGGGATCAGCTATTTCACGTTGGGGCCGCAGGTTGGCGGCGAAGCATTGCAGGTGCTGTATCTCCAACGTAAATATGGGATGACGTATACGCGCGCGACGTCCACTGTCA
>JBGPNQ010000291.1:0-7003 GCA_041487615.1 Anaerolineae bacterium
ATAGTCAGCGCAAGCAATATTCAACTTTTTTCCAGCCGTACTTTCAAATTTGTGAGCACGGCTCTTTGTGTCCGAATTGCCTGATCGAACACGAAGTTCTCTAGTAGTTTATTAACCCGCTCAAACCTGACTTTCTGGACCAGATGCGTATGTCCCTCATCCCGCTCCTCGAAGAGATACTGATATACCACACTAATACCTGGCTTGCGGAATACATGAAATTCCAGCTCGCTGTGAGGTCTGGTGAGATGAACGACCGAGTACACACGGTTTCTCAGCAAAGGCAGCCCCAGCCAGCGGAATGTCTCCACCGTATAGAACGGACGCAGGATACTGCCATTGCCATCCTTTTGTTCCTTCAAAATGTCGATGGTCGTAAGCAACGGTTGAAGACCAATCATGTTGATTGGCTGAGCTACGTGTTCATAGACTTCAACTCGCGGGCGATCGATGAAGATGTTCAGTTCAAAAGTACGCATTGGATAATCTACCCTTGTATATCACCGAGAATCTGATTCTGCAAGTCCCAAAGTCGTCGATACAGGCCCGCCCGAGCCAGCAATTCCTTATGTGTTCCCTGTTCCACAATCCTGCCCGCGTTCATCACCAAAATCTGATCCAGGTTTTTCAAACCAACCACGCGATGTGTGATCAACAGGGATGTTTTTCCTTTCATCGTTTCGAAGAGGGTATCAAGGACCTGCTTCTCGGTCGGTTCATCGAAGAGCAGGAGAGTCGCCTCTTTCAGCAGCGCTCGCGCAATCGCAAGTCTCTGGCGCTCGCCACCCGATAATCTTAAACCCTGTTCGCCGATCAAAGTGTCGTATCGTTGCGGCAGATTCATGACAAATTCATGGATGTGCGCTGCCTGTGCCGCCTGTTTCATTTCCTCCGGGTTCATGCCTCGACGTGCCATCCGTAAATTTTCACGGATGCTTGTATTGAAGAAGAAACTGTTTTGCGTGACAAGAGAGAATCGTTTTCGGACCTCGTCCTGTGCCAACGCCTTCATCGAACTGCCCCCTAGTGTGATTTCTCCCACTCCGTACTCCCAAAACCTAAGCAACAGGTTTGCGAGCGTACTCTTCCTGTCCCCACTTCGAGCGGACAGGGCAATTGGATTGGAATGGGCAATCATCCTCACCCTTTACCTGCAGGCAGGCAGACAGTAGGATCGGCCCTTCGAACGCTTCAACAACGTCTTTGAGCGTGATCTGGGAAGCTGGGCGGGGGAGCATCAGTCCGCCCGCACGGCCAGGCTATGTGTCAACCAACCCATCCCTCGATAGTTGAGCTACGATGCGGATCATAAATGCCCTGGGGATCAACATTTGAGACGTAACAGATGTAATAAACGCGTTCTTGTCATATCTCTTGATAATTAGACTCGCAATTTCTTCTTCCAAATCACCCACTTTAATCCACAGGCAAAGCAGTATAATCACTCAAAAATAAACCTGAGGTTCTTAAATGATTGATCCCATAATATTTACAATTCGAATATTTGGCCTGCAATTCCCTTTGCGCTGGTATGGCGTGATCGTGATGATCGGCGTCATTGTCGGTTCGTTGATCGTCGAACGTGAACTCAAGCGTCGCGGAGAAAATGGCGACCGCATTTGGGATGCGCTCATCTGGGTATTACCTGCCGGAATTATCGGGGCGCGTTTATGGTATGTCCTGAACGCTACCCTTGGTGGGAATCGCTATTACATGGAAAACCCGATCCAGATCATCAATATCCCTCAGGGTGGACTTCATATCTTTGGCGGTTTGGTGTTGGGCGGCATTGCCCTTCTGTATTACCTGCGCCAGAACAAACTGGATCCCTGGATATTTCTGGATTCTGCAGGTCCCGCAATGTTGATCGGGCAGGCGATCGGACGCGTTGCCAACTTTATTAATCAGGAATTATATGGACCCCCGACAACACTTCCGTGGGGGATTCCGATCTCTGCCGAACATCGCCTTCCTCAATTTGCAGGCTTGCCGGCCTCCGCCCGTTTTCACCCCACCTTTGCCTATGAAATGCTATGGAATTTTGCCGCAGCCGGTTTGTTGTTGTGGTTGTCACGCCGCTATGAGAAGGAACTTAAGCCAGGTGCCATGTTCGCTGGCTGGCTCGTGATGGCAGGCGTCGGACGCGTCATGATTGAATTCTTCCGCCCTGATCAGCCGAAGATCGGCGACCTGGGTTTCAGTTATTCGAGCCTCGTTGCGGCGTTAATGGCCATTGCTGGCGCGATTCTGTTGATGGCGCGCTACAAAGCAATCAACTTGAAATTTGCCGAAAACTGGGAAGAGGAATACAAGCGTAGCAGTCCTGCGGATGACGTGAGTGAGAAGCCTGTTGTCGAGGCTGTAGCAGAACTACCTGTTGAAAAGGTCAAGACTCCGCGCGCAAGGAAGACCTTGAACAGCGGACGAGAATCCACTTTGAAGAAAAAGGCCCGAGAAAAGATTGCTGCCCGTAAAGCAAAGGAAGCGTCGCCGCGTACAACGCGAGCGAAAAAATCCTCTTGATATGTCCCGACGAGAGTAGCGAAGCAATCTCATATTCAAACAGAGATTGCTTCGTCGCTTCGGTCCTCGAAATGACATTAAGGACTCCCAAAGATTTTACTTCGGGAGTTTTCGCTTAATCAACTGCAGATACGACTACTGTTTGTGTTTCCACTCCTGTGGTTTCCGAGGCGCGTGTATCGAAGCCAAATCGCTTGAAGATGTCGGCGTACGTTTCAACGATCTGCTGGCGAGTGAATCCCATTTCTTCATAGGAATAAAAATGATCGCTATTAAAGGAGAGAGCCTCTTTAACGGCTTCGTCCACGATCCGGTCGAGTCCGGGTTTGTCAGGATAACCGAACTGCTCGTAGAACGAGCGGATGACCTGCTCCGGGCGTTGGATCAAATCATCGTAGTTCAGGATCAGGTGACGGGGCGAAGGATGCGCATCCAGGTATTGCAGTGGGTGACGGTACCAGTGTTGGGTGAAGTCCAGGATCTCATCCAAATACAGATATTTTTCCTTCGGCTCAGTGAAGACGCGGCGTGCGTAGTTGATCCATGAGACGGTGGATGGCAGCATATCCAGCGGGTTGCGCGCCAGGTAAATGATGCGCGCATCCGGGAAGAATTCAAGCAGCGTTTCGATCTTGGGACTGAACGCTGGGTTTTTGGCGACGAAATATTTCTTCCCGGTGGCGTACATGTGTCGCTGGAGCATGGATTTGTAAAACCCCATGATGCGGCGCTTATGTTCGGGCGAAAGTGCTTCATCGAAATGCTGATAGTTCGGCAATTCGTCCATGAACGGGAAGAGGAAACTTACCCAAAACGAATCCCAGATGTGGAGCAGAATATTTTCATCCTCTTCGGGCTGGAAAAACGAAATCCGATGGATCTTTAATTTGCCGAGAGTGCGCCTGTCAAATGCATAGAGCAGCTGATGTAAATGTCCACCCAATTTTTTATCCAGGCGTGAGACGAACTGGGTGATCTTCTTTTGTGTTACAGAAGGGGTGAGGTAAATCTCCCAGGTGGTGAGGCTGGTAAATGTCGCTGAATCACGAGAAAGCAAACGGTGCAGGAATGTGGAACCACTCCGCAGGTTGCCTAAAATGAAGAGTGGTTTTTCGATGGCCTGCGTTCTATGGGCGGGAAAGAGAATGTCATCCAGCAGGAAAAAGAACCTATGGATGAGTTGTCCAATCGGCCATACCGCGTAAAAGAGTAGCAGGAATATGGTGCGCTTTCGTGTGAGACGGGCGGGGGTGTTTTTTGATGCGAAAAAGGAACGATAGGTAGTTCGCCAAAAAAGGCGGAGGTTGGAATACATTCAGTTCGGGATCCTTACTTGCTTACATGGAAAAAGCCCGTCAGGGCTTTCTCTGTTGTTATTCTATCAGGAATCATCGTTTTTGGATTAAGCGAAGGTTATTATTTCATGGTCGCTTCCAGGACGCCCTTTACCTGTACGAGGATCTCGCAATGCCGGACCTTGCTTCGTTCAAGGTATCATCGAGTAGCGATTCCCGGGCTTTCATGGTAATTGTCTCGTGTAAACGAGCTCTACTACTGGCTGTCGGCGATGAAAAATCACTCCATTCCTTCAGAGTCCTCAGTCGTTTTCTCCACCATTTGCTTGAAGCGTTCCATGTCTTTTTCTGTCCGCGCAACAAAGTTCTTTTTCATCACGGGACCAAGCATCTTCATCAGCAAGGTCTTGAACTTGTACTCGGTTTCCACCACCCATAGCGTCTGATCCGTGCCTTGCTCGATGAAAACATTTCTGATCGAGTTATCCGCGAACTCGTTTTCATACATGCCTTCAAGGCTGCCCGGTTCGTCGCGATGTATGACTTTTTCGAGGAGCGAAAACTCGCGTTCCTTTTCCTTATACGTCAAATTCGACACGGCGCCAGGCTGACCCTGTATCCCACTGATCGTTTCGAACTTAATCAGGGATGGTTGCCAAACCTTCATATTTTCCGGATTATCAAAAACTTTCCACACATCGGCGCGCGGTTTGTTGATAAGGAGTTCAGTTTTGTATTTCACGTGGTTCACCTCGGATTATTTTCCTAGGAATTCCAGTGTGCGTTTCCATGCTACTTCGGCAGCCTGCGAGTTGAACTCCGGGCGGTCATCTTCAAAAAACCAGTGCGGAAGTTGTGGATAAATGTAAAAGTTCGTTTTCACACCCGCGTTGCGCATCTCGTTTTCCATCGAGTGCACGTAATCGATATCTTCCCATTCATCTGTATCCGAATAGTGACCCAGTATCTCGGCTTTGACCTTCGCAAAATCGCCCTCACCGACTCCGTAGAACAAAACAGCTTTGTAGATGTCTTCGGGACGTTCGCTCGCCAGCACCAGCGACCACGCTGCACCCATGGAGAATCCAATCAATGAGAACCGTTCCTTCCGGAGCTCGGGCCGGCTGCGCATGAAATCAACCGAAGCGGTGGCGACATCATGTTTCCGCTGCCCGTCCAGACTGGACATGATCTCTTTGGCTTCATCAATCGTCTTTGCAACCTTGCCTTCATTCAGGTCGGGAGCGAACGCGACAAATCCTTCTGCCGCGAGCCGGTTACATAGACTCTTGAAAAAAGGATTCAATCCCCACCAGGCACGGAGCACGATCACTCCCGGTGCATTGGATTGCGCAGGTACGGCCAGATACCCATTCGCAGATTTGCCTGCCTTCTCGGTGACATCGAAAGTAATATCCTGTCCGCTCATTGCCCATTCTCCTTTCTAAATTTATCAACACCTTTGCGCGTCAGATCTTTGAGTTCCTTGAATAGATCGGGTTCCAATTTCCTGAAGTTGAAGCATGACTTTCCCTGCATATGCTTTTTCAGTCCGGGCGAAATATCCTTCAATAATTCAGGAAACATGTAAACCGGCATCAGATAGAACGAGACATAATTCTTCTTGACCTGTGCCGCGCCGAAGAAGATCACCTTCTTCCATTTTTCGCTATACGGACCGTCCAACGAATATGAATCTGAAGTATCGGCGGTAATGGTGAGATTCCTGGCATAGGGTCGTAAAATATTCTTGAGCTGTTCGAAGACAATGGGGAAATCATTTCGAGGGGACATGTGCATCTCCAATTTACTAATAAAATCAACCATAGTGGCGTCCTCAGGCGTTACACATGCAAGCGACTCAAGTCGCTACTACATTTCCAACTTTTTCATACACTCCCTGACCCAATGGGCATCCATTTTGACCAGACGATTCTTTTTCAAGTTTTCCTTCATCATCCAGCGGATATCTTTATCCTCGCTGCTTAACCAGCTTTCCATCATTGGCTTACCCGCTTCAGGGAATGCGGCGACGGCAACGCTCCAGCAATAGCCCATTCCCTGACGTAGAATCTTGAAAGATTCATCCCTGGATTTGTCATCTGTTTCCATGGACGATGTAATTTTGTCCAGTACTTGCAGCACTTGTTTTGCATGTTTTGGTTGTTTCAGCAAACGCGGTTCAGCCAGAGTTGCGGCAGTAGCGCGTTTTTCATACCAATTTCCCTTGATCCATTTTTTCATTTCGCTCAACAAGAAGTCCATATCCTGATCGCCAGTCAGTTGCAGGCCGGTGGGAACGGCCTCACGGATGCGCCAGCGTGGATCCGAAGAATATTCGCGCAAGCGGTCGAATAATTCCGGTTGCCTCGCAGCAAGTTTTCCTAATCCGACCACGCCACAAAAGACCACAAATACTTCAGGGGTATTTTCCTGTGCCTGAAAAGTTAGAAAATGCTGGAATTGCTTTTGACTGCCCTCTCTTGCAACTGCATATGCCAGTTCCAAATTTCCGCGCGGACCGGGTAACCCGGAATTCTTCATGAGAAAGGGAACCCAGTCATCCAATGTGCGCAGAGTTAGGCGATAGTCTTCAGTCCTGGACATGATTTATGGAGCCGCTACCGTGATTCGAATATAAATTGGATCACCAAATGGTATTCCACTGGGATCATACGCCTGCCACGCGCTTTCATAAACTCCATCTGTGAAGGGCGCGGTGAAGACGATTTGAATCGTGGCCTGCGTCCCGCCGCGGGCGGGATAGAGCATCACTTCTTCAGGTGCGCCCAGGTCCGCTCCGCCGAGATGTTTGAGGCGGTAGGATGAATTCCAATTGCATGTACCGCTATTTTCGACCAGCCATTGCTTGTCTATGCTTGAACCGTATGTGACAAATGAGTTGTCGGGAATGGTGATATCCGTGACAAAATGGAGATTGTCCGAGCAGTCCTGCGGGTTTACCGTGGGGATGATGGTGGGAAGGGGTGTGGATTGAATTACGACAACTTGCCTGGTTGGCTGAATGATCAGCGTCGGTTCGATGAGCGGCGGCTCGACAGTCGGTGGGCGGAAGGATGTTGCTGTGGGGGCAGGAGAACACGCGGCAGCGGAAAGGGAAAGCAGAATCCCCGTAGTGGCCCGCAAGACTCGGCTGAGAGAGAATCGTCCTGAGCGCAGTCGAA
>JBGPNQ010000292.1:0-6989 GCA_041487615.1 Anaerolineae bacterium
CCTACACACACCTCATAGGTTGACGTCCCAATCAAAGTCGTCAGCCCAACATCACGGCGGAGAAAGTGCTATACTTTGTTATGTGACCATAGCTATCACAAAAAGCAGGCCAGAATGAAAAAAGTTTCGATTGAAAAGAAAAGATATATTCTGGACGATTTTTTCAAGATCGAGGAAGCGTATCTACGCTTCGAACAGTTTAACGGCCAAATGAGTCCCCTGATACGGCGACTGAATCTGGAGAGGGGCGATTCTGTTGCAGTTTTGGTTTTCAACCAAACTACAGGCAAATTAATTCTGGTGAGCCAGTTCAGATATCCAACTTACCAAAACAAGGACGGCTGGACTATCGAAATCCTTGCCGGGATGATAGATCCTGGTGAAACACCAGAAGAATCATTACGAAGGGAATTACAGGAGGAAATCGGCCTGAACATTGACGCTTTTGAACATATCACCACTTTTTACCCATCCCCAGGCGGAAGTTCCGAGCGAATATATTTATACTATTCCGAGGTTTCAGGAGAACGAGCCAAATACAAAGAGACGGGTGGGTTAATTAGTCACGGTGAGGACGTTAAAGCGATCGAATTCTCGTTGGAAGAAGCAATAGCCAAAATAAGATCAGGTGAAATTGCCGATGCAAAAACAATTATTGGGATCTATTGGCTGGAAAATCACCAAATAAAGAAGCCTCAATAACAATCAGCCGGAGGAGGAAGCATGGAGGACAATAAGTATGCGGGCAAAAAGTGTTTTGTGATCATGCCTTTCGGAAAAAAGAAGGATGTCGACGGAACTGAAGTCGATTTTGATCACGTATACCATGAACTGATCGAAAAGGCGGTCGAAGAACTTGGTGTTGACTGCGAGAGATGCGATGAAATTATAGATACAGGATCAATCCATAAAAAGATGTTCCGTGGGATATTTGATGCGGATGTGTCCGTCGTGGATATCACGTCACTGAACCCAAATGTTTTTTATGAGCTTGGAGTTCGACATGCGTTGCATAAACATATAACCCTCGTCATCCGCAGGAACAGTAATCTCCCCATCCCATTCAACATTAATGGACTTAATATTTTGGGGTATGAAATCGACAGTGGCGACCAGATCGAGGTCTTCAGGAAAAAGATTCGCGATCACATCCAAAATGGACTGGACAAACAGTCCACCGACAGCATTGTGCGCGAGGTCCTCGATGATCTGAGTGTGGAAAGAAAGCCCAAGCCCATCACAAAGACCGAGTTTTTTACATATGAAATTGTAATGGCTCCAGGCAAAAAAATCGGCATTATTACAGGTGATATTCAAAACGTAAAAAAAGTGGACGTTTGGGTCAACTCCGAGAATACAAATATGCAAATGTCTCGTCACTATGAGCGCTCGATCTCCGGCACGATCCGATATCTGGGTGCAAAAAAAGACGGGGCGAAACGCGTATCTGAAGATGTGATCGCAAATGAGCTATTTGCGAAAGTGGGTTCGATCGGCGTTGATCCTGGAGTTGTGATCGACACGGGAGCCGGCGAGCTAACAAAGACTCATAATGTCAAAAAGATATTTCATGCTGCTTCGGTCCAGGGCCAGGTGGGGCGAGGCTACAGCCCCATCACAGATATTTATGTATGTGTACGCAATGCTCTTGAACTTGCAGACTCACCAGAAATGGGGAATGAAGACATTCATTCAATACTCTTCCCCCTTATGGGAACCGGAACGACGAGGCAAAGCGCACAAGGGATCACAGATCAATTAATTGATACTGCGGTTTCCTATATGGAGGAGCACCCCGAGTCAAGAATGAATGAAATCTACTTTCTTGCCTATAATGAACAGGATCTGGAGCTCTGCAAACACAAATTTATATATGATGACAGGATCAAAACGCCAAAAGACACTTTATGAAAGAAGACGCCCCGGAAAAACGGGGCATCTTCTTTAGTTCATTTCCTGTCTTCCAGAGAGTGCTCTCAACAACGTGTTCTGGTCGGCATATTCCAGATCGCCCCCAACGGGTAGTCCGCGCGCGAGGCGTGTGACTCTTACGCCCGACGGCTCAAGGTGTTGACGCAAGTAGAGCGCAGTTGCGTCGCCTTCCATGCTGGGATTAGTGGCAAGGATTACTTCCTTGATGCCGCCATTGGACACGCGCGCGATCAGTTGCTGGATCTTCAAATCGTCCGGACCGATGCCTTCAATCGGAGATAAGACTCCCTGCAAGACGTGATATTTTCCCTGAAACCCGCCTGTACGTTCAAGCGCCAACACATCCAACGCTTCTTCAACGACACAGATCAGGCTTGCATCACGCTTATATGATTCACAAATCTCACACTTTTCGCGACCGGCTTCTGTGATGTTAAAGCATTCCTGGCAAAAGGCTGTTTTCGCCTTCAAGTTTGCCAGCGCCGTAGACAAATCCTGTGAGACTTCATCAGGAGCGCGCAATAGATAGAATGCCAACCGAGAAGCTGATTTGGGACCAATCCCTGGCAGACGCTCAAGGGCATTTATCAATGATTGGATAGATTCGGGTAAAAGCATAAGTCAATTTTTCTTTACCTTTTTGACGATCAAGTATATTAGTGTACCAATAACAATCAGTATGGATAAACCCCAACAGGCCAATATTGCAATCTCGGAAATACCAAGGTGCATTCAAAATTCCTAGAACGGCAATCCACCGGCCAGTGGACCCAGCCTTTGCTCGGCCAGTGCACGGGACTGATCAAGAGCCATGTTCACCGCGGAGAGAACCAGGTCCTGCAACATCTCGGCATCTGCCTCCTTAATAAGCTCAGGGTCAATGACAACTTCACGGCATTTTTGATCGCCTGTCATTGTGATTTTGATCGCGCCCCCGCCTGCTGTGGCCGTGACGGTTTCTTCGGCAAGCCTAGCCTGTGCTTCAGCTAGTTGCTGCTGCATCTTTTGTAACTGTGCCATCATCCCCCCACCGCCCATCTGCGGACCTTTGTTAAATCCTTTTGCCATGGAATACTCCTCTACGAGATCAACTTTCCTGTCAATATTCAATCCCACCAGATAAATAATATCACCTGAGACTTATGCTCAACTTCTGTAGTTCCCAGCACATCCACTGCATCGGAGCTACCAATCCACTCGATTTCATCAGCCTGGAATTGTTCCCTTACCAACTCTTCCAACTGAAATTGATAGCCGTCTTCGGGGTAGATGTACATTGTATCAGCGTGCCAGCGTCCACTTGACATATCGCGGAGTGAGATCAGATCCAAAGGCATCAAAACTGAACGCCACATCCTATGATTTTCCTCCAGTAACGCGGCGATCTTTCTGCCATTGAAGAAATTGAAATTTGTACGTTCAATAATATCAAGTTGAATCTGCTGCGCTTCACTTATCTTTTTGGAGACGGGTTGAGGAGAAGTGCTGATCATAAACAGTGGTTTAACATCACTTCGTTTCTTTCTTCCCATCGACGAACCCAGGGCACCGCTTTCATTTTTCTTATTTACCATAATCAACCCTTATTTACAATTTACCAATTACGAATTACTTATGATATTGTCTCGATCCGGTGGATAAACACCGCCTACTTGACTACTACATGCCATACAAACCAACTTACATATCGACAATCTCGCCGCCATGTTGGATGGCAGTGGCGACCATTCCGTCCTGAGGCACATTCGGCGGAATTTTGCCTTTCGCATTCGTCACCATGCAGCGCACATTTACGTCCACGCCAAATTCATCCTTGATCAATTTTTGAATGGCTTCGATTTGATCAGGCTTGTCGATCTTCGATACCAGTACGTCACTCGCCAATCCCAAAATCAATGTTTGGCCCTGCACGTCGATCATTCTGACAGAATTCATTAACGCCGAGAGGTTTGCCTGTGCCTTTGGAAGCGCCGCGGACATATGCTTCCAGGCTTTAATAATTTCACTCGTGCTGATTGCGTCTTTCTCGTTGCGATGAGTTGGTTCCGTTTCGGGGTCAGCCGAGGGCTTGGATTCCGTTTGTGAAACGGTGGTACTCTGGCGAGCATCTGCGACATGTTGCGGCTTGGAACGAACGGGCGCGGCAGGCAACGGCGTCGACTCATTCGGTGCGTCCAACACTTCTGCGAGAGCAAGTTCCAAACCCAGGGATGGCTGCCAGCCGCCGCGCAAATCTGTAGCGGCATTGTTGAAGACCTTCATCATGCGCAGCACATCACTCGTGCTGAATGACTTTGCATGCGATTGCATTTGCTTCTTGACATCCGCCGTGACTTCGACCTGGTTGACATTGCCCATTTGAATGAGCATCAGCCCGCGCAGGTACTCAACGAGCTGACGCGCCAGGGAACGAGGATCGGCTCCCGCGTCGAGTGCCTTGTGAATGGTCTCGAGCCCGTGTGCCGGATCGTGATCCATAATGGCTGAGAGAACATCCAGCACAGTTTGACTCGTTGCCGTGCCGAGCACCATTTGCGCGAGCGCAAGCGTGATCCTGTCGCCTGTGGACGAAAGTTGATCGAGCAACGAAATCGCATCCCGCATCCCGCCCGCAGATTGACGGGCGATTTGAATGAGCGCATCCTCATCTGCCTGAAGTTTTTCGGCTTTGACAATCATCTTAAGATTGGTGACGATCTCCCCCACTGCCACACGACGAAACTCGTGTCGTTGACAACGGGATAAAACTGTCGCAGGGATCTTGTGAATTTCAGTTGTAGCTAAAACAAAAATCGCGTGAGGTGGTGGCTCTTCGAGTGTCTTCAGGAGCGCATTGAACGCTGCCGTCGAAAGCATGTGGACTTCGTCGATGATGTAAATCTTGTACTTGCCTTGTGAGGGCGAGAAGTTGATCTTATCTCGCAGATCGCGGACATCATCCACGCTCGTATTGGATGCCGCGTCGATTTCGATGAGATCCATAAAACGATTCTCGTTGACGGCTTTGCAATGCTCACACTCGTTACAGGGACGTTTGGTTGGATCGGGATTCGTGCAATTGACCGCCTTCGCCAAAAGACGTGCAAGCGTGGTCTTGCCCGTTCCACGCGAACCTGCAAAGAGATAGGCATGCGCAACACGGTCGGCCGTGATGGCGTTCTTGAGCGTGGTGACGATGTGGTCCTGCCCCATCACTTCGTCCCATTCCTTGGGTCGGTATTTACGGTAGAGTGCTTGAGTCATTTTATTATGAACCTGGTGATTGAGACGCCCGCAGTCGAAATCACCAATAACTGTCAAACATATCAATACAAGTATTCTTCAAATATCTGGTTTCGATACGCCCTTCGCAATGAACGCCCAGGGCTACGCAACCAGCGGCGTGTTTATTCTATGGCACCTTATATTTCGCGCGCACGTTTCCACTTGGATCGAACAACTGTGCCTCCTCGCCAGATTCCCAAACGGGATCGCTGGCATTCCAATAGAGGTCAATTACAGTATTCGTTCCGGTAGACGTATGAACCTGTACTGCTCCATCCTTGTGCAAAACGAGTTGCGGGAAGACAAAGACATGTCGGTTTTCGTCCCGCAACTCCCAGTTCGCCAGGTTGATCTGGTCGTCGCCTTTATAGCTGACAACAACCCACTCTGCGTTTAACGTCCCCGCGCCGATGACGCTGACAATCTCCACGGGAATATCCACCTGCGGATTGAGAGTCGGTTGAGGGGCAGATTGGTTGTTCGCAACCGGAGCAGGCTGAACCGGGGAAAGAGCCGCCGAACGGTAGTTGCGGTCATACCAGAACAGGATCGCTCCAGTCACACATGCAGAAATGAACACATTCAAAAGCAGGTACAGGACGAGTTTACGACGATCCATGTTTATCGAATAATAGCACAAAATTTCAGTAAATCAATTACGAAGTGCCACAAAAAAAGATTGGCATTTTGATACTTCCCGCAATGGCATCCACAAGGCTGGACAATTTGTGCAATAAGTGGCAAAAAATCCTGCATTCGGAATGAATGCAGGATTTTCATTTCGAACAGGATGGCTACGGTAATTTCGTCATCCGGAAATCGTCGAACGTAAGGTTTGCCGAGGCCGCTTCTTCACCGCTCCAGGTGAACAATGCAACGCCACCGTTGGTATAGGTTGTGTCGGAAACAGAATCGACCTTCTGTCCGCCTACATACAGGGTCAATGTACCATTGCCGCAGTCGGCACCGATGCGATAGGACGGAGCATTCGCTGTTATGAAATCGGAATATTCCCATTTGGCGTTATTTGTGAGGATCACATCGTCCACAGCCACGGACGCCCTGGTAATCGCGTATTCTCCTGCCGGAGTAATGGCAAGATAATAGAATGCATCGCTTGTGACCTGCTGATAACACATAATCCCGAATGCAGTGGTCGGGTCGGTATTGTTATTCGTAACGGTCACTTCCATATGGATGTTTTTGTAATCCTGATCATTGGGCGTGCTCCATACAAAATAATTCTTTTTGAAGATGACCATCTGCAAGGCATCATTTTTGTATTCAACAGAACTATCCGAGTCTGTGCCGGTTCCCCACTTGGAGGAGGAAAAATCATCATCCAGAATAACATCTCCCGTGGGCACTTCAGTTACAGGAGCTTCCGTCCCATTGGGAACTGTGGGCGTATTCCCACCGCCGGTTAGCGCCTGACATGACAACATCGCCAGGGCCAGACATGCGACCGCCAGAAAAACCTTATTATTGCTCTTCATCTCATTCTCCTTTGGTAAAAATGTAGCGCAATTTTAGCAGTTTGTATCAGGAATTAAATAGTACATCGTGGGGAATTTTAGACTCGGCGACTCATTGTCAGCGCAACCCAATCACCCATCTGTCTCCTCTCGTTCATTCGTAGACCTTTCGTCTGCCCGGCTTCGACGACGCGTCCCTCCTGCTCTTGCAGGATCCCGCTTAAGATGATCGCGCCATGAGCTTCGATGAGATCCGCGAGCCCCGCATCGAAGAGACGCACGATCACAGGCGCGAGAATATTTGCGAGGACAAGAGGC
>JBGPNQ010000293.1:0-6971 GCA_041487615.1 Anaerolineae bacterium
AACTTGGCCTGCGGTGGCTCAAGCGCTGTCTGGCTACCGGTCTTCATATCTTGCCTGATTTCCTTGCCGTCTTGTCTAATCTTAAGTTGAAACCTGTTGTTATTCCAATCTCTCAAAACCGTAATGTGTAAGCTAATCAAGCCTTGTTGTTAGTTCAATCGAGCTTTGCCAAGCGATATTTGATGAAGGCGATATTCACGAAGGCTTGGGCGGTGGCTGTCCCACAAAGGGATGATATGGTCATGGGGCAATGATACCACCACTATTAAGCAAGCACGCGGATAATCAAGCCGAAATCATCGACATCGCAAAACAATTCAGTTAGACTCTCCATGAGGCCTCCTGGGAAGGTTGTTTTTCGCCGATGCAAGTTTATCCCCTCGAGCCTCTTATCCCGAACCTACATGATAGGGTGAAAAAATGTATATCATCAGCCTAAGTTTTGACGATGGATTTGAACATTCCAACCGAAAGATCGCTGACATCTACGAACGATTTGGGTTGTCAGCCTGCTTCAACGTGCTGGCGCTGGAGGAAGTGGATGGCGAAAAGGTGTTCGACATCTATCATAACTTCCCCAAAGGCGATTTCGACTTATGGAATGCCCTGCAAGCGCGCGGGCACGAGATCATGCCACATGGATTAATTCATCACAATCTTGCGAACATGCCGCTGGTAAACGCACAAAAATCCATCACACGTTGCCTGGAAATATTCGAGAATGAGTTGAAAGGCTTCGAGGCGCATCAGGCGGTTTTCAATTTTGCCTACAACGCGTCCACGCCCGAGATTGAAGCCTGGTTGCCGACCGTGGTGCGCGCCTACCGTACAGGCGGCGATGCGATCAATCCATTGCCGTTTCCCAGTCAGGTCAAACTGACCACCAGCGGTTATGGACCTGATAACTGTGAACGTCATCTCGATGAATACGTTGCCCGATTGCTGGCGCGGCCTTCCGGTTGGTTGATCTACAACCTGCACGGACTGGACAACGAGGGCTGGGGACCAGTCCGTGCGGAGTATTTGGAAAAATTGCTGGTGCGCCTGGTCAGGATCGATAACCTAAAGGTACTGCCTGTGGGCAAAGCGCTTGTGCAATATGCGGAACAAACTCACTACACTGTGCCAGGAGAACAACACCCATGAGCAAGCATCCTTTGCGGGCTGCCATCATCGGCACCGCCAAACGTTCCGATTACCTATATGGTCCGCTGATCAAAGCCCTGCCCGAGGACGTTGAACTGATTTCGGTGTGGGGGCGCAATACTGACTCAGCCAAACGCTTGAGTCAAAGTCTGGGCGTGCCCGGCTATACCGATCTGGATAAACTGGTGCGCGAGACTGCGCCGGAAATCGGCCTGGTGAGCGTCAACTATCATGCCAATGGCGCAGTCGGGCTGATGGCGGTCGAGGCAGGGTTGCATGTCTTGTTGGAGACACCCATCGCACACAAACTGAGTGAGGCAGATGCCATCATCGCCGCGGCGCAGAGGCGCGGCTTGAAAATCGAAATTGCCGAACAGTTCCATCGCCGCCCATTGGAGCAGATCAAACTCAAACTGATCCAATCCGGGCTATTCGGGCGCGTCCACACCGCTTTTAACGATTTCGCCGGGCACGGCTATCACGGTATGAGTGTGTTGCGCTCGTATCTGGGCTTCGATGCCAAACCCATCCAGGTGACCGGCGCGGTGAGGCAATATGATCTTGCACCGCACTGGTCGCGGCTGGCTGGGACGCGCAGTTCGCGTATAGAAACACAGGAACACGGCATCATCGAATTCCAGGACGGACAGATCGGTGTTTTCCATTGGACCGATGTCGGTTACGACTCAGCCCTGCGCTGGTGGCGCAGCAGTCGCTTCCTGGCTGAAAGAGGGATGGGGATCACCATTGGGGTGGGGCTGGAAGTGGAGGAGCGACTTTCACTGCTGAGTCCTGGTGGCGAGGCGCCTCGTTTCATCACGCTGGAACGTCGTTGGGAACGCGTGGACGGTGGAGCATTGATCTCTATCGTGGCGCATACCGGCGATCGTGACCTGCCCATTGTGCAATGGGACAATCCCTTCCGCCCCGTTGTGCAGGGTCATGGTGCCCAATGGCACGATGACGAAATTGGCGTAGCGGGATGTCTGCTCTCTTTGGTGGACGCCGTCCGCAATGGGAACGAACCGACTTACGGTGCCTACCAGGGACGGTTGGATCAGGAATTGATCCTTGGGCTGCGAATGTCAGCCATGAATGGAGGACAGCCCGTCAAATTACCGCTTGACCCACAGGCGCAGACAATATGAAAATTTGGACGTTTCTGCAAGCCCAGCAAAGCAATCCCCGTTTTATTTCATCAGCTGGATGTTTCCCAGGTTTCTACCTGTATATTGGCTGTGATACCTATATCCCCTAAAGTGAAGTGAGCGCTATTTCGCTATTCCAACAATTGGTTTCGCCTGGGCTGCCTGTGAAAAAAGCACTTCAGCGAAGGATAGTTTTGCCGCCAAAACAAGCCTTGCCGTTAGCTTATGGCGTATCGCTGTTGTCTATTTGATGAATGCGACATTCGCGAAAGCTTGGGTAATGGCAGTCGTCATAGGGTGATGATGCCAGCACTATGAACTGAAGTAGCACATATTATCAAATAGACGCAGGACAAGCCGTCAAGGGAGCGCGGCTCTGACGAATCGGCTCTCACCCTTCTGCTTCTGCGCTTGTGAGACTCGCGCTGATGCTTTTAAGTTCTGGTTGGAAGATTATCCATACTGTCATCACTAGAACCAGCATACCCGGTAATGCAAATACTAAAGTCAGGTTCCATTTGCTTAGTGCGCCAGCGATTGCCTGCGAGATGCGGAACAGCCCGGTACTGGATAACATTAACAAGGAGATCATCCGACCCAGGTATAGGGGATGAAACCGAATGACCCGATCACCACACCAAACGAAGCGAATAACACGATCATGATCCAGCGCATACGCGATGCATCCGGGCCGTCCCAAAGATCCGGCGAACAGATAACCAAAGAAATTTCCTCCTGCAAAGGCCGACCTCAATAAACCGAAAGCCGTTGCGCCTTCCGGCAGACGTTCGCTTGCCAGAACAGGAATACCAATCAAAGTTGTAAAAGTGCCAAAATGTCTGTCATGGGCTTTTTGTAGCGAGTTTTGGTCTTGGCCGACTTCTACGCTACTACAAAAAGCCCTATTTTCTCAAGCTATTTTTGGCGAAGTATTGTTTTTCACACCCGCTTTTTATACGCCCGCATCGCAAAGACATAAGCCACGAGCATAATCCCGACGCACCACGCGAGCGCAATCCAGATGTCATTGCCCACTGGCTGACCTGACAGCAGCGCACGGATGGCATCCACGATCGAGGTCACTGGCTGGTTTTCGGCAAAGGCGCGCACGCCCGACGGCATCGACTTGGTCGGCACAAACGCCGAGCTGACAAATGGTAGGAAGATAATCGGATAGGCAAAGGCGCCTGCACCGTCCACCGATGTTGCGGACAATCCGGCAATCGCCGCGATCCAGGTTAAGGCCAGCGTAAACAGGGCGAGTATACCGGCTACGGCAAGCCATGACAGTACTCCCGCCGACGAGCGGAAGCCCATAATGAGCGCTACGAGAATGATAACGACAACCGAAATCGCATTGGATACCAGTGAGGTCAGCACATGCCCCCACAGCGGGGCCGAACGCGCAATCGGCATGGAGTGGAACCGTTCGAAGATGCCACTTTGCATATCCATAAACAGACGGTAAGACGTATAGGCTATGCCGCTTGCAATCGCAATCAGCAGGATGCCAGGCAGCAGGTAATTTGCATAGTTATCCGTGCCGGTTTGAATTGCGCCGCCGAACACATAGACAAACAGCAGCATAAACGCAATCGGCATGATGGTGACCGTGATGATGGTGTCCATGCTGCGAAGAATATGGCGCATGGAACGTCCAAGCATGACGCCCATATCGCTCGCTTCGCGAAAGTGTTTCTTGATCGTTTCCATTACTTCTTCTCCTTTTTGCCGATGATTGCGAGGAATATTTCCTCCAAGCTCGGCTGTTTTTCAATATATTCCACCTTTGCGGGCGGGAATAGCTTTTTCAGGTCTGCGAGCGTGCCGTTGGCGATAATCCTACCCTCATGCAGAATGGCAATTCGATCGGCAAGCTGTTCAGCCTCGTCCAAATACTGTGTAGTCAGAAGTACCGTCGTGCCATTATTAGCAAGCTCTTTGACAGTCTTCCAAACCTCGATGCGTGCTTCGGGGTCAAGCCCGTTAGTCGGTTCGTCGAGGAAAATGAGCTGCGGTTTCCCTACCAGGCTCATGGCGATGTCGAGCCTGCGGCGCATACCACCCGAATAGGTGGAAACTCTGCGGTCGGCGGCATCGGTCAGGCCGAAGCGGGTCAGTAAATCATCCGCGACCTGAAGCGGATTTTTGAGATGCCGCAGCTTGGCGATCATGATCAAATTTTCCCGACCGGTCAAGATCTCATCCACAGCGGCGAATTGCCCGGTCAGACTGATCGACTGCCGCACATCGTCGTCCTTTGACACAACCTCGAATCCGTTTACGAAGGCGGTCCCGCCGTCCGGTTTCAGCAGCGTGGTGAGGATTTTGACAATCGTTGTCTTGCCCGCGCCGTTGGAGCCGAGCAGGGCGAAAATACTGCCTTTTTCCACCTCAAAATCTACGCCCTTTAGAACATGAAGTTTCTTGTAGGACTTTTGCAGCCCTTTCACTTGGATTGCTTGGTTTTGCATATTCTTCACTCCTTATGTAATAGTAACCTTTGATAAATCTGCCTGCATGCCTTTGAGTGCGGCATAGGTCACAGCTTATCCATCGTCGCGCCGTCAAAGCAGATGGCTTCAATGGCACCGAAAGCCACATTTTTGAGTGTTGCGCCTCTAAACATAACTTCGTTTAGCGCCGACAAATAGAAGTCGAAAATCTCGCAAGGACAATACCCGTTTCATGGGATTATTTTGGGATTGTGTATTATTCATAAGAAGCTCCTTTCAGCTTTTCAAAGTAAATCGGTTGATAAAAAAACGTGCGTAAATTCGCCATTTTTTCAGTCACTGAAAAAATGTAGTTGTCTTTAGAGGGCCATACCTCTAAAGATTTTGGTTAGAACATGAACGGTCTGGTGGAAATTACTAGGTTAAAGTTACATTCGTCAAGTCTGCACCGTAACCTTTTAGAACAGCATACGTCAACCTGTCGATGGTAGCGCCGTTAAAAATAGCTTTTTTTACGTCCGCATTTTTGAAAGAAACATTTCTAAGAACAGCACCACTAAAAGATGTCTCTTTTAGCTCGGACTTATCAAAAATCGTACCAATGAATGTTTGACCATCAAGACGCAGTCCGGAAAGATCTGAATAGTGAAAGCGTGTTTGTTCGAAAGTACAGTTTTCAAAACTTGTGCCGGAAAATTCTGAGTAGCTAAAATAAGTATTTTTCAAAATACTGTTTTTAAAACTTGCACCATTTAGAGACGACATCACTATTTTTGATCCGCTAAGGTCCGCGCCGTCAAATTTCACATTATTCAAATCACTGCAATAAAATGAACAGTTTGTTAGATCCGAATCACTAAAGTCGGTTCCATTCAGGTCGCTGTAGTCAAACTTTCCAGCATGGACTTTCACCTCTTTTAGGTCGGATTTCTGAAGCTCAAGCATTGAAAAATCCTTCTGCGCCAACTCCAGCAGTTCTCTTGTGCGGGCGGAGATATTTTCGATTAGCTCGGATATATCGCCGATCGAGTCAATGGTCATCTGATAGGCAGTTTCGTCATCGTGGCCCTGAGCCTTCAGATCATTCATCTTCTCCCGTAAATTATTGAAGAGCTCTTCTTTTAAGTCCTTGAGCGTTTTCAAATCCTCATTGGATGAAAATAAGCCATCCAAATATTTCATTAATCTATCATTCATGGTTATGCTCCTTTATAGCAACTGATCGAGAATACGCTTGGCGTACTCCCAATTATCTTTATTTTGAGAATAGGCCTTCTTACCTTTTGCGGTAATCTGGTAATACCTTCTCCTGCCGCCCTGGGTCTCATCTCCCCAATAAGAGGTGATACTGCCGTCACTCTCCAGCCTTTTCAGGCTCGAGTACATGGTGGCTTCCTTAAGTTCATATTCACCAGAGGAGTTTGTATGGATCAACTTCGATATTTCATATCCATATTTGTCGCCGCTGATCAATAGCTTCAGGATAATCGTATCGGTATGACCTCTGAGCAGGTCTGAGGAGATTTTGTTGGGGGTTGTTGACTCGTCCATAGGTACAATATACAACAAAATACTATGTCTGTCAAGGTATTGTTACAGTCGTTTTACCGTTACTGTTTATACGGTTCATTGTAATCGTGCCCTCACCAGGGCTGCAAAATGGAGAAAAAGCCACCTGGAATTACGTTGTTCGAAGAGTTCATGATTTCCACCATTACCATTTGTTATGCCCACCTTGGATATCGCTCCCATTTTGATCCTAGAAAGCATGTCCCGCCCAGTGTCTCATTCCCTCAATCACATCTTCCACAGCTGTTACGGTTTGGAGCGGGTCAAATAGCCCAAGCCACTTTGACCATCCATGATGATTTCCAAATGATAGCCAGGACGTTCCGACGGAATATGGATAATCTTGATGCAACGGCTGGCCTCGGTTTGCTCGACAAAAAATTTTGGCATCTGGTTCTCAGACTGACTGATGAAATCCCAATTTAAGTGATCTCCAGGTTCCGCCGGTCGCACCGCTAATGGGTAGATTTGTGATTCCACCAGGTCTTGAAAGAAATGTGTCCCATAAGAGGGTTCAGAGCTGAAGCCAGTCCGGTTACCGGCCACTTCCACCAGGGCGCGCGTATTGAATATGTCGGCATACGTAACGGGCACCCCCTGCATGGGGTCCGATGACCCCCAGCGGCCAGGACCAATCAAAATAAAAGTCCGT
>JBGPNQ010000294.1:0-6942 GCA_041487615.1 Anaerolineae bacterium
ATCGTATTGTATAATGACTTTGACTTATTTGTGTCCGATTCATCACACAGGGGATGCTGGCTTGTCACATCGGGCATAAACTTGGCACTGTCACAGCGAAATCCCAAATTGCACTTTTAATAGCTCTGGAGGTAAAGAGATGAAGAAGAATCTCTCGCTAATCTTGTCCATAATCTTGCTCTCGATGACGGCAGCCTGTGCTCCTGGCTCCAGCATACAGGTCAATACAACTGACTCTACCATCCAGCTCAGCATGCCCGGTCCCAATCCCCAGGTAAATCAGCCTGATGCCCAGGGACGCGTGGCAGGCGCCTTCGCCGGCCTTTGGCATGGGATGATCGCACCGGTGACCCTCGTCCTGTCATTCTTCAACCCAGATATACAGATCTACGAAGTCCACAATGCCGGAAACGAATATAATTTTGGCTTCATGTTTGGAGAGCTGTTGGTGTTTGCACTGATTGGTCTTTTTATACGAATGCGGCGATCTGCATAGGCGAAGCACAGAAGACGAAAAGCGAGGTCACTCAAACAAATTCCCGGTGGAGCAGATTTTCGATTGATCGCAGAGAAAACGGTAGATGACCAGAACCTTTTGAAATCGTATTTCGGAGGGATTGCCATGACAAAATCCAGAATATTCCTTTTATCCATGCTTATTATTGGCGTGTTGGTCCGCGCTCACGTTGTGCGCGCCGATACCGGTCCGAAGCCGACCATGGAATTTACATTCACGGGCGAGTCAGCCACCATTACTTCGGGGATTTTGTATGAGTGTGAGCAATCTGATTGCAGTGATGCATCACCCTTGAAGGAATTGGGGCCACAGGGATTTACGTGTGATGCTTCCAGTTGCAGTGCATTGGCTTATGGCTTTAGTCAATATCACAAACTTGAAATCCAATTTTCCGACGGACAAACGCGTCAGAGCAATATCTTTGAAACAGACGCATTTGATTCAAAATATAAAGTGACGGTCCGCCCGGACGATATGGTCGTGGAAGCACAGTTCAGCCTGAAAGCTTTCTCGAGAGTGAATTTGCTCCTCATACTTTGCGTCTGTATGTTGTCCATTGGCGGACTGGTTATCGGATTGATTATTTTCCTCGTTCGGCGTTCCAAAAAGAATTGATTTTCACCCTTCTTATCACAATTGTCACTGAGGGGGTAGTTATTACCGGTTACTGCACCTGGCGCAAAAAGCCGATTCGCCCGATTTTGCTGACGGGCATTTGTGCAAATATTATCACCCAATCGCTGCTTTGGGTCATGTTAAACGCTTTCTTCCGACAATATCTTATTGCCTTGTTAATCGCGGAGATTCTTATCTGGCTGCTTGAAGCTCTGGCGTTGTATTCCATTTCCGCCAACCGATTGCGATTCAACGAAGCCATCTGTTTAAGCTTGAGCATGAACCTCGTCAGTTTCGCATTTGGCTGGTTGTTACCAATATAAGCCGGCGACCTGATTCCTATTCTTTAATCTCTCCCGTTATAATCATCTTCATGTTCGGATTCCAAATCACCGCTCGGGACAACCGCGCCCGCACAGGGATATTTACCACCCCTCACGGCGACCTCCTCACACCGGTCTTCGCGCCCGTTGGCACGCAGGCAACGGTGAAGACCCTCACGCCCGAGCATCTCAAGGATATAAACGCATCGCTCGTCTTGAGCAATACCTACCATCTCTACCTTCGTCCCGGCGACGAGATCGTGCGCGACATGGGCGGATTGCACAAGTTCATGCACTGGCATCGTCCCATGCTCACCGACTCGGGCGGATTTCAAGTCTTCTCGCTTTCACAAACCCGCAAGATCGACGATGATGGCGTGACCTTCAAGAGTCACATCGACGGCTCGACACATCGCTTCACGCCCGAAAAGTCCATTGCGATCCAGGAGAACCTCGGCGCGGATATCATCATGGCGTTCGACGAATGTTCCGATCCCAACGACAAAGCCTACAGCGCCATCGCCATGGATCGGACTCATCGCTGGGCGGAACGTTCCGTCAAAGCGCAGACGCGCCCCGACCAGGCTTTATTCGGGATCCTCCAGGGCGGCATCCAAGTGGACCTTCGAGCTGCCTCCGCCAAATTCATCGCTTCTCTCGATACGCCCGGCATCGCCATCGGCGGACTCTCGGTTGGCGAGACCAAGCAGGAGATGCACGAAATGCTCGACGTGGTCACTCCCCTATTGCCCGAAAACAAACCACGCTACCTGATGGGAGTCGGCACCCCCGAAGATTTGATCAACGGTGTCGCGCGCGGCATTGACATCTTTGACTGTGTATTGCCCACACGCCTGGCGCGTCACCACTCCGCCTTTGCTCCAGATGGACGTCTTAACCTCATGAACGCGACCTTTGCCCGCGATGAGCGTCCCATCGACGAAGCGTGTGACTGTTATACCTGTAAAACTTTCACACGCGCGTACATTCGTCATCTCATTGTGGCCAGGGAATTATTGGCTGGTACACTTCTTTCCATTCACAATTTGCGAGCGTTGATTCAACTGATGGAACAGATCCGAATCTACATTGCAGATGGGACATTTGAATTAAGAGTGCCAGAATTGCTCGGTCAATGGTCTAATAATGCGAAGCGTAAACAAGCAACCGCAGGGACCCAGCAAAACAGTTAATTGTCACAAGCCTGGCGATTTCTTCTCTATGTTCCTACAGGTCAAGATTCATCCATCGCGTAAGCCAATTACTCGAATGGAAAGATAATCGAGAGATTTAATGATAAAACCACTCACATTTCCGGCTCCAAACAAGAAGAACAGCGCCGTCTTAACATATCTGGGTGAAATCCAGCAGGATTATGGTTACTACTCTCTGTCCATCAGCGGATTTTCAGATTCCTTTGAGAATCGGGTTTTTGGGAGAGTTTGCATCTGGTCACCGGAATCCCGTTTCCTGGCGGTTCAGGAATGGAAGGAAACCACCGAGGGCAAACCGCCCAAATATTACGTGTTATTAATTATCGATGTACTGACAAGGCGGGAATGTGTCATATCCAATGTGGAAGGGATCAGGGGAATTATCTTTCCGGAAGGATTTATTGGAGAAAGCCTGATGTATACGGTTATTTATTATGGCCAATTTGGAATCACCAAGAACTTTGAAAGCAGGTTTCAATATCTTGACGGCTGGCGAAACCTCTAATTTGGAGAATCAATGACAATCCTCCAGTCCTTTATTCTCGGCATCATTCAGGGATTGACCGAATTCATCCCCGTCTCATCCACCGCCCATTTGTTGATCATGCAAAAGCTGCTCAACATCCCCGCCGATGACGCGATGGTCTCATTTCTCGTCATTGTCCAATTGGGGACAATTATTTCGCTCATCGCTTTCTATGGGAAAGACTTGTTCAATCTTGTAAAGGCATTCTTCGCCAGACCCTTTTCCACCCCGGAAAATAAACTGGCTTGGTATATCATCATTTCCACCATTCCGGCTTTGATCATCGGTTACCTTCTGAAAGACGCCATCGAAACCCTGCTCAAACAACCCATGCTGGAAGCGTCAATTCGTCTTATCTCTGCTGCGATTCTGCTTGCCCTGGCTGAATTGTTGACAAGGAAGAATCGGGCTCTTCCTTCCATGACCTGGCTGGATGCCTTGATCGTCGGGTTGTTCCAGATCATCGCGGTTTTCCCAGGTGCATCAAGAAGTGGCGCGACGATTAGCGGCGGCATGTTCCGCGGCTTTGACCGTCCCTCCGCGGCGCGGTTTGCGTTTCTTATGTCTGTGCCGGTGATGCTGGCCGCTGGTGGATATCAAACGCTTGATGTGCTCAAGCTGCCGAATCTTGGCGAGTTCCTGCCCCTGCTCGCGGTGGGATTTGTCACCGCCGCGATCGTCGGTTGGTTTGCGATTCAGTGGCTGATCGATTACCTGGGCAAGCGTTCGTTATATGTCTTTGCGATATATTGCGCTGTGGTGGGAACGATAGTTTTCTTTCTGAGGTAACTCGGTGGTCGAGTAGAGCCGTGCTCGTGGGCTCGTATCGAGACCATCACTAATCAAAATAATTCTGCTTACAAGTAGTTTCGACTGCTCGCACTCAACCACCGAGGAAATCATGAATCTAAAATCCCTCATCAAATCCCTCGTTGAAACTGAATCTCCCTCACATGATAAATCCGCCGTAGACCGTGTCGGTGCCATCGTCGCCGAGGAAGCGCGTGCGCTTGGCGCTCAGACTGAAATCATTCCAAACCTGGAAACCGGAAACCATATCATCGCACGTTTTCACCCTTCATCGTCCAGTCTTCATCCTTCCAAACCGATCCTCCTCCTCTGCCATATGGACACGGTGTTCCCACTTGGCACACTGTCGAAGATGCCATACCGTGAAGAGGACGGAAAGATATTCGGTCCCGGCACACTCGATATGAAGGCAGGCATCGTGATCAGTCTGGCGGCAATTGAGGAAGCGCGCAAAAACGGAATGACGCGTCCGGTCACCTTATTATGCACATCCGATGAGGAGATCGGCAGTGAAACATCGCGCCCATTGATTGAGTCCATCGCAAGGGAATCCGAGTTGGTACTTGTGCTTGAGTCCGCTTTGCTGGACGGCTCGCTCAAGACATGGCGCAAAGGCGTGGGAGAGTTCCGGGTCAAAACGAAAGGACGCACTGCACACGCAGGCGGCGACCACGAGAAGGGACGCAATGCCATCGAGGAAATGGCGCATCAAGTCATCGCCATCCAAAAGCTGACCGATTACTCAAAGCAGACAACGCTTAACGTCGGTGTGATTCAGGGCGGCACGGTTTCGAATGTTGTCCCGGAAGAAGCCGTCATTCAAGTGGATGTTCGCGTCATGCAACCTGGCGAATGGGAACGGCTTGAGTCAGAAATGAAGAAGCTCAGGCCCTTTTTGGACGGCACATCCATCGAAATTACCGGCGGCTTGAACCGGCCACCACTGCCATTCGATGACAGGATGCAGGCCACGTTTGAAAAGGCAAAATTCATTGCCGCGCAAATTGGGATTGAACTAAAAGCCGGCGGGACAGGCGGTGCCTCTGATGCAAATTTTGTTGCGCCGTTGGGAATCCCGGTCCTGGATGGATTGGGTGCAATAGGCGAAGGCTATCACTCAGAGCGCGAATATATCTTTGAAAAGAGTCTGGCGGAACGCGTGAAATTGGTCTCTGCTTTGTTACAGAATTGGTAAGAATGCCTGTCGTTGCGAGCGCTCGTTACGCTCCGGCTCGCAACGACAGGTAACTTTACGGACCCCAGCGCGGCTGGTAATCGCAATAGTCATTATCTGTTAACCGGCGCAGGTCTGTGCCATCGGTGCGGATGATGTAGATCTCACAACCGTGATCGTCACCATAATGATCGAAATAAGCGGTGAACACAACCCATTTTCCATCTGGTGAAAAAGAGGGACCCTGGCTGTTCCCGCCGCTGGGAGTTAATTGACGCACACCCGACCCATCTGCGCTCATAATATAGACCTCACGCTGCCAGGCGTCACCGGAATATGTGACAATATATTGACCATCCGGCGACCAATCGCTGCGACCGCGGAGGGCAGGCAGGTTGGTAATCCTTTTGAGTCCTCCGGTCTTGATCGTCACTATATATAACTGGTTCGAACCATCGCGGTCGGATGCAAAAAGAATTTGCTTGCCGTCAGGTGACCAGGTTGGGTCCCAACCGTTTATCCCCGGGATATTTCCCACGTTCTCCCCGCTTCGGTCCATGATGATGACCTGGAACTTGCCAGTGTTTGGGTTGCCGCGTGCAAAGACGATGCGCGCACCATCCGGCGAATATTCCGGCGCTGTTAAATTTCCCAGCCTGTTTGTGAGTCGATCCAGGCTGCCATCATTGATGTCAAGCCTGTAGATCTCATATACATTTCCCTCGCGGAATCCTGCGTACAGTATATACTTTCCATCTGGCGAAAGGGATGGATAAAAATGCTGAATATTGTTTTCCGTCGTGAGCCTTCGATAACCCGACCCATCGGCGTTCATGATACAGACTTGATTCCCAGACTGAACTCTGTAAACCTGACAGGTGAAGACGATATGTCCGGTTGGCTGGTCAGCGGAGGATGGCGAGGGAATGGCTGTTGGAGCGGAGGCGGGATTCGAATCCCCGGTTGGCGAAGGGATGGGAGTAAAACCGTTGAAAACTGGAGTCGCGATCGTTTCAGTCACTTCGGGAGGCACATATCCAGAGGGAGTGGAAGCCTGTAGCGTGGCGAACAGGTCCGGCGTTGGAGAATAGGCAGGCGCTGTGAGCCCACATCCCAGCATGAAGAATAGCGCGCCGGTCATCCACAGGAATTTAGCTTTGGTCGTCATCCAGCTCGATCGATTCAAGATAGAACTCCTCGCCCGATAAAATTTTCGCACCATAACTGCCGCATTGAGGACAGTGGATTTTTCCATCCAAAGGATAATATTTTGAAAAACAAGCCATGCATTGCACTTCTGCTTTGATAAGACGAAAATGAAGTTGTGCCTGTTCCGCAGGCGTGCCTTTGCTAAGTTCAAGCCAGTGCTGCTGAATGAGATTTTGATCTAGTTCAGAGATCTCGCCAATGGCAAGGTGAACGCGTTTTATATGCTTTGTCCCGTGTATCTGCATGACGGACTTCTTCAGAATGATTTGTGTGGATTGGCGTTCGCGCTGGTTTGTCATGGCATCAAAAAGAGCAACAGCCTCAGGACGATTTGTAAGCCGCACATTGCCCCCTTATGGGGGTTCTGTCCGGTCATTAAACAATGATAGCCTCAGGACTATTTGTAAGCCGCACATCGCCCCCTTATGGGGGTTCTGTCCAGTCATCAAACAATGATAGCCTCAGGACGATTTGTAAGCCGCACATTGCCCCCTTATGGGGGTTCTGTCCGGTCATTAACAATGATAGCCTCAGGACGATTTGTAAGCCGCACA
>JBGPNQ010000295.1:0-6926 GCA_041487615.1 Anaerolineae bacterium
CATCTCCAACGCAAACGGTGAGTCCACGCGCACGCCGGTGGTTGCGAGTATCTTCAATGTGTATTGATGAATCTCGTTCGTCTGTTCTTCCGTGAGCATTCGTAAATGTGGGCGGACGTTGTTCATTTCGATCCTCCTCGAATTTGATCTTAGGACTCAGCGTGCTGGATGCTTTCTTGCACGCCATAAGACTGTCAGATATAACGCAATGCCAAAATTGAAAAAAGATGCGCCACGGATATCAGGCGCGGAACCGATTGCCAGGCCCGATGGCCAGATCAATGCAATCCAGTCTGCAAGTTGCGGTACAAATATTTTGTCGTAGAGCACGATCACCACTGCGCCTATGATTGCGCCCGAAACATCCCCGGCGCCACCCAGAATTACCATTGCCAGAATCAGCGACGAAATGTGAAATGACATCGTATCTGGATCCACGTACCAGAGCGTTCCTGCATATAACGCGCCAGCCAAACCAGCCAGCGCGGAACTGACGACGAAGGCCCACAGGCGCGAGCGCGACACATCCACGCCCAGCGATAGGGAGGCCAGTTCGTCTTCACTGGACGCAAGCCAGGCACGTCCTGTGCGGGACTTGATTAACCGCGAGCTTGCCCACGCCGCGAGCAAAACAAAGGCGAAGACAAGGTAAAACTTGATCGTCGGCGAAACCAGGCCCAGGCGCAGAAAATGAAACGGACCAAATCCGCCAAGTCCGCCTGCGCCACCGGTCAGCGTCCCAAGGTTGATCACCACCTGTCGTGCCAGCAATCCCAGCGTCAACGTGGCAACTGCAAGGAAATCGCCGCGCAAACGCCCTGCTAAGCCGCCTTTGACCATCCCAAATATTGCTCCAACGCCAATGCCTGCCAGCAACACCAACGAAAAATCGAAGCGATGCAATAAGGCTGCGGCATAAGCGCCAAATCCAAAGCTGGCGGCAAAACCAAAATCGAGCAGACCGGAAATTCCCAGTGCAATATTCAGCCCAAGTGTCAGGATAATGAAAACGCCTGCCGTCCTCAAAATGTTTTGACCCGATGGAAAGATGATGGGCGAAATGGCGAATGCGATCAGCAGGAAATACCAGCGCATCCAGCCGGACTTACGATTGACGGCCGTCAAAATGACGGAGTCACGTGCCGGAGCAGACTCTGTTACCGACTCGCCGGATGAGGTCAACCCCAACGGACGCCATGCCAATAACACAACGACAAGCGCGAGCAGCAGAACAGGAGTCCACTGCGCGCTGAGGTAATAATCACTCAGTGAGGAAACAACTCCCATAAAAAGACCGCTCATCAATGCCCCCACAGGACTGCCAATGCCACCCAGCAGAGCCGCCGCAAAAGCGAGGAGACCACTCTGCGCGCCGTGCACGCCAAAGGGTCTTCCATAATACAGGGCAAAGATGAATGCCGCCGCGCCCGCAAACGCGCCACCGATGGCGAAGGCTCGTGTGATCGTCTGATTTACATTGACGCCCAGGATCTGTGCTGCTTCCTGATTTTGTGAAAGTGCGCGGATGGCATGTCCGGTCCTTGTCTTCTGAAGCAACCACGTTGCAAGCAGGACGAAGAGCACAGCCATTGCGATGACAAACACATCTGCGAATCGAATAATGATCTGCGAATGGAGTCCAAATGCGCGGACAAGATTGATCTCTGGCAACAGATTTGGGATTCCATCGGTTGGTACTTCTGGAAGACCGGGTACACTGCGATGCTCGCCGGGAATCCAGGAGTGCTGGAATGTTCGCCAGACCAACGCACCTTGAAATAATATGAAAGAAAGTCCGAGGGTAGCAATTAGCGGAGCCAGACGTGACGAACCACGGAACGGTTTGAATCCGAATTGCTCCACGCCCATGCTAAGGATTGCTCCCAGGGACATGGACATGCACAGGACAAAGATCAATGCCAGGGCAAGTTGAAGCGGCGGCCACTTTTGCGTAATCCCAACGGCATTGACCAGGCTTGTCACAAGAGCAGAGGTAAGTGCAAATACATCGCCATGTGCAAGGTTCAATGTACGGACGGTGCTGTAAATAAGAGTTACACCGATCGCATTGAGTGCCAGCACAGCGCCGTTCGAAAGTCCGAAGACGAATATCTGGATCAATGTTTCGAAGGCGGCTGGGGCTTGCGATTTTGTCGCATTGCCTGGAGTGGAAGCCTTCAGCGCCTGCTTCGTTGCGGTCCACGACACCTGGTAATCTCCGTTGCAGCGCGGATTGCGGTCATGCCATTGGACAGTCAAATCACCGGCAGCAAGGCTGTCAGTTTCAAATGTGATCGTTGTGGCAAGATCGACACCCAATGAAATCGAAAAGGGTGTTTGAGAAATTGAAGGCTGGATGGCTTTATCAAGGCTTGTGTAATCGAGATTGATACACGGAATAGTATCTCTTCCGTTGAAGCTGTAGCGGATGTCCGTGATTTTTGACCCCAGAACGGAAAACGAAATTTGGAAAACCTTTGCCTTTGACGCGTCCTTACCGCTTCCCGTCCATATTCCGTCAAAGCGCCCAACTGATTGAGCGACAGCTGTCACAGCCGGAATGGGTTTGACTTCCTTCGAACAGGCAGCCAGCACGAATAGAGCAACAATGAATAAGATTTTTTTCATTGGGAATTCTTTACGTAGGCGTCAGAAACGTGACTGCACGATTCATAAAGATCAAACAGGCATCACCGATAAAGGAATGACCTTTGCCTTCATATTTGAACAATTTGACATCCTTGCCCGCGACCAGCAAAGATTGATTCAATTTGTATGACCATTCCGGAGGCACTGTCTCATGAATTGATTTTATCAAAGAAAGCCATGGGATTTCACAGCCAGGGCGTCGCCCGTCGTCCAGGATCGCCCTCTTAATCGGAGATTGCATCATGGTGCGCGAAAAGACAATGCTCAGATAATTTCCTCTGAAAGCGCCAAGACTGCTTCTTCGTAAAGCTGCATGAGTTTTGTTGTAAAATCCCCCACCCTTCCATTCGCTATCTGTTGGGCATCCACGCTGACGACAGGGACAATGCCGCGTGAACTACTTGTAATAAAGGCTTCAGCAACCGCAGACAATTCGGTCAGCGGCAAAGCCTTATAGCAGACTTCGATGCCATTCCGCTTTGCCAGGGTAATCACAGTCTGCCGCGTCACACCAATCAAGACACCGCGTCCCGCCGTATACAACGCACCGCCCCGGACGTAAAAGAAGTTGCTCGTCATGCCTTCGAGGATACGTCCCTTGCGAGTGAGCAGAATTTCGAATACTTCACTACCCACCCGTCTCCGATCAAAAGCTGATTGGCTGATAAACGCGGTCTGCTTGAGCGAAGGTTTCTCACGGCTTGTCCGAGAACTCTCCAAATGAACGCCTCGGCTATAGACTTCAGCCGGCAGCGCCTGCATCGGCTGAAGAAGCATATAGATCGTTCCCGGTTCAGAAGACGTATCGAGAATTAATCGCAGGCGCGCTTCAGGTGACGCCAGGTGCTTCAGTTGCTCCGCAAGCGCTTCGCGCAAATCCTCCTGCTTGCGCAACGCAGGGACAATTCCCTGTGCCTTCGCGGGCAGATAGAGTCGCTCAAGATGCGAACGCAAACCGATGACTTTCGTCCGCTGTGCATAGGTGCGGAAGGTTGTGTACAAACCTGTCGGTAATGCACTTGTGATCGCGTCAAAATCGGGAAGATCAAAATCCAGTTGCTGGATACCAGAACGATTTATCTTATGGACCTGAATTGGCATATCTCTTTCACACGAAAATTTCGGTGCCTTTCATTTTTGAATATCCTACAATGAAAGGGCATATTCTGCCATTGCAAAACGGTACCAGATCGGCAAAGCACCGAGTCACCTGTTAACAAAGACGTATCAGCGATGAGGATAGATAAAGTTGCTGGGAGATATTATCTTGACCCAGCAGGACTTTTCCATCTCGCTAAATCATTTCATATTCCCGCACATCGTCCAACTCTCCCACGACGGATCTCTGCTCTGCAGCCTGAAGCAGGTGTATCGCGATGTCTTCCTCCACAAAGGATTCCCCACAACTGGGACAGACGCGCGCAGGAACATGATTAACTATAAACTTCATCTCCCCTCGCTCAAAACGGACAGTCGTCAGCCCGTTCAGAGTTTCAGCCTGCCTGCAAATAAGACAGATCATAAATTTTTACCGCGAAGGTACACAAAGGGTCGCTAAGGTTTTCTCAGTTTTCCCATTGTATACCGTTGTGACCTTTTGCCGTGAAACCCTTGTCACCTGCGACTCCTGAAATCTTTCTTCCACTTCTCAGGCTCCGGAAGATATACCGTGATAATGGTTGTTTCGTTTGTGTCAGGGTTTTCTGACGTCACAACATGGAACGGACGATTTCCCTGGAAGCCCAAAATCAAGCGACTCGGCTCAGGCATCTCTGCTGAATAATCTTCGATCGTTGCCCCGGATCGAAGGGCCTCAGATACTTTCTTTGGAGAAACACCTCGCTCAAACATACGTTGAACTGCATGGACACGAAAAAGCAGCTTCGGTTTCATTCCTGAAACCCTGTCCGATACAATTCGTAATACATTCCCTGCCTTAGTAACAACTCAGCATGCGTTCCCTGCTCCACGATCTTTCCGTCATGGATGACAACGATCTTATCCGCGCTGGTGATCGTTGAAAGACGATGGGCAATGACAAAGGATGTCCGTCCTTTCAGAAGGACCGCAAGCGCACTTTGAATGATTTGCTCCGTCTGGGTATCTACTGATGAGGTTGCTTCATCCAGGATGAGAATGCGCGGATCGGCAAGCAGTGCGCGCGCAAACGAGATCAATTGACGTTGTCCCACGCTTAACGTCGCGCCACCTTCCTCGACGGAGGTGCCGTATCCATTTTTCAAACGCATGATGAAATCGTGTGCGCCCACGGCCTTCGCCGCGGCAACCACGTCCTCATCGCTTGCATCCAACCGCCCAAACAGAATATTTTCTCTGACGGAGCCATTGAACAGGAACGGATCCTGCAACACGATGCCCATCTGCCGGCGCAGAGATCCCTGAGTCACCGAACGCAGGTCAACATCGTCCACGCGCAGGCAGCCGGAGGTCGGGTCGTGGAAACGAGCAAGCAATTTGACGATCGTGGTCTTGCCGGCGCCAGTCTCCCCCACCAGCGCGACCGTTTGACCCGCATGCACTTTCAGATCGATCCGATCGAGGACGAGAGTCGGGTCATCCGAATAATGGAACGAGACGTTCTCGAATCGGACCGCGCCGAGGATTGATTCCATTTCGCGCGCGTCGTTCGCATCCTGAACCTCGACAGGTGTGTTGAGCAATTCAAGAATCCGTTCGCCGCCCGCCATTGTGGACTGAAGCGTGTCGAAACGCCGACTCAAATCACGGATTGGGTCGAAGAGACGGTCAATGTAGAGAACGAAGGCGATCAACACACCTGCGGTAATTGACTGACCGAGCACGGCAGTGCCCCCGATGTAAACAATGAGGGCAGTTGCGATTGCCCCAAGCACATCCACGACAGGCGTGAACAGGGAGGCTACTTTTGCGGCGTCCAGACTTGTCTCCAGGAAATATCGATTGACATATTCCCTGAAATTTTCATAGTTATGCGATTGACGTGAGAATGCCTGCACGACTCTCACGCCATTGACGTTCTCCGCCAGCACCGAATTGGTCCATGAGACCGCGGCACGTACTTTGCGATAATTCCGCCGCGCCGAACGTCGAAATAGAATAGTTGCAAGCATCATCAGCGGCAAAACAGCAAATGTCAGAAGAGACAGTCGTAAGTTTAGCGATAGCATGGCAACCAGCGTACCGATGATCGCCAATGAATTGCGCACAATCGCCAGGACTGCCCAGGTGACGAACTCGCGCAACGTCCCGACATCGTTGATCACGCGCGTGATCACGCGTCCCACACTATAGCGATTGTAAAAACTCAGTGAGAGTTTCTGCAGATGATCGAACATGGCCGTACGCACATCATACAGAACATGCTGCCCCACGCGAGACATAATCCGCACACGCGCAATGTTGGTCGCAAGCTGGACCGCAGAGACAAGGACGTAGATCAATGCGATATTTCGTAATGCAACCAGATCATGTTTTCCGATTCCTTCATCAATTGCCAGTTTGACAAAGTAGGGTCCTGCCACGGCAGAAGCAGTGACAATGACCATAAAGAACAAGGAGAGGTACATCTGTCGGTAATATGGTCTAAGGAATTGCAGCAATCCACGCGCTACTTCTGGATCATATCCTTTGTCGTAGGCCTCTTCGGATTGAGTAATAAATGTCGGAGGAATGATTTTGGTTGTCATAATGTTCTTATCGCCCTGAGCGGAGCCACATGTTTTTTTGTGTGGTGTGGACGAAGCGTATGGCTGTAAATTACCTGGAATATTCAGTGAACCGCTTTTCGTCTACACTCACCTGTCGGCTCGTTCCGCTCCACGCGAGAATTTACTCTTGATTGCTCTCTTCTCTTTCTTTCATCCTTCACAATTTCATGGATTCCTCTACTATCGCCGCGAATTAATGCTTCCCTCTTTGCATGGCTCCAGCCTTTGATTTGATGTTCGCAATGAAATGCTTCCTGATATGAGTCAACAACTTCACTCCACACAAGTTCCACAGGCCGGCAAGAAAAGGTATGGGACTTAGGGTGTGCAGCGGCTTCATGTTCCTGGACACGAGCCCCTAATTCTTTGTTCATTCCTGTGTAATATGAACCTTCCGAGCGTTTGAGAATGTAGATGGCGTATCGCCTAAGAGACTGTTTCTTAACTCACCACAAACCCCGCTAACCGTTAAGGAGGCGGGGCAGGTGACACAAAGAGCACAAAGGTTTGACACTTGATAGGCAATATTCGTGTAAATTCGTGAAATTCGTGGCTAAAAGTGGCGTGAAA
>JBGPNQ010000296.1:0-6923 GCA_041487615.1 Anaerolineae bacterium
ATCGATTCGGGCATCGATTGCCTTGATCCCATTGATCCACAGGCGGGCATGGATTTGGGCGAAATTAAAGCCAAGTTTGGGCATCAAGTGGCGCTTAAGGGAAATGTGGATTGTGCCCAACTGATGACGTTTGGCACACCGGATGAAGTTATCGAGGCAACCAAAGAGGCATTGCGCAAGGGAATGCCCGGCGGCGGTTTTATCCTTTCATCCAGCAACTCCATTCACTCCGCGGTCAAACCTGAGAACTATGTTGCCATGCTCCAGGCCTTGCGCGAGTATGGTCGATATTAATGGCTGATCTGGAAGACTGAGAAGAACCCATGGCAATTTTTATTGATTCGGCAATATTGAATGAAGTTGAAGCTGTCCGATCCCTTGGCTGGGTGCGCGGCGTGACAACCAATCCTGTCCTTCTGGCAAAGGCTGGCGGTGAGACCCGAACGGTGTTGGCATCATTAGCTCATCTGGAAATAGGACCCTTATTCTACCAACTGGTTTCCACAACGCTGGATGATATGTGCAAGGAAATGGAACTGGCTGCGAAGGTAGCAGGACCAGCGCTGGTCTTGAAAGTATCTCCAACGCAGGTTGGCTTCCAATTTGTCGATCAATGCGTGGATATTCCATGCTGCGTAACGGCCGTCTACAGTCCGGCGCAGGCACTCATCGCGCGAGAAACCAATGCTCGTTACGTAGCTGTCTACGTTAACCGGGCTACACGTCTCATGGGAGACGGTCTGCGGTTGGTGAGAGAGGTTGCCGAAGTTTTGAAATATAGCAGAACAGAGATCATTGCTGCCAGCGTCAAGTCTTCTGAAGAAGCATGCGCCTCTCTTGCTGCGGGCGCACACCACTTAACACTGCCGTATGAAGTCATCATGAGTCTTATGGCGCATCCGCTAACGGATCAGACTCTGTCAGAATTTCAGGCTGGTGGCGTGGGACTCACTTTCTCTCCAACAGGATGATGCAGGTTAAGAAACGTAGAAGCTCAAAAGGATAACGACCATGGATGAAAAACTTTCAACAATTTACAATGCCATCCTGGATGGTGATGTGGCGGGCGCAAAGGATGGTGTGCAGACGGCCCTGCTGGCTGATCTGGGACCGGGGAACATCCTGGCTGATGGGATGATTGCTGCAATGAATGAAGTGGGCAGGCGTTTTGAAGAGGGGGATTATTATGTGCCGGAGATGCTGGTTGCGGCCTGTGCCATGCAGGCCGCGCTATCCCTGCTGAAGCCGCGACTCGTCGAGAGTGATGTCAAATCGACCGGCAAGGTTGCGATCGGTACGGTCAAAGGCGACTTGCATGATATTGGGAAAAACCTGGTGGCGTTGATGCTCGAAGGCGCCGGGTTTGAAGTCAAGGATCTCGGTGTGGATGTCTCGCCAGAGAAATTTGTCGAAGCCATCTCGGCGGGTGATGTGAATATGCTGGCTCTTTCGGCATTGCTTACCACCACCATGCCTAACATGAAAACCACGATTGAAACCATCCAGCAAGCAGGGTTGCGCGATAAGGTCAAGATCATCATCGGCGGCGCGCCCGTTACACAGCATTATGCGGACGAGATTGGAGCAGATGCCTTTGCTACAGACGCTTCCAGCGCCGTCAGCGCTGCCCGCCAGTTGTTAGCCGCATAAGGGTAGCAAAGACCTGCGGCCACGTTCGTGCTATTTATCTTTTATCGCAATAGCGCTCTGGCATCCGAATGAATGACAATTCCATTTGCCTTGAGCAGTCTCTGTTCCTGCCGTTTGATCTCTTGCGCGATCTTCAAACGGTCCGCCTGATTCGGAAATTGGGCGGTGAATTCGGGCGAGCCAAACAACCGGCTATCCTGGACCGCATCGAAAGAGTGATCCGGCAAAAAATCCAAAGCACCTAACTTCCCGAGATCGACTCGATGATGCACAAAGACCTCCTGCTCCAAATCGCCGAAGTCGACGCCGACAGGATTTGCGCCCAACTCAAACAGGATTCGGCAGAACCATGGCTCGAATTGGGCCGTGTAGCCTTTGCTCGAGCGTCCAATCGTCTTCCTGCCGAAAGGTGTGTCGATATAAAGTGATGCAGGCGCTTTACTTGTGTTGGAGCCGCAGGCAATATCCAGGATCTTTTTGTTTCGAATGTTTGCTACTCTCTCGAATGAATTCGCCGGCCTGCCAAACATCTGCTTGATGATTTCTTCGACGCCGGGTTCCTTCGTAATTTTCCGATTCAAATCATAACGGGTATCGAGCGCCCGGATCGTGCTCGCAATAAGAACATGATCCTGCTCATCCTTCCATAAGCGATTCAATTTTGTAATAAGTCGTTCCTGCCTGTTTTTGCCTGAACTTGCTATCATGAATCTAAATCCATTGCCTTTCCATCCAAATCAACTGCTTAATTCAGTGCGATTTCTTTGGTCAGCCACTCAAGCACAATCTGCCGCGCTTCTGCGCTTTTAACAATCACCACTTCGATATTTCGTTCCCGAATCCGGTCCGCAACTTGCTGGAGTGTTGTTTCTGATGCGGGAGTTTCAAAGTCCTGCGGAAATTGACTCATGTCCTGATATTCTCCTCTATCATGATTTTCGTCTTTGCTTCTACATAGTTTGCTATTACTTCGGCAATGCCAGCGCGATCAATGTTAATGCGATAGCGGCCCAAAGTGCCTTGATGCTCACTTGACGCGCCTGCCTTCGTACCTGGGCAAGCTCAGCGTCATCTTCGATCTTTTCTATCTTGTCTGTTAGATTGCGCGAACCGCGCGAAGCCAATCCCACTCAGGTCTTATCGCGCCATTGAAAGAAGCCTGAGGCAGCTGACACAAAAAGAATAAACAAAGGCAGCCGCCAGAGACGATTCACATCGGTCGAGATCTGCCAGATGAGAATGGTAATGGCCAGCACAAACGGAAACACTCCCCCTACGAGACGTTTCAACCGTTCACGCGGACTAATATTTGCAATACAGGCTTCGTCCTTATCATCTTCGTGTTCCTTAGGCGTGAACGGTCCCGATTTCGGATTTTGAGCTGGCACACCCAAAAACTCCTGCGGAACTGTACGCATTGATACATCAAAGGTTGCTATTGTTTTCATTATTAAATCTCCTGAAACATTTCACAAATTTGACAAAAGTATTCTGTATGCAACAACGTAGATCATCATCCATGCCGACAGCTGGGTGATAACAAATAACTATTCATAAGCCAGCACTTCATTGATGGTCAACTTGGCCGCGTTGCGGGCGGGCATGATGCTGGCAAAAGCCGAAAGGAGGATCACAACTCCCAGCCAAATCAAAATACCAAGAGGCGTGAAACTTAGCTCCAATGCCGAACCCATCATGGCTTTCCCAACGATTGTAAGAAGGACGGAACTGATCGGGAACGACAAGCCAATTGCCAGGACCCATGTGATAATGCCTATCACTAACCCTTCGATAATGACCGATTGCATGATGACACTATCCACTGCGCCAATGGTTCGCATCACGCCGATCTCACGAGTCCGCTCCAGCACGTTGATGCTCATCGTACCTGTTAAGCCAATGCTGCCTACAAACGCCGTCAGGGTTGCCATGATCAGTAGGAAGATGATCAGCGTGTTGACTGCCTGCGTTGCATTCGCCTGTCGGAGATATCCAGATTGAATGCTTTGTACTGCAAAATTCCGATCTGTCAGATAACTGTCGATGCGGCGGGTCAACTCCCGTTGAGAGACAGCATCGTGGTCTTTGGTAATGATGCGGTACGAAGTTGCCTGGTTGCGTAAATGCGTTTCTCCCGCAATAAATTCAAAGTTCGCATACGCGAGTGGATCTCCAAGCATATCCACAAAGCGGAAGATGCCAACCACTTCCCATTCTTCCTTCCGCTGCCCGGGGAGTTTGATCGTTAACTTGTCTCCGGGCTTGATGTCCGGATAATAATCATAGATGCTGTCGGATACCACGATCGCTTTTTCCTCGTTCGGTAAAAGCCACCTGCCTGCCACGAATTCAGGGGTGAGCAACTTTGTGTTCTGAGGCGGAGCGGATATGGAGACCTTGGTCACCAGGTTTTCGTTCTCATCCCAAATTTCACCTGCCGCGCCGCCCCAGCCCTCCACACCTTCCACACCCGGTACCTTGAGCAAGTTCTGCTGGATCTTGTCCACCCTGTATGGCTCGCTGAAGTTCACGGTCACGTCGCCCAGGAAATGCTGCATGAGTTGACTCATCACATTGGCCATGGAATCACGGACATTAAAGACCGCGATGAAAACGGCTCCAGCCACGGTCAAAGTAAAAATGGTCAGGAGCAGACGCCCCTTTTTGCGGAACGTGTTTCGGAAGGAGAGCAGAATAGGGCGTGAAATCCAGCTTGTCCATTTGGCGTTGATCTTAAATAGTTTTCTTTTTGCAGTCTGATTGCCCGGACGATAATTGCTGATCGCCTGCTGAACATTGGTTTTGGACCCGCTGTTGACCGGGAAAAACCCAGCTCCCAGGGGAATCAAGATGGCGATCAATACCTGGGTCACGACCGCGGCAGGGATGACCCGGAAGCCTTGCAGAACAGCGCCCATCAGGTGGGCAATGAACCAGGCGAATCCATATCCTGCGAGCGCGCCAAGCGGCACAGCCAGGATCAGCGCGATCAGACCATAGGCAATGATGAGGGTCAGATACATCCCCAGGATCTGGTAACTTCGTCCGCCCACCAGTTTCATCACGCCGATCTGGCGCAGCTGCTGGGAAAGCAGGGCGCTCAGCGTATTGATAATGAGTGAGCTGCTGAGGACAGTGATCAAACCGCCTAATATACCAAGCACGCCGAGAACCGCCAAAATCGTATCGGTCATCGGATGTTCCGTGGAAAGGTTATCATCTGTGCGATAGACTTCCCGACCGCTATTCTTTACTTTGTCTTCGATCGCAGCGGCAACGCTGTCAATGCGCTCGCGATCACTTCCCCGATCCACGGTGACATAGAGCAGGTTGAAGTAACCATTCTGCCCAAATGAATTGAGCGTCTTTAGAGTCATGTACACATTATTCGTAGAGCCTGGCTCAGGCTTGGCAGTCGTCTGGTCGGTGACAAGTCCCACAACAGTAAGGTCACGGTTCGAACCATCGGGCAGTTCAATCTCAATAACATCGCCGATTTGATATCCGGTCACATGCATCATATTCTGGCTAAGGAGGATCTGATCTTCACCCGCAAATTGCGTGCCTTCGATGGGGTCAAGATGATTGATGCTCCCCGAAAAATCCGATACGGCGACCAATTTTAGATTTTGCCAATTCGCATCGCCTCTTCTCGCCCGAACCTGCACGGTGAGACGACCCTCCGCTTTATCCACGCCGGGAATTTTTTCGATAACGTGGACAAGGTCCTTGTCAAAGGGGTCTGTTTGCACTTCGATATTTGGCGGATTGACGGCTTTGTAGCTGTGATTAATATCCTGACCCAGGATCACATAAGCGTTGATGATCATGCCAATTGCAAAGACCCCGACCGCAATCGAAGCCACAACCAGTCCGGTGCGTGTTTTATCCTCCCACAAATCGGTAAATACTTTGCTCCAGCGTGGTTTCAGTAAATTTGGTTTAATCTCAGTATTCACTGGTCGCTCTTCCTTCTTTTGTTTTCAGCAAGCCGGGTTGTGGCGATCTCGTGCATGACATGACGGGTTAAAGGAGAGCCATCGATGAGTTCGTAGAATAATTCCTTCGGCAACAATGACAGCTGCGCGCCATGCTCCGCGCCCTGAACATGAGCAATCGAATGACCTCCTTGCGTTAATTCGACCTCGCCAAAAAATTGTCCGTGCCCCAAACGAGCCAGCTTCATTTCCTTGCCCTGTTCATTGGTTGTGACGATCTCCACTTCACCGGATTCGATCATAAAGAAATGCTCGACCGATTCCCCCTGTTTGAGAATGGTCGCGCCCGGAGCGACTGTCTGCTTCTTTGCCCGCTTTGTCGTCGCCAACATTTGGGGATGCGAAAGGAAAGGCAGTGCACGTGCCACGGTCTGGTCAATGATCTCGCCATCGGAGAGAATGATCGTTTGATCTGTCCGTTGAGTAATAGAGGGATCATGAGTGACGATCAGAATCGTCTTTCCACTTCTCGCCAGATTTTCAAACAGATCAAGCACATTTTCGGCCGCGCGCGAATCGAGGTTGCCGGTGGGTTCATCTGCCAAAATAATCGATGGATCGTTTGCCAGCGCACGTGCGATGGCCGCGCTTTGTTGTTGTCCGCTTGAGACGGCGGTGGGAAGTTTGTGGGCCTGATCCTCCAGCCCAACGATCTTTAACAATTCCATGGCCCGGTCAGGGCGTTCGTAAAATGGGTATAGGTTGCAGTAATCCATCGGGAGCATCGTGTTTTCCAGCAGCGTCAGGGTCGGGAGAAGTTGGAAGAACTGAAATACAACGCCCATGTTTTTTCCACGCCATAAGGAGCGTTTGCTTTCACTCATCTTATAGATAGGCTCGTCACCGATCAAAACATCCCCAGCGGTCGGATGATCGATACCCGTGATCATATTCAACAAAGTGGATTTTCCACAGCCCGATTTCCCCACGATGGAGATGAACTGTCCATAATTCAATTGCAGGTTGATGGATTTCAACGCAACGAATTTTCCGGCCGCGTTTTCGTAGACCTTCTCCACATTCCGCAAAATGATGGCTGGCGTTTGTTCGTGATATTCCTTTGACGAGGCGAGGACTTCAACGCGTGACTTTGACACGTGGCTGGATGCGTGCGCCCGATCAAGGTCTATCACTGCTGCTTTCTGACCGATGTGGCTGTTTCCGTTTTTCGATGGGTCTGTTACCACCCCGTCAGCGATCTGCAAACGACGCGAAAAACGCGCGGCAAAGCTTTCATCATGAGTCACCATGACGATCGTTTTTCCTTGCGCGACC
>JBGPNQ010000297.1:0-6842 GCA_041487615.1 Anaerolineae bacterium
CATTATCTTCCAACCCGCCTGAGCAAAATCTCGCAGTGGTGAACGCGCCTTCCATGTGGAACCTAGGTTACCAGGGACAGGGTATTGTCATCGCGAGTATGGATACAGGCGTTGACTACACCCACCCCGACCTTGGCGCACAATGGCGCGGAGGCAGCAATAGCTGGTACGATCCATATGGTCAACACCCAACCATTCCGACCGATATCAATGGTCATGGAACCTGGACAATGGGTGTGATGGTTGGGCGCGATGCCGGTGGGACATCCATTGGAATGGCGCCTCAGGCCTCCTGGATCGCCGTAAAGATCTTCAATGATAGTAATGTTGCCACCGCAAGCGCGATCCATTTGGGATTTCAATGGTTGTTGAATCCGGATGGCAACATGCAAACAAACGACGCACCGGATGTTGTGAATAACTCGTGGACATTAAGCAATCCCGGATGTGACCTCAGTTTCGAACCCGATCTACAGGCGCTGGTCGCGGCTGGAATTACCCCGGTATTTGCCGCGGGCAATTACGGTCCTCTCGGCTCCACGAGCGCCAGCCCGGCGAATAATCCGGATGCGTTTGCAGTGGGCGCGACCAATAATAGTGATCTGATTTACGCATACAGCAGTCGTGGTCCCACCAGCTGTGGGCAGCCCGCCCCTGTCACTTATCCAAATGTGGTGGCACCGGGCGTCAATATTCATACATCCGATTTATATGGCTCCTATTATTACGCTTCAAGCACATCCCTGGCCGCGCCTCATGTTTCGGGTGCGATCGCTCTCCTGCTCAGCGCCTTTCCAAATCTGACGGTAGCCGACCTGCGCAACGCGTTGGCATCCTCAGCACGTGATCTTGGTTCTGCCGGACCCGATAACACCTTTGGCAGCGGACGAATCGACGTTTGGGGCGCATACAACCTGATCGCTGGAGGCAGCATTCCTACATCGACTCCTCTGCCGACTTCCACACCCACTTCATCGCCAACCAGCACCTCGGTCCCAACTTCCACGGGAACACAATTGCCGACCAGTACAAACACATCCACATGGACACCCACATTTACGAACACACCGCTGCCAACCTCAACGGCGACTAATACATCAACAAGCACTTCGACGCCAACATCCACCGCGACCAGAACCTTTACGCCAATCCCCACAGCCACCCGGACCGCTACTCAACTTCCCACAGCGACGAAAACTGCAACGCCATCCAGCAACAATATATTTGCTGACGGATTTGAATCAGGAAATTTCTCAGCCTGGACGTCGGTATCTGGAGGCACACGAATCAGCGTCACTTCCGGAGCTGCCCTGGTGGGGCTGATGGGGATGCAATCCACCATCAGTGGTAACACACCCAGCTATGTGGAGGATGGTTCTCCCGCGAATGAGACTTCTTATCATGCGCGTTTCTACTTCAATCCAAATGGTACATCCACAGGCGCGGCAGCAACGGATATTTTGACCGGGTTGAATTCTGCGGGAAGGATCATTTTCAGGGTCCAGTATCGGACCAGCGGATCGAACTATCAGGTCCGCGCCGGAGTATTGAACAGTAACATCACAACCTATACAAGCTGGTTTACCATAAGTAACGCTGCACACCCCGTGGAGATCGCCTGGCTGTCGAATACCAGTGGACCGTTCAGTCTCTATGTTGATGGCGCCCTCAAACAAACATTGACCAATAGGAACACCAGCGCCTACCTGCTGGATCGAGTCAGAATGGGACCCTCCAGCGGGCTCGGTTCATCGGTGCTGGGTACTGAATATTTTGATGACTTCGTATCCACTCGAAACACCTACATCGGCCCCTGATGATGGATTGGTAAAAGCAGAATAAGCATCCATTTACTCCCACGATCTCCTTTGCAAGACGGGATTTGTGGGAGTGATTTTTTATGCAACGCATTGGCTTCGTCGACTTCAGGCTGCTGTCCTCTGCATTACGGCCCGGACGACTCCCCTGCCACATTCTTCAGCCCGCTACCCTGGAAAAGCTCATAAATTCGTTGTTGACTTTTGGGGAAAATTGCCTACAATAGTAATTAACTTGATGTAAGTAATAGTTACACGTCGTAAATAACTTTCAGCTGGTGAAAAAGACCCATGGCACACCAAACGACCATCACCTCGGCCGAGATGCGCGGTATCAATCGTTCTGCGATTCTGGAGCTTATCCGCAGGGAAAGTCCGATTGCCCGCACGACCATTGCCCAACGACTGGGTATCAGTCTCCCGACTGTCATGCGGATTGTGAATGGACTGGCTGAAGATGGGTTCGTCCGCTCGCATGGGAAGACCGAATGGAGCGGCGGACGGAGACGCCCTCTGCTGGAATTCAATGCGGATGGATATGTTGTGCTCGGCGTAGATATGGGCGGTACCAAAAAAATCTACGGGGCAATATCCGAAATTGGGGGCAATATCATCGACGAGGTGGAAATGGAACGCCGCGGTGCATCTGGTGAGAAGTGCTATGACCTGCTGACGAAATTGATCGATGCCCTGCTGGCCAGCCCGGGACTTAAGGGAAGGAAAGTGCGCGGTATTGGGGTGGGCGCACCTGGCATCACACATCACCGCGAGGGGATCGTCAAATGGGCGTATGCCTTGAACTGGAAGGATTTTCCACTTAAGGACAGATTGACAAAGCGCTACAAACTTCCAATTACTGTAGATAACGACGTGAATTTGGCGGCCCTCGGGGAGCATTGGTTTGGCGCCGGCCAATACGTGCAAAATATGGTGCTGATTGTTGTCAGTGCTGGCATTGGCGCTGGAATCATTATCAACGGTACGCTGTTTCGCGGTTCCAATGAGGCCTCCGGCGAGATCGGTCATATGGTTCCGGGTCGTGAGTTTCTGGGAAAAAGTTATTTGGATTTCGGAGTGCTGGAGAGCCTCGCTTCGGGCACGGCCATAATGAATCGGGCGCAGTCAGTTTTGAGGTCCAGAAAAGAAACGCCAGACCTCGCCCATCTACGCGCCGACGATATTTTCGAATCTGCTCAACGCGGAGAAAAGTGGGCGGCTTCCATTGTCAATGAAGTGGTTGATTATCTGGCACTGGCCGTTGCGAACCTGGCGGTCTCTTTCGATCCTGAATTGATTGTGCTGGGCGGAGGCGTGACCAGTTTTGCAGATAGGCTGGTGCAACCCATCCTGAGTCGCATCGATGGGGTAATTCCTACACAGCCGAAACTGGTGGTTTCAAGTTTGGGGTTGAGAGCTACAGTAATGGGTGCCATCATTACAGTACTTCATAACACATCCAATTTTTACGTTGTCCATAAGTTGTCATAAGGAAGGAGGGACGCGCGACCAGAGCATTAAACGGAAGTGCCGTTGGTAAAAAATTCAATCGGTTCAGAAAAGGAGAAGAAACCATGCGTACGCTCTATAAGATCAGTTTATTCCTGTTAGCTTTGCTGTTTGTGATGGGAGCAGTCGGTTGTGCGCCCAAACAGGCTGCGGGTCCGGTAACCATTCACATCTTAACAATGGATCAGGCTGGTTTGAAACCTGCTGAGATCGATCAGATTGCACGCGACTTCGAAGCCAAGAATCCCGACATCAAAGTATCGATGGAATATCTGGGCTACGATTTTGTGCATGACAAGATCACAACAGGCATGGCTGCCAAACCGCCTGCCTATGATGCGGCAATGATCGACGTGATCTGGCCCGATGAGTTCATCAAGGCCGGATATTTGCTGGACGTTACAGATCGTGTCACACCAGAGATGAAATCCGGCATGTTCCCGGCTTCGTGGAACGGCGTCACTCGCAACGGCAAGATCTACGGCATGCCCTGGCTGATGGACGTGAAATACTTCATGTACAACAAGGATATGCTGCAGAAAGCTGGCATCACAGACCCTCCGAAGACCTGGGAAGAAATGGTGGATCAAGCCAAGATCATCAAAGATAAAGGCATTGTAGAATTTCCGGTCATCTGGTCGTGGAATCAGAAGGAAGGTGTTGTCTGTGATTATGCTGTTTTCCTCTACGGAAATGGCGGCTCCTTTGTGGATGCAAGTGGAAAACCTGCATTCAACAATGAGAAAGGCGTTGCGGCTCTAGCCTGGATGAAGCAGACGCTCGATGATGGCTTGACCAACCCAAGCTCCGTATCGTCGGATGAAAACGCGGTGCGGGATAATTTCATCGCCGGACAATCCGCCTTTGCCGTGAACTGGCTGTTCCAATACAGCGATTCAAATGATGCGTCGAAATCAGCAATTGCCGGACAGGCTGCTTTTGCCCCCATGCCTGTGTTCAAGGCAAGCGCCGACGCCGGCATCAAGGGCTCCAGCGTGGATGGTTCCAGTTCGTTCGCGATCATGGCGACCACTCCCTATCCCGATCAGACCTGGAAATTCCTGACCTACCTGGCCAGCAACGAAGTGCAGACGAAATATTCCAAAGAAATGCTGCCCGTCTGGCAAACTGACTTCCAGGGCACTGCGTTGGAGCAGCTCAAAGGAGCGACTGAGATGAACCCGGTGACTGTTCCCGCTTTCCTCGAACAGTTCCCATTTGCGAATGAGCGCCCGACCGTTCCTTATTACAATGAGGCTTCTGCAGCGCTTCAACTCGCGATTCAGGAAGCATTGACGGGCGTGAAATCCCCCAAGGATGCTCTGGATGCAGCCGCGGCGAAATGGGTCGAACTCGCCGCTAAATAATTTATAGCCCGAGAGGAGTAGGTGGATTTGCGTTTTCACGCAAATCCACTCATTTTATACATATCAACAATGGTTTCCACCAAAAGACAACTCACTCTGAAAGAACAGGATGTTCGCACTGCCTGGTTATTGCTGGCTCCAAGTTTGCTGATCATGCTGGGAGTCACAGTTTGGCCGGTCATCAACACATTTATTCTAAGTTTTTATCATGTGCCGACCGGCATCAATCAGGTGCGAACATTTGTCGGCTTTGGCAATTATCTGGAGATGTTGAAGGATCAGCTCTTTTGGGAAACCATTGGGCGGACCTTTTACTTCACGATTGTCTCCGTTGGTTTGGAGTTGATTTTAGGCCTGGCAATTGCTCAATTGATCCATTCACGCCCGTGGGGCTGGCAGTTCCTGCGCTTTAGTCTGATCATCCCGTGGGCGGTGCCAACGATTGTCAACGGCGCGATGTGGCGCTGGATCTACAGTGCTGATTTTGGCGCACTCAATGCTCTCTTGATGCAGCTGGGATTAATCAAGCATTATGTTCCCTGGCTGTCATTGCCCAACATGGCCATGAACCTGATCATCGTGGCGGACCTCTGGCATACGATGCCTTTTGTGGCTTTGGTCCTGCAGGCCGCCCTGGCGACTCTGCCCGAGGACCTGGATGAGGCTGCTGCCGTGGATGGAGCCAATGCCTGGCAGCGTTTTTGGCACATCCGTCTTCCTTTGTTAAGACCTGCGATTCTCGTTGCGCTGATCGTCCGCACCGTGGATGCGTTCCGGGTCTTCGATATTGTTTACATCCTCACGAGTGGGGGACCGGCTTATAAAACACTGACGATTACGTATTTGACCTATCTAAATTCATTTGCATTCGGAAAACAAGGGATTGGTGCGGCGTTATCGTTCCTGATCTCTGTGTTCACAATCAGCATGGCACTTCTTTACATTCGGTTCCTATATCGGCCTGAGGAGACTCAATAATGTCGTACCGAAAGTTAGCCAACAAGGTATTCCTGTTTCTTCTCATGTTGCCTGTATTCTTCTTTATTTTCTTTCCCCTGCTTTGGTTGTTCAGCGCCAGTCTCTCCACGCAGGTGGAGTTATTTGCTGTGCCGCCGCACTGGATTCCACAGCATCCCACGTTTCAAAATTACCTTGATATTTTCTTTCCCAGTCAGGCTGCATCTTCGGTGCCGCGTACCTTTGCGACCGCAATGTTGAATTCGATCAAGATCGCCTCCGCCGTGACGATCATCTGTATTTTTGTTGGGAGCCTTGCGGCGTATACACTGGTGCGGATTCCCTTCCGTTTCAACCGCGCCATTCAACTGGGCACCATTGCCACGCGTATGATTCCCGAGGTATCGCTCGTCCTGCCGCTCTTTATCATTGCTTCGAGTCTGCATTTGATCAATAAACCCATCGTGTTGATCGTTACCTACATGAGTTTTGCCCTGCCGTATGCGATCTGGTTAATGGCGGCTTATTTCCAAACGGTTCCCATCGAACTGGAAGATGCCGCTCGTCTGGATGGCTGTTCGCGACTGGGAATATTATTCCGTGTCGTCATGCCTATTTCTGTGCCAGGATTGGTTTCCACAGCCATGTTTGTGTTCCTGCTGGCCTGGGATGAATTTTTCTACGCCTTGATCTTCACCAGCACACTGGCTGCCAAAACTGTCCCGGTGGCAATTGCAGAATTTGTGGGTCGTTATGTGGTGAACATCAACGGAATGATGGCAGGGGGAATCCTGGCGGCAGTTCCTCCCGTTTTGGTTGCACTGATCTTCCAGCGGTACATCGTGAGAGGCATGACGGCGGGAGCCGTGAAAGGATAACTTGGACATGGACAATAACTTTCCCCGGTTTGATCTGCAAGGACAGGTTGCGCTGGTGACAGGCGCGGCACGTGGGATTGGACACGCGTGTGCATTGGCGTTGGCAAATGCTGGCGCAGATGTTGTATTGGGGCTGCGCGACGTACGAACAGGCAGTCAATTGGCGAGCGAAATCGAGTCCCTCGGTCGGCGCGCCTTGCGCGTGCAAATGGATGTGACGCGCCTCGATGAGATTCGGCGGGCCATAGATAACGCAGTAGGACACTTTGGACGGCTCGATATTCTAGTGAACAACGCCGGGTTGGGTCCCAGCAATC
>JBGPNQ010000298.1:0-6827 GCA_041487615.1 Anaerolineae bacterium
CCTTGGAACAACAAGTGATGAATTGGTTCCAATAACTTTTGCCAGCGTTGCACACCAGGATCGGGTGAAAGTCCTAATTCAAAGAAAATGAGCTTACCATCTGGTTTTAACACGCGAGCAATCCCTCGTAGGGCTTCCGCGGGGTCAGGGATGGTGCAAAGTGTAAATGTACTAACGACTGTATCGACAGTGCTATCACGCAAAGGGATGCGCTCACCTGGCAGACCAAGAAATTCGATACTCAGTTTCGTTCGGCGTTTTTGTCTTTCTGCGAGCCGGATCATGCCTTTATTAGGTTCAAGGGCATAAAGCTTCGTCACCCTTGTTGCATCATAGTGAATGAAATTGGCACCAGAGCCGGCACCAATCTCAAGAACTTTTCCTTGAGCTAAAGGAATCATAAGACCGCGGATTTTTCTTATGGGCAGGGGATCGCCCAGCTTATCCACTAGATAAGGATAGACAAAATCTTTATAGAAACGCATTGATTAGCTATTTTGTTGACAGCACCAGCCAGACGTCCATTTCCCCTTTGCCTTTTACGTTGACGGTACCGCGCGGCTCGCACACGAATTCATCTTTGATTAACTCGTACGTGGCTTGTGTAATTTGCACAGCGCCGCCCTGCCCATGTGACTCCATTCGGCTGGCAATATTCACTGCATCACCCCATACATCGTATACAAATTTGCGGCGGCCAATTACACCCGCGATCATGGAACCCGAATTGATGCCGATTCGAAAACTAACGCGATGGCCGTCACGAAACGTATATGTGGAAATGTAATCGCGCATGTCCAGTGCCATTCGGGCCAGAGCTTGAGCATGATCGGGACGGCCGCGCGGCACCCCGGAAGCAACCATGTAGCTATCACCAATTGTTCGAATCTTTTCCAAACCGTATTTATCCAACAGCGAGTCAAAAAAAGAGAAGACCTCGTTGAGTAGTTCGACCATTTCTACAGGAGGCAGTTCTGCAGAGAGCGGCGTGAACCCCACCATGTCAGCGAATAAGACACTGGCCTCATTGTAATGATCGGCAATTGTGCGGCTTTCGTTTTTGAGGATCGCAGCAATCTCTTTGGGCAAAATGTTCAATAATAACGTCTCAGATTTCTGTTGAAACATATTCTTCTGACCGACGAAATAGAAAACCATCATGAAAACGAGCGAGCCAACTCCGATGAGGTTGATGACAAAGAAGAAATTCACTAATATTACAACGCAAGGTTGGTAACGAAAAGACAAAATAGTGTGTAAAAAGAAGGCATGGTATCTTTCTCCAATCACCGCCAAGTGAAAAGGAGAGGAAGACCACCATGCCGAAAGAAATTGTAACCGAAAGCAATCGGGGTGAGTTGCAGGGACGAGCCCAAAAGCTGAGTGGTAAAGCTAAGAGCCGTCCTGGTGGAATTGAAAGATGTGTGGCGCCTGAATGTAACCTGAGCAAGAAAGATGTCAAACTGTTTTTGAGCGAATTGAAGAAATATATGAAACTGTTCAAACCTGCCTTTCAGCGAATGGAGCAGATCCAGAAAAGCCTGACTTATATGAATGGCTTGCTGGGTAATGTTGCACGCAAGAATGTGGAACAGATGGCGCTGGGCATGAGAGAGAAAGTGCGAAGCCTGCAATACTTTGTAGGGCAGAGCCAGTGGCAGACGGAACCTGTGCTCGTGATCCATCAAGGACTGATCGGCGAGACTTTGGGGGAAGAGGACGGAGTCATGTTGATCGATGAATCGAGTTCGGTCAAACAAGGGACGAAATCTGTAGGAGTGGCGGCTCAATATTGTGGCTCGGTGGGAAAGACGGCGAACGGGCAAGTGGGTGTATATCTGGGATATGCCAGTCGCAAAGGATACAGCTTGATCGAAGGACAATTGTTCATGCCCGAAAAATGGTTTGAAGAAGAACAGACGAAGCAACGAGAAGAGTGTGGAGTGCCGGAAGATCTGGTTTTCAAAACGAAGCCAGAAATCGGGCTGGAATTGTTGGAAAATGCTGTCAAACGAGGCAAATTGCCGTTTAGGTGGGTAGCGGCAGATGCCTTGTATGGAGACAGCCCCGCATTTCGAGACGGTGTGGCTGCTATGGGAAAGTACTATTTCACCACCATCAAGGAGAACAGCCTGATCTGGAGTACTCCGCCTAAGGTTCATATTCCGAAATGGAGTGGTCACGGACGTCATCCTACTCGCTTGCGTCTGAGGGATACCAGGAAGCATCCCATTCCGGTCAAGGATTTGGTGAAGAAAATTCAAAAGCAAGATTGGGTTCAAGCTGTTATCAAAGAAGGCAGCAAAGGTCCTATCGTTTGTGATTTCGCATTTCTGCGTGTGACTGAATCGCGCGGCGGCTTGCCTGCTAGTCAACTCTGGTTGATCATTCGCCGCAATCTGGACGATCCTTCGGAGGTCAAATACTTTTTCAGTAATGCTCGTGTCAGCATTCCGCTGGCTGAGTTGGTTAGGGTTTGTGGAATGAGATGGCCAATTGAAACCATTTTCGAAGAAGCCAAAGGGGAAGTCGGCATGGATCATTACGAGATGCGAAGTTGGATCGGATGGCATCATCATATGCTCTTGATTTCTCTGGCTCATCATTTCCTGGTTCGTTTGAGGATTCAACTTCAAGAACTGGCTCCAGCACTCACCATCTATCAAGTCCGTTTGTTACTTTGCAGCGTTTTGCCATCATTCGTTCTTGATATTCAATCCGCTTTGGAGCGAGTGCGTTATTACCAACAACGCAACTTCGCCTCTTATCTTTCACACCGCAAGAAAAAGCTTGCTCAATTAGCAGCTTTCTCTCCTAATCTTGCGTTGTAATACTAATGTCGACGATAGATTGTTGGTAAAGCGCAAGTAGGGCTGCAAGAAACCACTCAGGACAACAAGGACCGCAAAGGCTAGAAACCAGCGCGGAGCATGACGAGGTTCATCGAAGAGCATCGCACCCATAGGACAGATCAGTGCCCACAGCACGACCGCGCTGCCATGGACAAACCCGCCCAGCGCAATCATTAACAAGAATGGGAGCAGCAGGATCAGCGTGAGCTGGCTAAAACGGAAGAAACGTACTGGCGCGTCCGCCTAAAGTAGAGGATACTGAGCAGAGAAATGACTGAGTAGGATAGTGGAATCGCCCCGGCGAAGGGTTCGTTGAAGAGGACATACATCAAGCCCCACGCGATCCCGGCGACCATAAAGGGAAAAGCACAAATCACCAGAAGCGATTTCTGCAATCGGATATCATCGTCGTCATTGGAGTCCGAACCAATCCGCGCCACGAATGTAATCGTCTGCTGAATAAAATTTCGGATCAATTTATTGCCTTGCTCATACCTAATCCTCTTTTCTGCCAAGGTTATCTTGGAAGAGATTAAGTCCATCCAAGCGCGCCAATGCGCCAGATGAAAAGAGTTTTTTCAAGAACCTTTCGAATCTCACGGCATCCAAAAATTCTACTCGAAATATACACAGTCAATTCTTTTCAGTGCTCATATATAGAGCATGTTGGCTATCTCTTTGGCGTGAAACCACAGTCGCCAGATGAAGAGCATATTCCATTCAGAATCCTTCTGAAACGCCATTACTACGAGCATACTTGCAGCGCGATTGATTCCCTAGCCGTTTTGATACGAGACACTCTCCCAGATAAACTAAATTGGTTAGCGACAGGAGCGTGCTATGACAATTGTCATGCTCATGGCTCTTGTGTTTGTAATGGAGATTATCACAACAGGCTTCACTTCCTGCAACCGCTTCTCCTGACTATACTTCAAAACAGAAGGCTACAGAATATCCTTTAATGAGTCAGGAGACTTTTTAATGTCCATCACTATTCCCTCGAATAACTTCAATCCTCTGCTGGTCACACCGCTAACTTATTTTGAGCGTGGAAGCCTTGCTCTCGCAGGAGGTAAAGGCGCAAATCTTGGCGAGTTGATCAGGGCTGGCTTTAATGTCCCACCTGGATTTGTCATCACTACCGCCGCCTATGACTTGTTACTTCAAACCAATGGCTTGCAAACGAAGATCCAGCAAATGCTTGGCTTGCTAATAATCGACAGTCCCGCGTCTGTGACAGAAATTAGTCAGCAGATTCGTGACGCGATTCAGCACGTGTCAATACCGGGCCCAATAGGTGATTCGACACTAAAGACCTATCGCCAACTGGAGGGTGGTGCTGTAGCCGTCCGTTCGAGTGCCACTGCTGAAGACTTGGCAGAAGCTGCCTTCGCCGGGCAACAGGAAACTTTTCTGAATGTCATCGGCGAAGAGGCATTGTTAGATGCAGTCCGTACTTGTTGGGCATCACTATGGTCGGAACGTGCGATACTTTATCGCGCTCGTCAGAATATAGACCAAGCTTCCGTCAAGTTGGCAGTGGTTGTACAAAAGATGGTGCTGGCTGATGTAGCTGGTGTGATGTTCACAGCCAATCCTGTCAGTGGGGTACGCGATGAATTGATAATCAACGCCAGCCTGGGCCTGGGTGAAGCGGTCGTCGGCGGTTTAGTGACGCCTGATCATATCGTCGTGAACAAGCGCGGATTACGAATCAAAGAATATCGCGTTGGGAGAAGAGAAGTTATCATCCGTTCCAAAGTTGGAGGCGGGACCGAGCAAGTCACACCTACCACCAAAAATACGGAGGCGGCATTATCCCCATGTGCGGTGCGCAACCTTGCCCAGTTAGGCAAACAGATCGAGCGGCATTACGGTACGCCACAGGATATCGAATGGGCATGGATCAAGGATGGGACAAAAGCCGGGAAGATTCTGATCCTGCAAGCGCGGCCAATGACCGCATTGCCGAAACCACTCAAAGCCACTGGTCCGATGCGAATGGCGATTCCCATGTTGGCCGAGATGTGGATCACGCGTCCTTACCCCCTCGACATCACCACCTTTACAGGCACAGTTGAACGGGCTATTGGTAATCTGCTCGTCATGATGATCGGGAAAAGCGCACCGGACCCCGATAAAGCTCTGGTTGAAGAAGATGGTGTGGTCCTGCGCTTTGAGCCGCCAGAAATACATCCTTCGCCAGGTATGCTTATTATGCCGTGGCTCACACTTTGGCGTACGCGTCGTTACGATCCATTGCAATGGCAGGTTGATCCAATTATCGCCGAGGTGCTGGCAGGTGCGCGCGAACTTGAAAGACGTGATCTGCGATCCCTAACCTGGAAACAAAATATAGAAGCTCTGCACGACTCACTTACCTTGATCCCACGTGTCATGCAATTGCGCGAACGTTATGTTCCGAAAGCACTTGTAGGATTAGGCACATTGTGGCTTATGCTCGCGCTGAGCGGTCACAAGGATCGTTTCAGCCAGTTAATCTCAGGAGTAGAGACCAAGACCACAGAGACCAATCGCGCTCTGGAAACTCTTGCTGGGCAAATCCGTCGTAATGCTACATTGCGAGAACTATTTGCACAAACTGAATCAAATGAATTGCATTCTGCATTGCAGCAGTCAGCGCCAGGACAAAATTTCCTGCAAAATTTCTCTCTGTTCCTCGCGCAATACGGTCATCGAGAAACAGCATTGACCATCTCACAACCGGCATGGAAAGATGAACCAAAGATTGTGTTTGGAATCTTGAAAGTGCTGGCAAGCTCTGAATTGGAGAAGACAGATCATTATCAGGAATGGAAACACACTCGCGATGAGTTGTTGACACGTCCCATTCTCGGCTGGTGGCCCTTGAGCAATTTATTTTTGAAGTCATTGGTGAATACCCGCTGTCTTTTCCAAATACGGGAAGATACACACTTTTACGCAACACTGGCGCAGCCGCTTGTACGGCGCGTAGTACTCGAGCTGGGAAACCGTCTTGAACAGGTGGGCGCAATCAAATCAGCGACAGACATATTCCATTTGAGGCTGGATGAATTAGAGAAACTGGGCGAATCCTGGCCTCCATCTCAAGAAACGATCTCACAGATTCATGAGTTGGTATCACGCCGCAATGCAAAGCGTAAGTCTCTGGCACACAAGCCAATGGTTGACCCACGCCTGTTGGCACCACCGTCAGGAGATTTGATAGATGATGAAGTAATTTTGAGGGGCTCGCCAGGCAGCCCTGGCCTTGCCTTCGGCCCGGCCCGCATTGTGCACGATGTCTCCGAATTTGGAAGACTGCAGCCTGGGGATGTACTGGTTGCGCCGGCCACCAATCCAGCATGGACACCACTCTTTCAGCGGGCAGCGGCCGTGGTTGTCGACATGGGCGGCGCTGCCTCTCATGCAGCCATTGTTGCCCGCGAATATGGTGTCCCTGCCGTGATGGGTACCTTCGATGGCACACAGAAGTTAACCGATGGACAATGGATTCAGGTGGACGGCTCGCGCGGTCTTGTCTTAGAAGCAAGTGAATATAAAGAGAACTCTCGAGATGATATGTAACGCGCTTGCTTTGACTGGGATCGTAGTGCCATGCGATTCCTCAATTTTTCTCGCCGTGCTTGCCATCCATATCCCCTCCGGGATCGTCTGTGTCCTGGCCGGCCTGGTAGCATTATTAAGCAAGAAGCAACCTGGCCGCCATCCAAAGTTCGGAACTATCTACTACTGGAGTTTGTCGGTGGTTTTGGTGTCAGCCAGTATTCTGGTGGGATTACGATGGGCCGAAGACTATCAGCTATTCATCTTAGGGACTCTTTCCTTCACGGTAGCGACTTTGGGACGCATGGCGCATCGGCAACGATGGCATGGCTGGGTCAGGTTGCATATCATCGGTATGGGCTTGTCGTACATTCTCATGCTAACGGCATTCTATGTGGACAACGGAAAAAGCCTCCCACTTTGGAA
>JBGPNQ010000299.1:0-6758 GCA_041487615.1 Anaerolineae bacterium
CGTCTCCGAGAAATCGATCCCGATTAAAAGAAAGCTCTTTTCCAATGCGGAATACGGCCGGCGCATCGCACGGCGGCGGCGGATTACATTTCTCTTTTTGGTGGCCCCTGCCTTGGGGTGGTTTTTGGCCTTTATGCTTTGGCCGTTGCTTAACATGTTTTATATCAGCACTACAAGTTGGAATGCATTAAACATGCCCAAGAAGTTCATTTTCCTGGATAACTTCCTGAGAATTCTTCATGACCCGAAGATGGCCATCGCATTGCATAATACTGGCATCTATCTCCTGGTAGGGATTTTCGGTGTTGTTCCTTTTGCCTTCATGCTCGGTTTCTTTCTCAGCCTGCGTAAACCAGGCTATCGCGTTTTTCGCACCCTCTTTTTCTCCCCGGCGATGCTCTCAGTCGCAGCCCTGGCAATGATCTTCCTGGGACTCTATCGCCCGGATGGTATGCTGAACACCTTTCTCAACGCGGTTGGATTGTCTTCGCTCACCAGGGTCTGGCTCGGCAATAAAGCCACAGCCCTGGGGGCGTTAATTGCCATCGACATCTGGGGCGGTATCGGTTTTTACAGTGTGTTGTTCTTTGCAGCATTAGCCAGTTTTCCGGAAGAGTTGTATGAGGCAGCCATGTTGGACGGAGCTGGATATTGGACAATTATGTGGAAAATTGCCTTCCCGCTTATGACGGATTTTATCGGTTTGGTAGTCATCCTGCAGTTTCTCGGTATCCTCTCCGGGGCAGCGTACATGATTCTGCTGACCGGAGGCGGCCCGGGCACCGCAACATTTACTCTGGGATACTATTTGTACGACCAGGCTTTCCTTTCTCATCGGCTGGGATACAGCCAGGCCATGGGAGTCATGATCTTTTTTATTGGCATCGTTGTAATCGTCCTTATTCGCCGAACGACAACGCGATTATCGAGTTGATGGAGGAACGGGCATGCAAAACCGGGCAGTACGCGTTCCCAAAAAAATAAGGAAGGGTTTCGATCTCTTCGTCATGGGGGGATATTTCTTCTCGATCCTTTATGCAGCGTTGATCGTTATTCCACTTTACTTTGTTATCGTCTCCGCCTTCAAGAACAATTCGGAGATCATTTCGACGCCGCTCGCCTTACCCGCGGCACTAAATTTTCATAAATTTTTCCAGGCGCAGGCAAACGTCAATGTGTTGCGCGCCGGATTCATTACCATAGGAATCACCAGCGGGGCGGAGTTTCTGACCCTTGTCTTGGCCTTTCCGGCTGCATATGCCGTCGCCCGTATTCCGACCCGTTTATCTGCACTCGTGGAAACCATTTTCAGCATTGGATTCCTAATTCCAGGTCTTGCGATCCTGATGCCGATCTACATGATGACTGCAAAAGCCGGGCTGCTGTATCACCCTATTGCCCTGGTGATTCTCTACCCGGCCTTCAGCCTCCCATTAACAATGATCCTTCTGACCGGTTTCATGAGAAAACTCCCGCGCGAACTGGAGGAAAGTGCAGTCATGGATGGTGGAAATGTTCTTCAGATCATTTTCTATATATTTTTCCCGATATGCATGCCGGGAATAATTACAGTACTGGTATTGAATTTCATTAATATCTGGAATGAATACCTGTTTGCCCTGATCCTGATGGATTCAAAAAACCGCACAATCCAACTCGCGCTTGCTCTGCTCAGGGCGAACCAGCGGACAGTTGATTATGGCTTGATCGCTGCCGGTGTCCTGATCAGCATGATCCCAGTCTTCATCATCTTCATCTTTTTCCAGGATAAGATCATGAGCGGCATGCTCGCTGGAGCGATCAAAGAGTAAATCATTGAGTCTACATGCACGGTATCGATCTACAATTCTAATTTCCTAAGGATCAAATTATGTCCAGAGACCCGGTTTTTCTGAAAGTTTGTCAGAACCAAATTCGTAACGAGGCTGGCGACACAGTGACACTTCACGGCATTGGACTAGGGGGATGGATGAACATGGAGAATTTCATTACTGGCTTTCCTGCGAACGAGAACGCATTTCGTCAAGTAGTGTACCGGGCGCTCGGAAAAGAGAAGGCTGATTTTTTATTCGAACGTTATCTTGAATATTTTTTTACGCGGGAGGATGCTAAATTCATCCACTCACTGGGACTGAACCTGGTCCGTTTGCCGTTTAACTATCGGCATCTTGAAGATGACATGAACCCAACAGTGATACGCGAATCAGGCTTGAAGTCTCTTGACCGGGTGATAAAAATCTGTGCTGAGAATGAAATTTATACTATTCTCGATTTGCATGCCGCTGCCGGATATCAGAATCAAGACTGGCATTCCGATAATCCCTCTCAGCAAGCATTGTTTTGGGAACACAGGCATTTCCAGGATCGAACTGTATGGTTGTGGGAGAAAATTGCTGAGCGATATAAGGATAACCCGTGGGTAGCCGGCTATGATCCATTGAACGAGCCATCCGACCCCTCCGGAGTGCTGCTCAACTCGTTTTACCAACGGGTGGTAACTGCCATTCGAAGGATTGATCCGGAACATATCATCTTTCTGGAGGGAAATTGCTATTCACGGGACTTCTCGAGGTTTGGCCCACCCATTTCAAATGTAGTTTATACGCTGCACGACTATCCTGCTCCAGGATTTATCAACGGCGGATCCTACCCTGGCATTACTCGGGGAGAGTATTTTGATAAGGATGTTTTGTGCAATAAATTGATGAAGACCTGTCAATATATGGTAGATAACCAGACGCCCATCTGGGTAGGAGAATTTGGGCCGGTTTATACCGGGACCCCTGGAAATGATGCAATGCGTTATCAGATGCTTGAAGACCAACTATCCTTCTACAAAGATCTTGGTGCAAGCTGGTGTCTATGGACGTACAAAGACCTGGGTTTACAGGGGTTGGTGAGCCTTCCTCCCGATTCAAAATGGATTCAGAAGATCCAATCCGTTTTGGAAAAGAAAGCCATATTGGGTGTGGATGCGTGGGGCGGACTGGATAACAACGTTCGCCATATCCTGGAACCTATTGAGCAAACGTTCGCTGAATACTTTCCGAATTACAACCCCTTTCCATTTGGCGCTCGATGGCAAATCCATCGAGCAGTGCGGCATATCCTGCTTGCAGAGCCCATCATCGAAGATTTTTATCCACTTCTTCAAGGTCTGGATTTCGATGAGATTGATGAACTGATGGCAAGCTTTCTGTACGCGAATTGTTCGCCGCGCGCAGAATTGATCCAGATTATCAAAAAGGAAATTCAGATCACCTAATTAAATCCTTCATTCAGGAACGAAAAACAAAGAGGTATGATGCCCGGAATCAATTCAACGCGATCTGAAGAGTTAAAAAGCGATTTCCAGAAAATCTTGAATGTGTTGCTGCAATGTCCAGAAGTTGAAAAGGAGTTGGCAGTACCATTGCAGGAATTCACGAGACGCCAACTGGCTACCTGGAAGGCATTAGAGCGAGCTGACCTGGATGTTGGATTTGTATTTTCGGATGAACACTACGATGGGGATGTACCGTATTTAGGCGGCAATACCAATATAACCATCGAACAGGTGGCCGGAGTCATTGGCAAGGATGGTTTCCATATAATTGCTGGTCTTGAAGGCGGTTATGTGTCTGAACAACTGGCGGCGCGTGCAAATGCCAGAGTGCATAAGGCTGAACTGTTGCAGCTTGCCGATGAGAAATATCCTATTCGAGCTGAGCGAATCGAAGATGTGCTCGAGCAGGCAGCTGGGAAAAAAATCTACCGAATCGGGCTGCTTACTCCCAGGCAGGTGATTCCCTGTGGGATCGTTGAGTTTCTGGAACGAATTGTCGGCAAAGAGAATGTCGTCGATGCTCAGGAATTATATCAACGCATCCGCTATGAGAAGTCGGACATCGAAATGGCGTTGATCCATGATGCCGCCATTATCGGCGACACAATGATGCGGTGCATGCTGGCGGTCTTGCGCCCCGGTCTTTTGGAGACTCAAGTAGCCGCCTGGGCATATTGGGCGGCCAAAGAGCTGGGTGCGGAAGAAAATGGCTGGGACGTGATGGTCACTTCCGGCGAAGCAAACCGCACGTTGATCGGCAAAGCCTTGAATCGGCCCGTTCTTGAAGGCGAGTATCTCCACATGGGCGTTGCACCCAAACGTGATGGCTTGAATGCCTGTGTGCGCCGTTCAATGATTGCTGTTGATCATCCATCCCAAATCACTGCAAGCCAGCAATACTGGTTCGATTTTATCGAACAGGCTTATTATGTCGGGGAGGAAGCCTATCGTCGGGTGGCAAAAGAACGACTCCCGGCCTACTTGCAGGAGCAGGCTTTAGTGGAGTTCTTTTCATCCCGTAGCTCCGACGTGTCGCAACGTTATGGGCAGAGCATCCAACTGGAGACTCTCAAGCCTTATACGGGAACTCACAACTCTGGTTATACCGAATGCCAGGAGTTTTTTGGAGCCATCACGCTGGACTCTGCCGAACCTTTGGGGAATCAGATTGTCACCATGCTGGATGTCGCTGTGCGAGGCATTGGAGATCACTGGAATGATGTAATCCTGCCTGATCTTGATTATATTGTTATCGAGAACACACTTGGTAAGTTTGGGGAACGGGTCGAAAACCTTAATTCCCTGCCCCTCAATGTTCAAACGCTGGTAGGAAAGGGTTTGTAGAAAATGTGTCTCAATGATTTCCCGCAGAGCATTCAATCCGGGAGGACGATGTAATGGCCGCTCTAACGGCGCAGAAGACGGCAGACCTGGAAGAAGCAGCTTACCAGATTCGTCGCCTTTCCATTGAGATGATTACACGTGCAAAGTGGGGACACCCGGGTGGCTCTCTCTCGATGGCTGACATTTTGGCAGTCCTGTATTTCCATGTGATGAGTACCGATCCTCATAACCCCAAGTGGGAAGAGCGCGACCGGCTGATCCTTTCCAAAGCCCATGGGTCACCTGCACTTTATGCTGCTTTGGCCCTGAAAGGCTTCTATCCCGAGGCAGAGATTTACACTTATTGTGGAACGGGTGGCATGGAAGGTCACACAGATATGACCCGTACAGCAGGTCTGGAATCTTCCGGGGGACCACTGGGGATGGGCTTATCGGTGGCGGTTGGTTGTGCTTATGGATTGCGCCTCAAAGAGAATCCACGCTCCCGCGTATTTTGTCTCCTGGGAGACGGAGAGCTCAACGAAGGAAACGTTTGGGAAGCGGCCATGTCTGCAGCTCATTATCATCTCGACAATCTAATTGCAGTTGTTGACTATAACAAGGTAATGGCCAAAGGTTTTGTTTGGGAGTTGATGAACATTGAACCGCTCGCTGATAAATGGAATGCGTTCGGCTGGGATTTGCTCGAGGTTGATGGACATGATCTCGAAGCACTTGCAGAGACTTTTCATCGGGCGCGCTGGATCCAGCCGCGGGGAAGACCAATTGTAGTGATTGCACATACGGTCAAGGGTCGCGGAATCGAGATGGCAGAGTTCAATTACAAATGGCATACTCATGCACCCGAGCCTGAGATTGCAGACGTGATGCTGCGCACCGTATCCCGCAATTACAGCCGTCCAGAGCTTGGTTACAGCAAGCTCGGGCAGGAACTTGAGAAGGAGACCTTTTATGGTGGCGAGTAATTCGGGTGCTCCAATGGAAATGCGTGATGCTTTCGGCCAGACGCTGGTTGAATTGGGAAAAGATCATTCCAGAATGCTGGTCTTGGATGCCGATCTACACACTTCATCGAAGGCTGGATATTTCAAATCAGCTTTCCCCGGTCGATTTCTACAAGTAGGAATTGCCGAGCAGAATCTTTTTGGAATCGGAGCGGGCCTAGCCCTCGAAGGATTTATTCCATTTCCATGCACCTTTGCTGCGTTCGCAACGCGCCGCGCATTAGATCAAGTTGCCATTTCGATTTGCTATCCGGGCTTGAATGTCAAAATTCCCGGCTCTTATGTCGGCCTACCAATCAGCCGCGCAGGCGCATCGCATAATTGCATAGAAGATATCGCCGTAATGCGCTCACTGCCGAACATGCGGGTTGCGGATCCGGGCGACAATGCAGACTTGCGCGCGATCATGCGCACGTCAATGGAGACGGATGGTCCTGTCTATTTCCGAGTGACACGTTACACGTTTCCGGATCTATTTGGACCGAAGCATTGTTTTCAATGGGGAAAAGGGGAGATTCTTCGTTCGGGAATTGATATCACCTTGTTCGGCACTGGAATGATGACCAGTTTTTGCATGATGGCTGCTGATCTGTTGCAGAAGGAAAGAATTGATGCCGAAGTTGTTCACTTGGCCTCGATCAAACCCATCGACAAAGAGTTAATTGCCAGTTCAGTCAGCAGGACAGGCTGTGCTGTATCTGCCGAAAACGCATCAATTATTGGCGGATTCGGTTCCGCCGTGGCTGAGGTGTTGACTGAGACCGCGCCGGTCCCGTTGATCCGCATTGGGGTTCGGGACCGATTCGTCAACAGCGGAAGCATCGCGGATCTATTTCGCATCCACGGAATGCTCCCAGAAGACATCGTTCAGGCAGCGAGTGTGGCGCTCTCACACAAGACCAGGACTCTTGCATGAGGCACGGTCCGAAAGATCAAACGGCTCATAAAGCAGCTGGTTTCTCAATTACGGAAGCGACCCGCCTCTTTTCTGATTACATTCGAGTGACGGGTGTGGCACATACAGGCTCAGAACTCCAGGGCGATCCTGATCTGCTTGGAAAAAGACTGGGGCTGCTCAATGGCTC
>JBGPNQ010000300.1:0-6751 GCA_041487615.1 Anaerolineae bacterium
ATCCTGTTTGTCCTCCTTGTTATTATTCTGATTCTCATTCCTGGTCAACGTTTTCTGTTCTGACCGTAACTTTGTGAGCCGGTCCCTTCGGTATGTTTCGTATCCTCTTTGTATGCACCGCTAACCTATATCGTTCTCCCCTGGCCGCGGCTTTCTTCTCAAGGAAATTGCTGGCGGAGGGACAATCCAATCACTGGTTCGTCGAAACCGCAGGCACCTGGAGCGTTCCCGGGCAGCATGCTCCTTCGGATCTCTTGAAGATCGCCTCCGCGCTGGATATTGACTTAAAAAGCCATCGGACGCGGCAACTGGATCACGGACTGCTTGCCGCCAGCGATCTCGTATTGGTCATGGAAAAAGGACAGAGGGAAGCGCTGCGAATAGAATTTCCATCCGCTCAGATGAAAGTTCATCTCCTATCGGAACTGGCTGACCATATCGAATATGACGTTCCCGATCCAATAAATTCCGACCTGAGCATGCATGAAATCGTCATCGAAATCGGCAGGCTGATCGATCGAGCCTATCCAAATATCTGCCGATTAGTCCAAGCTCCCGAGACAATTTAACCTAACCAGATACGAATGATAACAACACAGCCTGACGTTGAGATATTGAGGGACATTCTTGAAAATATAAATGAGCCAGAGCGGCTAAATCTCCATCCCTGGACATCCCGTTCATTCGTAGTGGAGGCTGTGGAGAGAAACCCTCATCTGAGAAACCAGAGTCCCGGCCAGCAGTTGATCGCCGCCCTTGGCGATCTTTTCTCCAGGATGATGCCCAGTACCCCTCCCAGACGCGGTAAACGTCTGGATACGCATTGGGGAGAATTTGGAATTCTCGCCGCACGCTATTTTGCACCCCTGCAGTTTGGCACACCCGTTCCGAATTCAATGCGCGATGCCTGGGGACGGATCGATTCGGCCATCCTGTATTGTGTCTATGGAAAGCCGGTGGAGGCTCTCGCCGAGGAGCAAATCAAGCTATATCAACTGGTGGGCCTCGACCTGGAATATGCCTGTGCGAGCACGCTCAGTGATTGGCATAAGAAGGGTTTGCAGCGCTTTACCGAATTCATCTTCAACCGCGAACAATTTCTCTCCAGGATTTCGCGCACGGCGTCCATTGTCTCAAAACCTCAGATAACAGACGCGACTCAATTGCGCGTTAAGACAAAACGCTGGCTTTGGTTGATTGTCACTCTGTCGTTGGTGTTGGCAATAGGGCTCGGAGCGCTCAAAATCTCCAAAATTTATAAGAGCGGTGCCCGGTTATATCAGGATGTAACTCAAATACAGGACCTCGTAGCGGCCCCAATGGAGATCAAGACTATTGAAGCTGCCATCCCAATCCTGAGGCGATTACAAGCCGATTTATCCTCTTTTAAAGAGGAAGCCCGGCTTTTGCTTTGGTTGGGGCCAAAATTAGATTGGCTTCCCGTTTATGGAAATGATCTGGCGGCTGCACCCGGGATGATCGAACTTTCAGAGCATTTGCTCAATGCGTCGATCTATGTCTGTGATGCTGCACAGCCGGCCTTGAGCAGATTCGATGCTCAAGGCTCATCCCTGGACCCTGCCAGTTTGACGGCTCTGCTCGTACAAGCACAACCATCTCTTGGACATGCCCGGGAAGAGCTTGACAGGGCGCTCACTCTCCGTAAAAGCATAAATGTAGAGCATCTATCGACTCGCATCCATAACATACTGATAGATCAACTTGACCCGATGCTTAAGCTTGCGGATGAGAGCCTGTCCCTGGGTGCAGCCTTGCCAAGCATTTTGGGTGCTGCGAATGATGGACCCAAGACATATCTATTGCTTGTACAGAATGAAGATGAACTGAGGCCTACAGGAGGCTTCATCACGTCAGTGGGCAACCTGGTCATCTACAAGGGGCGAATCATCAGTCTGGATTTTGAAGCTGTCGATGAGCAGGAGGATTGGTCCAAGCCCTATCCCTCCGCTCCCTGGCAGTTGCAGGAATATATGAACAGCCGCGTCTTGATCCTGCGCGATGCCAACTGGTTTACAGACTTCCCGACAACAGTTCTTTGGGCGGAATATCTATATGCATACAGTCATTCTCATTCGGTTGATGGTGTCATCGCTTTCGACCAGCACTTTCTTGTGATGTTATTGAAGCAACTCGGGCCGTTGGAGGTGGAGGGCGTGGCCTACCCAATCACAGATGAAAATGTGATCGAGTATATGCGCCAGTCCAAGAAACCTCCCACGGGGGAAACGATCCCTGCCAATTGGACTCGCAAGGACTTCATCGGCAAGATCGCCGCATCCCTGCTGAAGAAGATCGATGCTGGAAACCAAGATTGGCCGGCAATCGCAGGGGTACTCGCTCAGGCTCTGGACCAGCGTCACCTATTGCTGCAATTCGATAATCCTGTGGTGGCCTCGTTGACGGCCGAACGCGGCTGGGATAACGCGGTTCGCCCGGGGACGGGTGATTTCCTGATGGTTACGGACACAAATATTGGTTTCAACAAAACAAATGCCGTAGTGGATATCGGCCTGACCTACGATATTGATTTGAGCGATCTTGACGCTCCGGTGGGCACACTGACCTTAACTCACCAAAATAATGCAGACAAGAATGTACCTTGCATCCAGTGGGATACCGGAAAAATCATCGGAGAAGAATGGTATCCGATCGACCGGTGTTACTGGAGTTATTTGCGTGTTTACAAGCAGGCCGGTGTTCAATTGTTGGATGCCACGCCACATCCGATTCCCAGTGAGTGGATGATCCGACATGAGAGCATACCTGCGCGTGTAGATGAATTGGATGAAGAAGAAATAACAGGCGTGCAAGGGTTCGGAACCTTGTTGGTAGTGCCTGGCGGTGAAACTCTCAGCACAAACTTCCGATTTGCTTTGCCCAGGACAGTGCTTTCGTTCCAGTCCAATTCAAATGAACTCACTTTCCACTTGAAGGTACAAAAACAGCCGGGAACTGTGGAAAACCCGCTGACCATTCGCGTGCATTTCCCCAAACACGCCGTTTTGAAATCCATATTGCCGGGGGCGATCCTACAAGATGATGATCTCATGCTCAAGACGAATCTGCTAACGGACGTCGAACTTGATGTTGTATTCACCATTCCGTAAATCCGTACGAAATCCGAGGCTTGGTCCTCCAAAGACATGCTACCATGAGAGCAGCACGTCAGAAAGGTAGGGCATACAGTATGAACAAATATCTTCGTGTATTCATCATGATTGCTGTGTTGTTGGGCACTGTGGGGTTAGCGCGAAATCGAGTGGCCTGGGCACAACCGGCTGCGGAGCCAAGTCAATCTGTGGGGGCTCAAGATGTTTCATTCGCGCCTGAACAGGATATTAACTATCACGATGATGACGGTACGGTCAAACCACCGCCTAAGAAGACCAGGATCTGTAAAGATGGCAGCTATTCTCTTGGAGGCGTGGCTACCCTCAACGTCAAGAATCTGGCACCAGATTACTGCCTTGTGGCTTCTCTAAAAAAACACCAACAAACTCCGGGGCGCATTCCGCACGGTGCTGGCAAAATCCTTGCTGATATAACTGTCTTTCAGGTCATCTATCGACATCATCACGTTGGCAATCTCCCTGCCAAGGATGGGACTGTTGAACTCTGTTACGCAATCCCGCCCGGCAAGAACGCGAGCCTATATTTCCTGAACGGTCGAAAGCTGGTTTGGCAACCGCTGGAGACTACGGTTGCTGGCGGTACTGCGTGTGCCCAGATACGGGCTTCCGGCTCCTATGCGATGATCGGCAAATAATTCCTTCGCTTCAATGACTTATGAAAGGCGGGGAGGAGGTTAATCTCTTCCCCGCCTTTCGCATCTATATATGTTCCATCGAAGATTTTTGCAGAATTCCCTGCCCCCACTCATCCTGGTATGTTCACTCCTGTTCATATATGTGCAAACGTTGGCACCGGGACTCACCTGGGCGAACGCTGGTAGCGATGGCGGCGATCTTATCGCTGCCGCGGCCATTGCAGGTGTCCCTCACCCAACAGGATATCCATTGTACCTGGTTTTGGCGCGTGCCTTTCAACTCCTGCCAGTGCGTTCGCTGGCTTTTCGAACCAATCTATTCTCCGCGATCACTACTGCCTTGGCGGCATGGCTGGTCTATGAGCTCGTAAGATCCTTATCATCCGGATCTCAGAAAAAACAAAATTGGATCGCGGCCTTGACGGCGGGTTACGCATTTGGGTTGGCGCCCCTGATCTGGTCACAGGCAGTAATTACTGAAGTGTACGGCTTGCACGCGCTGTTGGTGGCACTCATACTCTATTTGTACGTGGGGCCGTCACAGACTGCACCCTCCAATCGGAAACGGCTTGACTGTTGGCGCGGACTTGCTTTGGGACTGGCCGCATGCAACCACATAACGATTGTTCTTCTGGTACCGATTGCTTTTGTGCTGGGTTCCATTCAATACAAAGCAGATGGAGACGGGATTACAAATTCCCAGCGTTCCTGGTTCTCGAGCTTAAAGATGGATTCAGGTGCGCTTTTGCGGCAGTTGGGGATGTTTGCAGCAGGATTGTCTCTTTATCTGATCATTCCACTCCGCGCCCAGGCAAATCCACCTGTTAACTGGGGAAACGTTGTCACTCTGGGACGTTTCTGGTGGCTGGTATCAGGACAGTTATATCAAAGCTATTATCTTCGATTCGACTGGGCCGAATCCTGGATACGTATTCAGGCTCTGGCTGCACTGTTGCTGGAGCAATTCGGTTTGCCCGGTGTGACCCTTGGTCTGATCGGTCCGTTCGTATTCGGAACACGTTCACGTATATTCATCCTTACAATTTGGACGGCCGTTGTATTCACGGCATTCGCAATCGTTTATGGGTCCGTCGATTCCTATGTATACCTGATACCAGTCTTCCTGTCATTTGCTGTTTGGATCGGATTAAGCATGGTCGAACTGAACAATCAAATCGTGCGATGGTCTCCTCTTCTGAACATCATATTTGCCTTGTTGATAACGGGTTACCTGGCAGGTCGCTCGATGGCCCATGTCGGTCAACTGGATGCCTCGACTGACGTTCGAGCGGAGACCTTTGGTAGAGAAGTTCTTTCTGCTGCGCCGGAAAATGCTCTCATACTTGCCAAAGGAGACCGGGCTGTCTTTACGTTATGGTATTACCATTTCGCGCTTGGCGAACGCCCGGATTTGGCAGTGCTGGCCGTCGACCTCCTGCATTTCGACTGGTATCAGGAAAATCTTCGCTCGACCTATCCATCTCTTATCGTTCCGGCGCCTTTTCCCTGGCCTGAGACCGTTACGAGAGCCAATCCTTCCCGCCCGGCATGTTACGCTCAATATTCCGACTCTACCATTTTCGACTGTTCGACCTATACAACACCTCCTTAAGGAGATCAATATGATGATTGAAGATTCCAGGTGTCGTAACAAAACCAGGATCTGTAATCTGACTTTGTAAGTTCTGTTCCACTACAAAAAAAGGCACTCAGCGGGTGCCTTTTTTGCTTTAACGGGTATGCGATAACACAAAGACGATACACGCTTCTGGGAATTTCTGGATGATGATAATACTTATTCATCTACACTGTCATTTCCCGCAGTCTGCGCGAGAGACTGCGCAATACGGCAAAAGAGACATCTGGACGTTCATGTAAGATGCCTTTGAAGGTCTCACCGTCTATCGCCAGTACGCGGACGTCCGTTTGCGTGCGAAGCGCTGCGGAGCGTGGTGCGGATTCAATGATCGCCATTTCGCCCACAAAATCGCCTGGACCGCGCTGCGCAAGCACCTGTTCGATTCCATTCGCCGAATGTGTGACGTGCAGGCTCCCTTCGACGATCACGAACATCATGTCGCCTTCATCGCCCTGGTGAAAGATCATCGTGTTTTGCGGATACCATTCCTCGCGTGCGATCTCTGCGACGAGTTTCAAGTCTTCAGGGGAAAGGTCGGCAAAGATAGGTATCTCACGCAGCAACAAAATGCGCTCCAGGATGGAAACGGTTTTCAAAGTGTCCATGGGTTTCTCCTCGCCAAATTGGGTCAATGCTGCAAATGCGGCTTCGCGCAGTAACAGGTCAGGGCCGGATTTCAACTGATGCAGCAGAGGGATGAATTCACGCAGCCCAAGTTCGGATGTGGAACGTAGCGCCAAAACGCGAAGCCAGGGATCCCGATTTTTCAGCAATAGGGCAACAACATCGGAGGGATCAGATGGCTGTGGTTCTTCTTCAAGCAGGGAGACTACACTCTTCGCAAGTTGTTTATCTCCAATTGTCTCCAGCGCTTCAAGAGCGGCAGCGCGGTTTTCGATATTCGTCCCATTCATGCTTTTGCGGACAAGTTCCATCGTGTGTGTATCGCCAAACAAGCCGACGGTCTTGATCAGTCGTCCTTCGCAAAGAGATGCTTGTGCATGCAGGTAATAACGGAGGAAGCCGGCCGCCGGTCCTGACGATGGAAGGCCGGCTGACTGGTTTCGAAGCCTGCGGGCGCGAACGGTTTCACGCCTGGCATATTCTCGAAGTGGGAGTAGTGATTCTGGATTCCCCGGAGCGAGCGCATCGAGGGCGGAATCTACAGCTGAGTTTTCCGTTTTAAAAATTTCCAACACCAGCGCCCGGCTTTCTGTGCTGCGTTGGCGCAACATTTCCGCGGCTGTCTTGCGGACGCCTGCATCGGAGTCGGTCAAATACTGAACCAGCCTTCTGCTGACGGATTCATCCTTCAAACTTCCAAG
>JBGPNQ010000301.1:0-6746 GCA_041487615.1 Anaerolineae bacterium
CATCCAGTTGCTCGAGCCGTGTGTGATGGAAGGCAGGCTGCATCATACGTCTCTGTTTGCGCCAGTGATCGCCCTCGGTTGTCAGCAGTCCTGCGCCGACAACCTTGCTGAACAGACGGTTCGAATAAGTATCCTTGCTGTAATTTTTGTTATTATCCACCAGCACATGCCGGATGTAATTCGGATGGTTGATCAGGTACGCCGGTTCGGGGGCGGGACGATAGCAGACAATATCGCCATATTCCAATGCAATATTCTGGAAAAATCGAAGGGGATTTCGCACCATCTCGCGCACATTCGCACCCACAATCGTGGGTGGCATGCGATGGGTTTGAGATACATGATCCGTGCTGGAGGGATTTGCCATGGAACTTTCTTGAAACCATTAAAACATTGAATTTGAAGTGTTACCGCTTGTCTGGAGTATAAATGTGTGATGTCGAAAAAGCAAATCCAAATATTACGAACTCTGAAATTGTGAGACGATTCAGAATTCCTTTATCCCACCCTGGCCAACCGACATTTACCGCCTCCAAGCCAACGCATCCCTACTGACACGGCGATGTGGTGCCTCATTGAACTAGGCAAAATCAACTTCGAATTGTGCAATCCCTTGAGCCGTGCCATGAAATGTGATCGTCTCCCTAACAAGTCTTTTCCATCCAACCTTCTTCGCTCGCCCATTTGGGTTTCCTCCATTGCCGCAAGATAGGCTAATTCAGTCCACTGATTCTTTTGACGTATAATGAATTTAGTCAACGCTTGCCAAAGGATAAATGAATGAAACCAAATATCTTTATGAGCTATTCACGGCGCGAGGTGGGATTTATAGATGATCTAACCCACCGGCTTGAAAAAGAAGGATTCAAGGTTTGGCTGGATTATCGCAATCTGGTCCCTGGCACACCCTGGGCGGGACAAATTAATAAAGGGTTGGATGAATCGCAGGTGATCTTGCTGGTCGTTTCGAAGGAATCGATTGCTTCAAAATATGTTGAGCTGGAATGGCGGCGCGTGATCAAGGAAAACAAGCGTATCATTCTGGTCATCTTCGAAGCGGTAGACCTGCCAAAAGAACTGGAAAAGTATGAATGGGTGGATTTTCGTGGAAGCTATGAAACGGGACTGAAGGAATTGATCAGCCAGCTCCAGGCTCCGGTCAAGGAGGACCACCCGGCACCTGAGACTGGGTTCAAGATTCCAGCGTTTGTCTGGATTGCCATCGGCTTGAGCATCGTGGTTTCGCTCTTTTCTCTTGGTTCATTCTGGACTTTCTTTATTCCGTGGCTGTTGGTACCATTGCCTTACCGTATTTTAAGGCGCAACTTCAACTTTACGATGGTGCAGGCGGCTTTGGTGTTTTTGCCTTTTGCCTTATACATTACTTCCTGGATTACAACGGACGATAGTCTGGGTCTGAAGATTGAAGATTTAAGCTATGCCAGCGCCGTTTTTGCGGTCCTGTTGATCTTCACACTGCGTTCGCCGGCCCTTCAACGCTGGGGAAAGCCCGAAGCGACGATGCCACGGTTTGCCAACCTATATCGCCCGGATAATCCGAAGCCGAAACCGGTCTCGTTTTTCGTGGACCATGCTGTCCAGGACCGCGTCGCTGCCGATGAACTGACCCAGGTACTGAAGAAATATGGACATCCACAGGCAAATGACATCCAGTCTGCCAAGGCTGTCTTCGTGCTCGCCTCCCATTTCAAGACGGACACCCAGGCAGACCCGCAAAAACAGGTGGTCTTTCCCATCATTCTGCAAACAGTGGATGTTGCCCCTGAGATCTCCAAGGTGCAATGGATTGACTTCCGCATGGGAGTGCGAAATCTGGATGCCATTGCCCAATTGCTCCCGGAGCCGGACAAACTGCTTCAAGCATTGGGCGTCCGACCCATGGGAAATAGTTTCCTGCTGCCGACAGTGATTCTTTATCTGGTGTATTTCATTGCCGCCCTGGCAGTATTTATATTCGGGCTCTGGCTGCCTTATTTTTACCAATATATCGACGATATCGTATATACGGAGGGGCTGGGTTCCTTATTGGCTGGCCTCGCAGTCAGCCTGATCATCTTTGGCGTATTGTGTTATTTCATGGTGAAGGGAACTGTGAACAGGCGTGGTTTATTCGCATCTGTGTGGATGGTTGTCTTGGCAATCATCGTGCTCGGCGCGATCATCTATTGGCAGGATATGCTTAACACAGATTTTCAGGATGCGGTTGGCACTCTGAGTAATATCAATGATCTGCGCGGTGCCTCTGCCGATTATCCACCATACATTTATGGGATCGGCAGTCTTGGCATGGCTATTTTCATGGCGATTCGATCCCGCGATGTGCGATTGTGGTTCCCTGCAAAGGAAAAAAATAACTGAATAAACACAAGCCAAAACCGGGTGAGCAAAAATCCGACGGGCTATTCCCGTTTTTCCGAAACCAACTCCTTGACCTTCCCCACCACGGTGGATAGGTTCCTCATGACCTCATCATTCCGAAAACGGGTAACCCTCAACCTCAACTCACCCCCACCCTTCGTCCCCCAAATACGACAACATCCATTTTGAATCCGCAGTTAGGCTTTTTCTTGTCGTATTTGGGGGAGGTGCCGAAGGCGGAGGGGATCGGCATCCTCTTCCTGCTGCAAGTCATAGTTTCCCAGCAGTTACCATTTGTTGGGAGAACATTCCATACAGTAATATTTGCCACCATAAATGGAATAACCATCATTACCCAGATCGATTATCTTCTTGCATTTTGCGCAGCGCGTTGGCTTGAATTTTGGCGGATTTCCCAGTTTTTCAAAGTTGTATTCGTTTGTCCCATAGTACACATACATTTCAGTCTCAAAATCATTCCTGCATTTTTTGCAGGTTTTCCAATCGCCTGAATGCCCTTCATTGAAATGGTGACTGCACAACGTATAGCGGTCATGATTGCGGGAGCAACTGTTGCGAGCATAGGAGAACAGGACATAGTTATGCTCATCGTCACAAATCCAATTACCACAGCACTCGGTTTTGGTCAGGTTTTTGGTTTTTCCACATAATCCGCAACGCGGCTTTTCACTGGCTGTTTGCTTAACCGCTTTTGAAGCTTGTTTTTCTATCTTAACTCCATGGATAGATAGAAATCCCTGACTCAATTCATCCACCATATGCGGAATCATGATCTTCAAATTGTACTCATACGATTCGCCCCAGTAATCCTTCAGTCTTGTGCGCGCTTCTTCGTTGAGATGAACCTTGTTCTTTTCATCAATTAATAACATGGCGACATCGTTTGTGTGCTCGGTCACCGCAAAGAAATAATCGTCTTTGTCTTTCTTCTTGGATTTTAGAAACTCATCGACATGTTCTTGGAGCTCATATTCAAAGAGTTCGTGTGTCATTGCTCCATCATGTAGCAATGCTCTGATGAGATTCTTTTCGATCGTCTTTTTGCTCATGCGTCAACCTATTGGGGAGTATACCAAAATCGACCTGACTTTTCCCACTACCGCGGACAGTTCCCTCACGACCTCATCATTCTTGAATCTAACAATCCTCAGCCCCAACTCGCCCCCACCCTTCCTCCCCCAAATACAACAACATATATTTTGAATCCGCAGTTAGACTTTTTCTTGTGGTATTTGGGGGAGGTGCCGAAGGCGGAGGGGGTCGGCATCTTCTTCTTGTTGCAGATCGTGAATATCCCCATCCACTTCAAGAACCAACCCCATCTTGTGACAGTAAAAGTCGACAATAAACCCCGCAATGACCTGCTGCCTTCTAAAATGAACACCTAACTTGTTTGCCCGTAATTCTTGCCAAAGGATTTTTTCAGCAGGCCTCATCTCGCGGCGCAGCTCTTTTGCACGCTGGAGTTTTTCTTTTGTGACCTTTTGACCGGGGATGATGTTTTTGACGGGCATGATTTGCTCATTTTACCCCTCTCCCGTCTACCACTCCGCTACGCTTCGGGTATGATATCCCCCAAGGGGGAGAAGCCAAGACCTTCCTCAAACCAAACATTGACTGGAAAAACGTCACAACCATCAACCGACCAGCCCCCTTCCCATTTGGGAAGGTCGCGAAGCACGCCGAAGGCGACGGGGGGATAGGTCCTTCTCACCGCCCTCCCAAACCCGACTATACCACCACGCCAACACCTCCCTGCCGGCATAGCGACCTGGTGACTTCTTCGAATTCAGCAAAATCAATTTTGTGCAATCCGTTCGACAGGGATGATCGATTCTAGAATCGCAAATGTTTGACCGTCTCCCCTTTATTGATCAACTGCTTGAGTGAGTCGATGCCAATGCGCAGGTGCATTTCCAGATATTTCTGCGTGACTTTTTTGTCACTCCTTGCGGTTTTGATGCCGCTATGGATCATGGGCTGGTCAGAAACCAGTAATAGTGCACCTGTGGGGATCTGGTTATAGAAGCCGGTGATGAAGAGAGTCGCGGTTTCCATGTCGATCGCCATGACTCGGATCAGGCGCAGGTACGACTTGAATTTCTCGTCGTGTTCCCAGACGCGGCGGTTGGTTGTGTAGACGGTGCCTGTCCAATAGTCCCGTTCGTGGTTGCGGACGGTGGTGGAGACGGCTTTCTGCAGGTTGAAGGCAGGCAGAGCCGGGACTTCAGGCGGAAAATAATCGTTCGATGTCCCTTCGCCGCGGATGGCCGCGATCGGCAGGATCAGGTCGCCGAGATTGTTCTTCCTCTTGAGTCCGCCGCATTTTCCGAGCAGCAGACAGGCCTGGGGTTTGACCGCGCCCAGCAGATCCATGACCGTGGCGGCATTGGGACTCCCCATCCCGAAGTTGATCAAGGTGATGCCCTCGGCAGTGACGTTGGGCATGGGCTTCTCAGACCCGCGTATGGGGACGTTGTACCACTCTGAGAACATGCGCAGGTACTCTTCAAAGTTGACCAGCAAAATATATTTGCCAAATTCCCTGAGGGGCGTATCGGTGTAGCGCGGCAGCCAGTTGTTGACGATCTCTACTTTTGTTTTCATGCCGTCTCCTGGAGATTGAGCTTGAAGCAGTCTTTATGGCTAATCTTACTGCATGTTATCCAGCCCTCGTAGAGCGACTATAACGCAACGCCAACGCATCCCGGCTGGCACGGCAACGTGGTGACTCTTCGAATGCGGCAAGATCGGCTTGGACTTGTGTTGTATTTCATTCCAAAAATCTATCCACAAATTCACGCGGCTTCAACACTTCAATCCCCTCATACCCCGAGACTTTCAACAAATGCTTATCCCCACTAATGATTAGTTCACATCCACTTGCCAAAGCGCAGGCAATGAACTTGTCATCATCAGGGTCTTCACAAACAGGTTCCTTCAATCTAACAGGCCTGTAGACCGTTGCATGTTCAATAACAAAATTCAATATTGGACTCAGGTCTATCGCGGGGCGTTCACTGGCTAAGATCTCTCCAACCCTCGTATATTCGTCAAGGATCTCCGGTCAGACCGCAAGTTCAAAATCACCGGACTGCCATGCCTGAAGGATGCGATAGGGAGGTCCGCTAAAGAAGACTCCCGAGACGAACACATTTGTATCCATCACAACCTTCAAATCCAAAATGACTTTCAATTCCTGCCCCGAGCCTTCGCAACGGCGGACGTAATATCCTTCGGTTTCAATCCTACATCCTTTGCCTGTTGGCGCGCTTGCTTGATCAAGGCATCAAACTCTTTCATGTCAGGCGGATTGACAACCTTGAGAATGACAACATCTTCATCACCGACCACAAGGAACTGTGCCCCTTCCTTCAGGTCGAGCCTCTTACGAATGGACTCGGGAATCACCACCTGCCCCTTGGATGACATCCGGGTAGTAGCTAATGTTTCCATAATCTCTCCTTTCTTACCAGTAAGATTATAGCACGAAACAGAACTCCGAGAAGTCTCGGAGTTCTGTTTATCAAATGATTATCCTTTACGTCGTTCTTCCATGAAGGCTTTCATTGCACCAGATCCTTTCAATGAACCTTTCAGCTTATTGATATGCTCTCTTGATGGAGAGGTGACAGAAGTTGCCTCGCTCAAAATGACTTCGTTCTCGAACTCCTTGAACCATGCACGGAAACGAGCCATCTCCTCTGGGGATAGCCTGGTAATTGCTTCTTGAATTGCTTCGATATTCATCTCAAACTCCTCATTGATAAACGACTTTGCTATTTTACTCGTTTTCAGAACCAGCCCTGATATCGCGTCGCATCAATAGGATAGAATATATTCAAGAATGCCATCAAAGGAGCAGGAATGAAATTAAAGGTGCTTGTTTTGGGAGCTGGTTTTGGCGGATTGGAACTCAGCACGATCCTGTCTGAAGAACTTGGGAATGACCTTGACCTCATATTGATCGATCGGAACGATTCGTTCGTGTTCGGCTTCTCAAAACTGGATGTGATGTTTGGGCGCAAGCCGGCGGATGCTGTCCGCCTGCACTATCGGGACATCGTCAAACCCGGCGTGGACTTCCGCCAGGAGACTGTCACCTCGATCGACCCAAACACCCGGCACATCACCACAGATAAGGGCACATACGATGCCGATGTGCTGGTCATAGCCGTTGGAGCAGACTATGACGTCGCTCATACGCCCGGCCTTGCAGAAGGCGGTAACGAGTTCTACTCCTTCGCAGGCGCGGAAAAACTCCGTGAAGTGATCCCCGCTTTTACCAGGGGACATGCCATCGTCGGCGTGACCTCGACACCGTTCAAATGTCCGCCCGCGCCGAG
>JBGPNQ010000302.1:0-6717 GCA_041487615.1 Anaerolineae bacterium
ACGAGCGAACCAGGACTCATTGCGCCACGAAGCACACGCCGTGCTAAAAATGACTTGGCTTTCATTATATATTCATAGGGCACGGGGTGTGCGCTATTCACTGGAGCGATTCTACACGACCCTCAAGCGAACTCACCGTATTATTCCCGGCGCCCAACGGCTTGCGTTACCCGCTGGTGGGTGGGACGAGACAACACCACTTTGACGGAACCAACTTCAAGCCAAGAAAAATGCCTGAAAACGCGCAGACTCCCACCAGTCGGGTGCACGCTGTGTTGGGCGGCGATGAACGGAACGAGCAGGACTGCGACGAACATGATTCCATAAAGCATTTGCGACGCATGGGACTTCAACCTCGGCAAGAAGGGTCCATGCGGCGCAAGGGCGGACGAGCGAACAAGGACGAGTTGCGCCACGAAGCACACGCCGTGCTAAAAATAACTTGGTTCGCATTTGCTATTCATGTGGCACGGGGTGTGCGCGCTGACTGGAGCGATTCTACACGACCCTCAAACAGAACCCACGGTATTCTTCTCGCCGCCCAACTAGTTGTTTAGCTGCATTTAGCCTTAATAGCTTATCTATTTTGTACAGTCTAATCTCCCGAAAAAATTTAGGCGTTTAGGCTGCAAGAGATTAAAATGAAAATAATCACGAATCAATTGTAGCATAACCACCGAGGAACCATCAATGCAGCCTTCATCAAAGCCACAGCGTAAAAAACTGCTCGATCAGGTCAGCGACGCCATCCGTCCAGGCACCACTCCCTTCGTACCGCAGCCACGGGAGGTCAAAAGTCCGTTGGATGGTCAGCATATAAAACAAAAACGGACGAAGCCGCTTGCACTCCGTCCGCTCTATTTACCAATTACCAATTGCCAATTACCTGTTGGCGAGACTATCTCCGCCCGCCGCGGTCGCCGCCACTGCGGTTGCCACCACGATTTCCGCCGCGGTCTCCACCGCTACGATTGCCGCCGGAACGTCCGCCACCCGATTTTCGCTGGTCTTTCTCGCGCGCTTCCTCGGCGGTCCAGCCTTCGAGCACAGCCTGTCGTGAGAGTCGGATCTTGCCCTGCGGGTCGATATCGGTCACCATCACGGTGATCTCGTCGCCCATGTTGACAATATCCTCCACTTTATTCACGCGCTCACTGTCGAGTTGTGAAATATGCACGAGCCCGTCCACGCCCGGCAGGATTTCCACGAATGCTCCGAAGTCTGCGATGCGCACAACTTTGCCCGTGTAAATATTTCCAATTACCGCGCTGTCACCGAGCGCTTCCACGCGTTCCTGGGCGATCTTCGCGCCGACGCCATCGGTCGAAGCGATGTAGACGGTGCCGTCTTCTTCGATGTCGATCTTCGTGCCGGTCTCTTCCTGCAGGGAGCGGATATTCTTTCCACCGGGACCGATCAACGCGCCGATCTTGTCAACAGGAATCTTGACTGTGATAATGCGCGGCGCAAAATCCTTCAATTCGGCGCGCGGCTCGGGGATGACTTCCAGCATTTTTTCCATGATCGACATCCGGGCTACCTTGGCCTGCTCGAGCGCTTCCTTCATCATCTGAGCGCTCAAACCGCTGATCTTGATATCCATTTGCAGCGCGGTGATTCCGGCCGATGTTCCTGCCACTTTGAAATCCATATCGCCGAGATGATCTTCCGTGCCCTGGATGTCTGTCAGGATCTGGTAACGTCCGCTCGCGTCGGTGATGAGTCCCATGGCAACACCCGAAACCGGAGCCTTGATCGGAACGCCAGCCTCCATCAACGCCAACGTGGAGCCGCAGACCGATCCCATGGATGTGGAACCATTGGACGATAACGCTTCGGAAACCACACGGATGGTGTATGGGAACGACTCTTCCGCGGGAATGACCGGTTCGAGGGCGCGCTCTGCCAACGCTCCATGACCGATCTCGCGCCGGCTCTGTCCACGAAGGGGTTTTGCCTCACCTGTGGAGTACGGCGGGAAGTTGTAGTGGTGCATGTAGCGCTTATCCTTGTTCGGACTAAGGTTATCCAGCTCCTGGGCTTCGCCCAACGTGCCCAGCGTTGCGATGGATAGGATCTGCGTCTCACCCCGCGTGAACAAACCGGATCCGTGTGCGCGCGGCGAAATCCCAACTTCACACCAGATCGGCCGGATCTGGGTCGGCGTGCGACCATCGGGCCGCTTGCCCATGCTCAAGATACGCTCGCGGACAATATCCTGTTCGGCCTGGTCAAAGGACTCTCGAACGGAAGCCATCGATGGGTAATCTGCCGCGTCGGCCCCTTGCGGAACTGTACACATCTCGGCGACTAGTGCATCTTTCAGCGTAGTCATCCCGCCATAGAATTCATTTTTGGTTAAAGGTTTTTCGAGTAGTTCATGCATCGATCCGCTGACGCGCTCGAATACTTTCTTCTTGATTTCAGGGTCAGGAACAGCAAACACTACCTCGCGTTTTTGTTTACCCACTTCCGCCTGCATTTGGATTTGCAGCTCGATCAACGGCTGGATGGATTTATGTCCGAGTTCCAGCGCGGCGACCATCACATCTTCAGGAATTTCGTTCGCGCCACATTCCACCATCAGGATGGCATCACGTGTACCGGCAATCCGCAGATCAAGATCAGAAGCATCGATCTCAGCGAAGGTTGGGTTGATGACGAACTCACCGTTGACGCGTCCCACACGGACCGCGCCGACCGGACCATTCCAGGGAATATCCGAGATCATCATCGCAGCAGATGCGGCGTTGATGGCGAGAATATCGAGTGGGTTCACGCCATCGGACGACAGCGAGAACATGATGACCTGTACTTCATTGCGCATCCCTTCCTGGAACAGCGGGCGCAGTGGGCGGTCGGTGAGGCGAGAAGTGAGGATTGCATCGGTACTAGGGCGTCCCTCACGTCGGAAGAAGGAACCCGGGATTCGTCCACCGGCATAAAGCCTTTCTTCGTATTCCACAGAAAGTGGGAAGAAATCAATTCCTTCACGAACGCCACCCATTGTGGCAGCCGCAAATACAATTGACTCGGGTGTGCCAAAGGTCACCGCGCCACCGGCCTGACCGGCCAGTTTGCCGGTCTCGAATGTAAGTGTGTGTCTTCCAACAGTGGCTTCATATTTTTTTGATTCGGGTTTCATTTTGTCTCCTGTATTGGCTGATCATGACCCCATCATCAGTCCGCGATTCCTGAAAGTTGTAGGCAAACGAATCGATTTGCCCACGCCTCTTCAGCGATATATTTTGGTGAGTTGGTCAGCCATGAATTCGTTTCCGCCTTGTCAGGGACTGAAGAGCGGGGACAAGCCAGTTGTTCGCGCTATTCAATTCCTGACCGCGGATGGTAATAATTGTAGGGGCACGATATGTCGTGCCCCTACGAGTGGACGTACTGTTTATTTGTGACGCAGTTTCAGGCTCTCGGTGACTGCCAGGTAATGCTGGTAGTTAACCTGGCGCAGGTAAGTCAACAAACGACGGCGGTGACCCACGAGCTTGAGCAAACCACGCCGACAGGACTCATCTTTCTTATTCTCACGAAGATGATCGGTCAATTGTTGGATGCGGCCCGTTAGAATTGCGATCTGCACTTCAGGCGAACCGGTATCCGTATCATGACGGTGAAAGTCCGTAATGAGCTTGGTCTTAACTTCTTTCTGCAAAGGCATGACGTGTGCTTTCCTTTCTGCACCGCTTGTCTCACCACTAACCAAACTCTCCAATGCATGTCCAGTGTGACATGTGAATGTCAGGTCTTGTTGATTATGCGGCACGACGTAGATTATGCAGGTCTCCATGCCCACAGCCCGCACCCATTTGGGTGGAACCGTATGACAGGACCAGTCACGGGCGGAGATTATACCAGAAAATGCCTACTAAACTTCCACCTGGATGGCGCTGCCGGACTCGTAGCGCTTCAGTCCCAGCCGGAACACGGTCACCGCCAAAAAGAGGAAAACGATCGCCCCCAGGAGCAGTTCCGCTAATGTCTGCCAGGTAAACGCGCGGATGAACGCAGCCGGCACGGCTCCCACCAGCGCTGCCGGGATCACCGTGAAAAGGATCAACTTGGCGTAATTGTCAAACAGGGTGATCGGATAGATGCCAAATGTGATCATCGCGTTGACGGCCAGATTCGTCAGATTGTTGATCATGCCCATCCAGAAGGCGAGGCTCTGTATCAGGATCATGAACGATACGAAAACGGTCGCAGCTAAAAGCGTGGCGAGGATGAAGCGCAGCAATCCATCCCATGCGAATTGACCCGATAATGCGAAACTCAGGAAGCCATATGAAAAGTCACCCATCCCGCTCGCGATGGTTCGGCTCGCAATCGTATGCAGCAGGACCGGGCGCGGCAGGGAAAGATAATAATCAAGCCGCCCGTTGTTGATGATATCGCTCAAGTTGAAGGCGTTGCCGAACAACAAAGCCACCAACCCGAACGCGCTCGCCAGCACGCCATAGGTGATATACATGTCGCCGATGCCCCAACCGCGCACATTTTTGAAACGGTCGAAGAAAATGATCCAGATCGCAAAGTAGATGAAATTGTTCAGCATCATCCCGATGACTTGAGTCAGGAACGCGACGCGATACTCCATGATCGATTGGATATTTGCCTGCCAGACCGCGAGCAGAAACCTAAGTTCGCGCATATTGTTATTCTGTCATTGCGAGGGCGTCAGCCCGAAGCAATCTCCGACTAAGCGGAAAATGCTACTCGATAGGATTCCACCGTTGGACTGGACGCTTTGCGGCTTCGTCGTCGCTTTGCTCCTCCTCGCAATGACATCATCTTAACCTCCATTCACCGTAAGGTATGTGATCCCGCGCCGGTAGGAAATCACAAGTGTTGTCCCAAAAGCGATAATCCATACCGTCTGCAAAAGCAGGACTTGGGCAAGCAGGCTCCAGGTTGGCTCGATAAATAACTTGGAAGGTCCATAGATCATCGCAGAGAAGGGCAGTGCTTTGGCGATCACCTGCAGCCAATCTGGATAAAAATCAAGCGGTATCAAAAAGCCGCCAAGAATGAAGATGAACTTCTGGTAGATCCACATGAACGGGGCGACATCCTCCACCAGGAACGCGGAGAGCCCGATCAAGCATGTGATGCAGAAATTCAAGACCCAAGTTCCAAGTATCGCAATGCATGCGAACAACCAGCCAATTGGGGAGGGCGGTGGACCGACCAGCCACCAGACCACGGCGCTTCCGAATAGCGCATTGATCAACGCCCGGAAGACCGTTTCTCCCATCGAATTGCTGAATTGATAGAGCAGAAAGCTGTATGGCTTGTTCAAGATGTAGGCAATCGAACCGTCTTTCACATTATCAGAAATGGTGCGTGCCAGCGCCGGACGGCTGAGTTCGATCGTCTCCGCCATCATCAGATACCACATGGTGGAGTAAAGGGTCATGCCATTGATTGCATCAGAGCCCGCCGCGTGGAATGTGACATTCCACAACTGGAAGTAAATCCACATGAATGGAAGGATCATCAAACTGCGCCCGATCAATTCCCCGGGGTACGCGAGACTGTTGATCAGGGTAATTTGAAAGATCGCCCAATATTTTCTGAACGTTTTCATATCTCTGACTTTAGTAAGGACTCAGCTGCGTAAGATTATTCAAGAACCGGCTGAGTTTGCTCTCTGCGCCGTCCTCGGCGCAGGATTTACCTGCAACACGCCGCCGAGGACGGCGGCTTTAGCGTCTGCAAACATACTTTCAGTGCTCCCGAATTCTAGTAAGGGCTCAGTTCTGTCAGTGTGTTCAAAAACAATCTGATAAGTCCTTGCCGTTCAGGAAATTCTTCCTGCTGGGCAATCAGTGCCAGATAAATACTTCTTAGCAGATTGCGAGTGTTTTGAAATGCGCGGTTTCTTTCTTCTTCAACATAAACACCTTTCCAATCCTTGCCGTCGGGGTAAATAAAGGATTTCGCCCAGGCCTCCAGTTGATTAAGTGAAACCAAATCACGCCGCAGGACTTCGAGGATCGCACTTGCGAGGCGCTCATCTTCGCCGTGAATATAGACATGCTTCGTGGAGTGGATCATCTTGTTCGAGATCGCAGCCAATATTCTCCACAGGTCAGCTTCGTCGATGTTTCGATTGCGGGCCAGGACAAGCATGAGGTCCGCGCTATGAGCGAGCGCGTGTGCCCAGCCTTTCACGGGGATATGTCCGCGCGGATCCTGTTCGGATTCGAGATACCACAGGCCCTTTGCGAGAATAGTCTTGATCTGGCCCCTCTCCAGCAGCGGCTTTTTGTTGTCATTGTGGACGATCTCTGCCAACAGCAAGACCGAGAATGCCCGCAAAAAGACCGCGTCCGATTCGGTTTCGCCAATGCCCTTCTCCAGATTGGATAACAGCGTGTCCACGTGCGATTTTATGATCTCGCTCGAGTACATTTCCCGCTTCAGCCAGTTGGCATAGACGATATAAGCGATGTCGTCACGCAGTTCAGGGTCAGTGCTGGCAAGATAACTGAAAAGGATGTCGGTCAGATTTTCGAGCGTATAGGTATCAGGGATTTGATAGTTATTCCTGGCAATGGAAACCCAAAATTCCTTGTCCATGCTGCTCCTTTTTCACATCTATTGAGAGATAAGCTTCTCAATTTTTTCGAATACTTCGATGGTATCCACGCGTGCATGCTCCCGCTTATCCGGCTGGAACATATTCCAGCCTTCATTGTCTCC
>JBGPNQ010000303.1:0-6703 GCA_041487615.1 Anaerolineae bacterium
GCTGATCTGAACTTCAATGGCATCCCTGCCTTTGAGTATACCTATCCCGTTTTGCCATCCAGCGTCATCACCCGCTTCATTGTCCGTATGAACCAGCATATTGATGACAACTGCGTTTGGCGCACGGGTGTCCTGCTCAAAATTGGCAGTAACACCGCACTAGTCCAAGCTGACATCGAAGACCGCAAAATCACCATCGCAATTGATGGTCTCGAACACACTCGCCGCGACGCCTTGTCAGCGATACGGTATCAACTAGACGAGATACACAATTCCATCAAGGGGCTGGATGCACAAAAACGAGTTCCCATTCCCAATGCTCCCAATGCGGAGCCACTGGAATACGACTATCTGCTCATGTTAGAACGTGAAGGGCAGGAAACGCACCTCGTCAAGGATGGAACACGGCTGGTCAAGGTCAACGTGCGGCAGGTGTTGAGTGGGATTGAGTCTGAGACAAAGCGCAAGGAGAGCGGCCGTAGAACTACCAACATCTACATTAGCGGTGATGTCAAGGATAGCAACATTGTCACTGGCGATGAGGATGTCGTGGAAAGTTGATGTCATTATAGCGAATGAAGAGCAACTGTCCATCTTGCGGAGAGTTTCCACAGCAGGATGGCGCGATTACGTAACCACCGTTAAAATCAAGCTAAAGTTGCTTCGCAATTCACTGATCCTTTAGATTTGGATTATATGGATACCACAGATAAGTGTCGTGCCATTGTAGATCGCATACTTCCCTACATCCCTTTCCTGCTCTCAGTAGGAAGCGGGGATGATAATACAATCTTGAAGGAATTGGACAAAAATCTTGACCGAGAATCAGGGGAACTTGCGAAGGATATATGGAAAGTACTCCAGCGTGCCGGGTTAAAGATTGATTCGCAGGTGGGATATGCTGATTTTGCTGGTCAGCTCTTGGAATTTCTGAAAGCCCATGATGGGCTGGTGGATGAACTGGAAGTCCTGGTCAGCAATGGAACCCAGCGTGATAACACGTTCATCCGCACAGGAGATTACTCGGTCGCCGTGGGCGGAGATGCAATCAACAGTAACATTATCAATGGCTCTAACAATATCATTGCAGTCATCGAAAGAACTGCGTCAAAGATTGAATTAGTCGCCCAGGCTGAAAAGTTCGAACATGACCGGTTGAAGGATTCCCTCATTGGATATGTTAACAGAATAAAGTCGCAGACGCAGACGCCGGGATGGGGATCGGGCACCAGAAGCCCGTACAAAGCCTTGCTGGAATATGAGATTTCGGATTCTGATCTTTTCTTTGGGAGGGGTGAATACGTGGACGAATTGCTTGATTGTATTCAACGCAGCGCATTAACGGTCCTTCAGTCGGCCAGCGGCGCCGGAAAAAGCAGCTTATTACGGGCAGGGATTGGTCCGCGTCTTTTGGCACAGGGGCTGCTCCCCCTTTATGTACGCCCACGCCGTGAACCCGCTTTGCAGATGGCCATCAAGCAAGTCCTGAATCTGAACCTTGAACAATCGCCAAACCTGGCCGCGGCGAGTCTGCGGGACTTCCTGGACCGCGCCAGTTTGTTTCTCGATGGCAGGTGGCTTGTCATTATTGTTGATCAATTCGAAGAGCTGTTTACCATGCAAAGCGTGGAAAACCGAAATTCCTTCGTGGATCAGCTGGCCACGTGCCTGGACGACAAAGCTTTGCCCGTACGCTGGATCCTTTCTTTACGCAGCGAATGGTTCGGTCAGTTGGCGGCTTTCCAATCTTCGATTGGAAAGCCCTTTGAGAACAGTGTTTTTCTCAATGAATTCAGCCCTGAGGATGCCTATCGGGTTATTGTTGAGCCCGCCAAATCACGCGGGGTCCTTTACGAAGATGGGCTTGTAGACCGAATCGTCAGGGATCTGTCAACACACAACCGCGAGGCCGGGCAGCCTGACCATTTTCAACGAAATACACCTGCGCGAGACGCTATTTCGCCACCTCAACTGCAATTGGTCTGTTCCGCTCTTTTTGATGCGACGCATCTATCTCAGTCCAGCATGATTACGGCGAAAACCTATGAAACCCTTGGCGAAGCGAAGAACATTCTTCAGGAATACCTGGACCGGGTGATTAACGAAAATATCCTCAGAGGGCATAGGGACCTTGCAAGAAAAATACTGACCGCCCTGGTCGATGATCAGCGGCATCGCGTTACGAGGTCGCTTTCACAACTACAGTCCGAGGTCGGGGACATGCACTTGGAAGATACTCTGAAGCAATTGGTGGACAGTCATTTGCTTAAGACGGAAAATGAAGATCAATACGAACTTGCGCACGACTATCTGACGGAGAAAATCAGTCTGGACCCTGAAATGCAGAAACTGAAGTTTGCCAGGGATCTTCTGGAGCAAGGGGCTAGAAAGTATGAACGCGAAGGACTCAAACTAAGTGCGGACGATCTGAAATTTCTCAAGCCGTATTTGGAGAGGATGAAGCTTACATCTGTCCAGCATGCGTTAATTAGTGCAAGTAAAAAGGATGAAACGCGGCGCAGGTACCTATCCCTGCTCGGCTTTATGGCAACCTTTTCACTTGGGGCTAGTTTCGTTATCGTTGCAGCCGGCCTGTTATTGCGAGGGTTGTCATCCTTCGCACCAGAGGCATATATTTCCATGTTGTGCGGGTCTGCGCTGATATTCGCAATGGTCGGATCATCAAGGGGCTGGGCAAAAGAAATATTGGTAAGCTTCGGGCTGATTCTGGCGTTGGCGATCAATAAGCTCTTTTTGCTCATTCCTTCTCTGGCTAATCTGCCCGCCAACGACCCTGGGATCTTCTGGATCAGGCTGGCTATTACAGTCTCATTAGCCTATCTTGGATATCAGGTTGTGGCCAACACTCCCATGTTAGCCGCAAAGGCTAGGCGTGAAAGGCTCCAAGATGCATTCTTGGGCTCCATTCTGGGCGCCATTAACGGTTATTTTCTGATCGGGTCCATCTGGTACTATCTTCATGCCATTGGTTATACCCCTCTAGGTTTCCTGCCTCCTACACCTTTTGCAGAATTAATAGCCACAAAATTTCTTCCACCTGTTTTATTTGGAAATGTGGGCTTGGTTATTGCTGTCATATTGATGTTGATTTTTGTAATCATTGTATTCATCTAAAATCGCCAGCCTGTTGGGCGTAACTCTACTTGCTTCCAACTTCTCACCTTTCGTAGCGTGAAGCACCACGAAGGACTCAATCTCAGCTGTGAAGACGCTTCCCTCAGGATGCATAAGGAGCGTAATTGCTGAAATGAAAATTCTGTATAGGATAAAGAACCTGCCCTCATTTCTACCAGGCGTTGAGAAAGTCTAATAAAAGCGGACAGAAACGGAGTGAATCATGAACAAACCTGAAATCTTTATCTCTTATGCCTGGAAAGGCGAAAGTGAAGCTCTCGTTAACCAGCTATGTGAAGCATTTGCCGCCAAAGGCTACCGAATCAACCGTGACAAAAGCGCCATGACCTATAAGGACAGCATCAAAGACTTTATGGATGTCATCGGACGGGGAAAGTTCATCATTGCAGTTGTCGGTGATAAATACATGAAATCTGAATACTGCATGTACGAAGCTTACCGCATGTTCCAATCCCCGGCTTTCGGTGAGCGTGTTTTTCCGATTGTATTGCCTGACACCGATATATTTAGTTTTCGCGGTCAGGCGGCATATTTAAAACATTGGGATGCGGAATATAGAGCGCTTGAGGCAGAGTACAAATCGATCGCCGATGCGTCCCCAACGATGGTTGCTCCGCTCACTGAACGGTTGCGGGATATTGAAGCCACCACTCGTTTCATCAATGACTTCATGGCAGCGGTTAGCGATATGAATGTGATGACCAGCCAGATGCATATGGAATCAAATTTCAGTCAGCTGCTTCAGGCTATTGAAGGACGCATAAAACATGCAGAGCAAGAGTCCGATGGAGCAGATGGTCCCCCATCATCCAAATCTGATGGGGAAAAGGAAAATAAAAAGGAGGCGGGTATGAAAGATGATCGGAGGATTGATACAGGTGGGGGGGCTTACATCGGTGAAGGCATCAATACCGAGGGTGGTGACTTTACTGGGCGCGACAAAAGTACTTCCATCAACATTGGAGGAAATGTAAGTGGATCGAACATCGTTGTTGGCAATCACAACAAAGTAACCACTAATACCCAGAATGTCTTCACCCCGGTCTACCAGGCGATTCAGCAGTCCAAACTGCCTGTGCAGGACAAAATCGATATTCAGGCTGAGGTTAAAGAAATCGAGGCAGAGATTGTCAAGGCCGACCATGCTGACGAATCTTTCATCACCCGGCACCTGCGCAATGTCGGCCGCATGGCTCCGGATATATTGGAGGTCATCCTGGCAACGTTTGGAAATCCCGCCGCAGGGTTAGGCTTGATTGCCAAAAAGATCGCTGACAAAATGAAGGCTGATGCGTCGTCATAAGCGATGGATGGTATAGAGAAAGAATGAATAGCGATCGTATCAGCAGCGAGGTGATGTCCACATCTTTGTTGATGCTATTCTTGGTGCCTAAGCGGAACCATTTCTGGAATTAATATCAATCTAGAAGTCAAAGCTAAAGGGGAAAAATGATTGGCACGTATACTTAAGGGAGCCGGTGATCAATCTGTCACGGAAGGTACTGTCCTTTTTGACGGCAGGGGTGAGTAAGTTAAACATGAAGCGATGAGCGGGTCAAATCTGCTGAGACTTCGGAAGTCTTTTTTCACGCCCCTTCGTCATATCATTTTCATGAAAAACTTCCGAAGTCTGATTGGAATATGGTAAACTGTGACAGACTTCATTCACAGAGTGCCGCGTAACCAACTGGAACGTTGATTTTTCTCGTTCGGCTTTATGAATCGTTTGGTTGCCGAAAATTAGGCGGCAGGAGAATATGCATGACGAAAAACCGCGCTGAGATGATGGTGGAACGCCTACGAAATATGCAAGCCGCCGCGCCCGATATCGAGGCATCCGCGGTCGTTTCTGTAGACGGGTTGATCATGGCTTCCGCCCTGCAACAGGGCGTGGAAGAGGACCGTGTTTCGGCAATGTCAGCCGCAATGCTGAGCCTTGGCGAGCGTATTTCCATGGAACTTGGGCGCAAAGGTTTGGAACAGGTATCCATCAAAGGCAGTAAAGGCTCGATTGTATTGACCTCCATCGGAGAGGAAGCAGTTCTCACTGTCCTGTCTCGTCCGGATGCGAAATTGGGCATGATCCTGCTTGAAATGCGGCGTGCTGCCGAAGATCTATTTAAACTGGTCGGATGAGAACAAAGAACCGGCACTCACTCAACCAAAACGCAATCCCCGATGGGGAGGGCTTAACCGCCCTCCCCATCTGATTTAATAACCCTCATCACCCCTTCCCCTTCGCGGAGCACCCCGTGGGGCTCCCAATGGGAGAGGGGTATGTATTAGAAAGGCATACGTATGACAACGAAATATTTATTCTACACAGGCGGTGTTGTTTCATCGGTGGGTAAAGGTGTGACAGCCGCGGCAACCGGACTTCTGCTCAAGGAACGTGGGTTCAGGGTTGCGGTGCAAAAACTGGATCCATACATCAATGTGGACCCAGGCACGATGAGTCCCTACCAGCACGGGGAGGTTTATGTGCTCGACGACGGCGCCGAAACGGACCTCGATCTGGGCCACTACGAGAGATTCATTGACATCCGCCTCAGTCACTCCAGCAACTTCACCAGTGGACAGGTGTACGCGGAGATCATCGGCAAGGAACGACGCGGCGATTTTCTCGGTGGCACGATTCAGGTGATTCCGCACATCACGAACGAGATCAAACGCAGAGTGGCAGGAATTGCAAAAGAGACGAAAGCGGACGTGGTCATCGTGGAGATTGGCGGGACCGTAGGTGATATCGAGTCGCAGCCATTTTTGGAGGCGTTGAGACAACTCCGCAACGAGGTTGGACGAGAGAATGTGCACTTTATTCATGTGACGTGGCTGCCATACATCGGCGCAACGGGAGAGATCAAGACGAAACCCACGCAGCATTCTGTCGCAGCCTTACGTTCAATCGGTATCTCGCCCAACATGATCATCGCCCGTTCCGATTACCCCGTCGACAAGGAATTATGCGACAAGATCGCTTTATTCTGCGATGTGGAAAAACAGGCCGTTGTGCCAATGACGACCAGTGACGTCTTGTATGAAGTGCCATTGTTACTGGAACGCGCAGGCGTTGGCGATTATCTGGTGCAAAAGCTGAACATGAAGGCAACCCGCCAGCCCGATATGAAACCCTGGGAAAAACTTGTGGAGCGCGTACGCAAGCCGAAGCCGACCGTGAAAGTGGCTCTGGTTGGTAAATATGTGGAATTGCAGGACGCCTACATGTCCGTGCGGGAGGCACTCAAACACGCCGCGCTTGCCAATGACGTGGAAGTGGAGATCGGCTGGGTCCACTCGGTTGACCTTGAAAAAGACAAAGGCTGGGATGTTATCCAGAATTCAGATGGCATTCTTGTACCCGGAGGGTTTGGGTCACGCGGTATCGAGGGCAAAATCCTTGCAGCCCGATATGCGCGCGAAAAGAAAGTGCCCTATCTCGGTCTATGTCTCGGAATGCAAACGATGTGCATTGACTTTGCCCGCGGCGTGCTAAATCATGAAGATGCAAACTCCTCCGAATTCGACCGCAGCACGGAATATCCCATTA
>JBGPNQ010000304.1:0-6688 GCA_041487615.1 Anaerolineae bacterium
ATTCAACGTGCCCGTCGCGGTGAGGCCGAGGCGTTTGGCGAACTTGTCAGGCGCTATCAGGCGAATGTGTTCAACGTCTGTTATCGCATTTTGCATGAGCGTGCCGAAGCCGAGGATATGACACAGGAAACATTCATCCGTGCGCAGGAGCGACTCAATCGTTTCGACGACGAGCGGCCCTTTAATCCGTGGATACGACGCGTAGCGGCAAACGTATGTCTGAATCATCTTGAATCGCGTCGCGATATCGCGCAACTGGATGATGAACGGGACGCAGATGAAAGCCAGAGACCGGAGTCCCAGATCGAGGTCCGGGAACGCAGCGAACAGATCCGCAATGCGCTTGCTTCCTTGCCTGCCCACTACCGCATCATCATCGAACTGCGACACTACCAGGAACTATCGTATGACGAGATCGCCACGGAATTGAAAATCCCACTGAGCGACGTGAAGAGTCACCTCTTCCGCGCCCGCAGGATTTTGGCGGAGAAACTCCATGCATCTGACCGATGAGCAACTGAACGAATATTTGGATAACGAATCTTCTGGGCGTTCGCAAATTGAAGCGCATCTTGACTCATGCGATGACTGTGCCGTGCGTTATTCCACGTTGAAGACTTTATTTACTGAAATAGAGTCCCTGACTGAATTAACGTTAACTCACGATTTCGCCGACCGCTTCACGCTTCGCGCCACCCCGGGCCGGCCGGCCAAACTCCCGCGTTCCCTCACGCTGACAGTGACTGTGCAAGCTGTGTTCGCAGTCGTGCTGATCATCATCGCCGCGCCGTTTGTGCTGCAATTCGTTTCTCCCTATTTATCAAGCCTTCCTGCATCATTCCCTTCAAATATATTCCTGCTACTTCAAGCCGAGGGGACTATCTGGCTCGATACACTTTCCACTCTCCAGGTGCCGGCCCTTCCCGAAATTCCTGCGATGGAAATATCAAGTCTGTTCATGCTCTTCACAATCATCGGCGTTTCAATGCTCTGGTTGATTGGGAATGGATTGCTATTAAGGAATCAAATAAAGTAAATCTGCTTGTCATTCTGAGCCCTTTGATACGGCTTCGCCAGTCAGAATAAACACCGCGAAGAACCTATCAGACTGTTTTCGAGGCTCTTCGCTACGCTCAGAGTGACATGGCCCAGGAGAATCTTCATGCCTGACATCCTTCGTTTGTTTCTCATCATTATTATGTTGATCGTTGGATTGGCCGCGTATTTCCTTGTGGTAAACGCGTTATTTGCCACGCGCGTCGCACGGACGACGTCGATTGCTCAATCCACGCCGGCCCGATCTTTTGGCATCGGTTTCGTGAACTTTGTTTTCTTTGCACTCATTGTAATGGTCCTGCTCTCCATTGCTGATAAGACAGGTCCTTTCATCAGAGGAGTTCTGACCCTTCCTGCCGTGATCATCCTTGCGTTTCTGGCAATACTACTTTCCCTTGGCTTGGCAGGCATGTCAAACTTAATGGGCGAACGAATATTTCCTGATCTCCCTGTATGGAAACAAACCCTGTGGGGGACAGTCTGTCTCTCTCTGGCCTGCGCACTGCCGTTCGTGGGTTGGTTCCTGTTGCTGCCCTATGTTGGTTTCGTTGGTATTGGAGCGGTGATCCTGGGCTTTTTCCAGAGAGAAAACAGGGCGTAGGTTCAACTGGACTCCTTCCCTTTGCCTGTTCCAGGTTCTGACCGCATTGAACGGAAGTACCATTTACAACACACTAACAACGGATTATCTATCCGTTATTGTCAGCTGTCGGCCGAAATGAGGTGCAGGAAATTGCTGGCCTTGTTCCGGGTCTGAATCGTGTTGTTCCCGTGCATTCATTCGGCTGTACAGTATTCTTTTTGTCAGGAAAGGAGATTTTGTCATGTTATTCGCTCCAAAAGAAAAAGGTCAAGGATTGGTTGAGTATGCGATCATACTCGCTCTCGTCGCGATCGTTGTCATTGCTGTCATGCGGCTGTTGGGACCCAAGATTGGTAATACCTTCAGCCAGATTAGCAACTCGCTGCCGTAACCTGTCTGTTTTTGTGAAGGAGCCGCATATTCCGTGCGGCTCTTTTTATTTGTGTGCGTCTCTTACTTGAACCCTTTGTGTTGCATAGATTGCAACTTTCCTCACTCAATCCCTGTATTCCTCCTATCAAACAAACGAAAGGACATTTCCCATGGCCGATATTTCTGCCATCTTTTTCATACTATTAATTCTGGGGATCGCCTTCCCTGCCATGCTGACTGCGTGGTGGCTACTGTTCCCGTCGGTAATTGTCCGTGCACAGACCCGCGTGGAAAAGACTCTCCCGCACACCTTTTGGCTGGGACTGGTCCTTGTCATTGCGCTGGGCATTCCCATCCTGATTCTGCTCGCGCTGCCCTTTGGTCCTGCCAAATTCGCCGGTTGGATTCTGCTCGCCGCAGCGCTTGCATTTTCCTCCGTTGGATCTGCCGGTATTGCGGCACATCTTGCAAATCGACTTGCCCAACATGGCCACGTCAGCGGACTGGGCGCGTTTGTCCGGGGGGCGGTGATACTGGAACTCACAGCCTTTTTCCCGGTGATCGGATGGCTCCTTCTGTGGCCCTTTCTGCTCATCACTGCTCTTGGTGCAACGGGATTTGCATTACTGAACTGGATGCCGCGTGAGAAGACTCAAATCTCATCCGCCACCACCTCTCCTTCACAAGCTTAAACCTTCGTGTTCCTTTGTGACCCTTCGTGGTATACAATGACCCTCTCCCGACGCGAATTTCTCAAACTTGGTGCTTTCATCACAGCCAGTGCAGCACTATCCAGCTGTGCTCCCGTTTATCGGAGGTTGGCAGGCGATCTCCCGGCTGTCTCTTGGGTTCCGCTCAATGCCAGTGACTTTCTCGCCTTGAACCGCCTCACATTCGGACCCCGCGTGGAGGAGCGCGCCCATTTTGCCGGGATCGGATTGCAGGCGTACATCGAAGAACAACTCGCCTTCGAATCGATCAATGACTTTGACTGTGAACTGCAACTCAATTCATTCAGCACCTTGGGGATGGCCGCGAATGAGCTTGAAGCCATCAGCAATCAACTCTTTGACAACTATGACCGTGAGACGGTGCCAAACGAGCTCCGGCAGGCCACGCTGACGCGGCAGCTCTACAGCAGGCGTCAGCTCTACGAAGTGATGGTTGAGTTCTGGAGTGATCACTTCAATATTTTCGTTGAAAAAGGAAATTGTTTTTATCTCAAGACGGTGGATGACCGCGAAGTAATTCGCAAGCATGCGATGGGTTCCTTCCGCGACCTGGTGTGGGCATCAGCGCATTCGCCGGCGATGATGATCTATCTCGATAACCAGGCCAACGAGAAGAGTCATCCCAACGAAAATTATGCACGCGAACTGATGGAACTTCATACCCTCGGCGTAGACAGCGGCTACACCCAGCAGGATGTGATGGAACTGGCGCGTTGTCTCACAGGCTGGAACGTCAAGGAACATTTCTGGCTCGGCGATTTTGTCTTCAAGGAAGACCTCCACGATACCGGCTTGAAGAACGTTTTGGGACTTGTGATTCAGCCCGCGGGCATTCGGGAGGCAGAGCGAGTCATCGAGCATCTCGCGGCTCATCCGGCTACAGCGCATTTCATTGCCACAAAGCTCACGCGTCGCTTCATCGCGGATGATCCGCCTCAAGTGATCGTTGAGAAAGCTGTGCAGACGTTTCTCAAAACCAGGGGTGATATTAGATCTGTTTTGCGAGTCATCCTGCTTGATGGACTGCCTCTCGCACAACCCAAATACAAACGCCCGACGAGTTTTGTACTGTCTGCGCTGCGTATGTTGAACGTGGAGACGGATGGCGCGCCAATGCACGAATATTTGCTGGGCATGGGACAGGCGTATTTCAACTGGCCTACGCCCGATGGTTATCCCGATCACAGCGAACCCTGGCAGGGCAACCTCATGCCGCGCTGGCAATTCGCGTTCGAGTTGCTCCGAAATGAGATTGCAGGTACGAAACACAATCTCAAGGATTTATTGGATGTCGCTTCCACTGGTGTTTTACACGACGATGTGGATTCGATTACGTCTTTATTGTTAGGTGCGCCATGGGAACGCCTCATACGTGACCAGTTGATCGATTCCGTTATTTCAGCCGGTGCCAACGAAGAAGAGGCTCTGCAAATCATCGCCGCGAGTCTGCTCTCTTCCCCTGCATTTCAGTGGAGATGACCATGTCATTGCGAGGAGGGCTTTAGCCCGACGAAGCAATCTTCTACACGATGAGGAGATTGCTTCGTCGCTCACTATCGTTCGCTCATCGCAATGACGGAAATATTTAATGGAGAATAATAATGGTAACCAACCTCACACAAGCCCTCCCAATCCTTCGGCACGGCTTCGCCAGTCAGGACAAGCCATGGATGCCCCGCCTGGCCTTTGCGCCACAAAACACCGCACCACGCGGTGATACTTTGGTCGTTGTCTTTCTGCGCGGCGCAGCGGATGTACTCAATATGGTCGTGCCGCACGGCGAAGAGTCCTATTATCAGTTGCGACCATCGCTTGGTGTTCCGCGACCGGATGATGACAGGGCAAAGCGGGATGGACGAGCGATTGACCTCGATGGTTTCTTTGGGTTTCATCCGTCCATGGGGTCATTGCTGGATGCATGGAGATCGCAACAGCTTGCCATCATCCATGCCTGCGGCGCGCCGGATGAATCGCGCAGCCACTTCAAAGCAATGGAGTTGATGGAGCGCGGCGTGGACAATGAACGCGGTCCCGCCTCGGGTTGGATCGGTCGTCATCTTGCCACGTTGAACACGGGCAACTCATCACCTTTGCGCGCGGTGGGGATGGGGACTCGTCCGCAGAGAAGCTTGAGCGGATCAGTTCCGGTCTCAGCGTTGCGTTCCATTGCCGATTTCCATCTCGGAGGTGACGCGCGCGCGTTGGGACAGATGCGCGCCGCACTCAATACTGTGTATGAAGATGATGTGATGGGACAGGATACCTTATCCATCATGGATACATTGGAAACGCTCGATCCATTGACCTACACTGCTTCACGATCCGCAAAATACCCTGACTCGGAATTTGGACTCGCTCTCAAGCAAACCGCGATGCTCATCAAAGCGGAAGTGGGACTGGAAGTTTCTGCCATCGATGTGGGCGGCTGGGACACACACTTTGCGCAAGGCTCCGTAAATGGCCAGATGCCAAACCTTATGAAAGACCTCGCCGACGGTCTGGCTGCATTCCATTTAGATATGCACGACCACATGCAGCAGTTGACCGTTGTCACCATGTCCGAGTTCGGACGACGCGCTTCGGAAAATGGGAGTTTGGGTACCGACCATGGTCATGGCAGCATGATGATGGTTCTGGGTGGGAACGTGGATGGTGGCCGCGTCCATGGCGAATGGCCGGGGATGCAGGAAGGTCAATTGATCGGACCGGGTGATCTCGCAGTCACAACCGATTATCGGGATGTATTATCTGAGATCCTGGTGAAACGGTTAAATAATCCAGCTCTCGGCGATATTTTTCCTGGTTACGAACCCGTTCTGAAAGGTGTGTTGAAATAAGCCAGGCGAAGGATGACATTCTTGAGACCAGTACCAGTTAGATAAGAGGTTTGGAGAACGGTTCCCGCGGCACCGAACGCAGGTCGATCTCGACCGCGGAGATCAGGAATTGAATCCCAAGCAGTACAGATAACGTGGGCAGGATGACTGTCCCCGTGGGCGCCGGGATGTTGAGGGTAGCATAATGGATCCATTTGATCGTGCCGAAGATCAATCCGAAAAGCAGGAGTGGGAAACCGGTCAGAAGATAAATGGTCGCCATGGAAAAATCATAAATAAAGTTTTTTAGAATGATGCGTCGCATGAATGTCATCCACAATTTGATCGGGAACTCCAATAACACACGCGAGATGTATAAATTAGATTTCTCCTGGCGATAGCGGGCCGGCATGGGCACATCGCGGACCACCGCTCCCAGCAGATATAAATTGGCAAGCATCGATGTTTCAAAGTAATAGGTGCGATCCAATTTCGACAATGGAAGTCCTGCCAGCATCTCTGCGCGTATGGCGAAGTAACCATTTGCCGGGTCGAAGAGATTCCAGTAGCCCGTTGCTGCTTTTGTGAGGAATGCGAAAAAGAGATTCCCGACGCGGCGGACCCAAGGCATTTTGGTCAACGCCTGAAAATCACGGAAGCGATTGCCTTTTGTGTAATCGGCTTTTCCCTCCAGCAGGGGCGTGATCAGATTCGGCAAATACTTCACATCCATCTGGCCATCGCCGTCGAGTTTGACGACGATTTGCGCACCCAGTTCCAGCGCCTTGCGAAAGCCTGTCACCACCGCGCCACCTACGCCTCGATTCTGTTCGTGACAAACCAGCAGAATGCGGCCATCCCTGTTTGCCTGCGTTTGCACAAGACTTCTCGTTGAGTCGGTGGAAGCATCATCCACAACGATGATGTGACGGATATAATCCGGGATTTCCTGAAGCACCGTGACGATCTCGCTTTCCACACGATAGGCAGGGATGACAATCGCGATGGCATGTTCGGCAAAATCCGGATATGGATCGTTTTTGGGTTTCGGCACATTCACTCCTTGAAGATGGAACGATTTTACCGCTTGTCTCGTTGTTCTTTATAGAGTGTCGCATAATTAGCTAAAC
>JBGPNQ010000305.1:0-6684 GCA_041487615.1 Anaerolineae bacterium
CGATCTGGTTTCATCCGGACAAACACTCCAGGATAATCGCCTGCGCGCCCTGCCCGACGGACTCATCCAGCCGTCGCAGGCCGCGCTGATCGCGAATTGCCAAAACCTGAAAACGAATCCTGAAACGCTTGAAATGGCGCGCCGCCTGCTCGAATACATCGAAGCGCATCTTCGGGCAAAGGAAAATCTTCTCGTCATTGCGAACATGCGCGGCGAAAGTCCCGAGGCGATTGCGCAGAAAATGTTTACGCAGACTTCGGTCGGCGGCTTGCAGGGCCCAACCATCAGCCCCATCGTCACGCGCGAATCGAGTCAAGTCTGGCATTCGGTCAGCGTTGTCGTCCGCCGCGATCATCTTCCGCAAGCCATCACCGAACTTCGCAGCGTTGGAGGCAGCGGCATCATTGTTTCGCCCGTCACTTATATTTTTGAAGAAGAACCGCCGCGCTACAAAGCCATGCTCGCGGCGTTGAAAGGATAACATGTTCAAGCAACGCGACCCACGTACCGCAAGACGAACCATCCTCAAACGCACCCCACCGGATGAATTTCCCGTGAGCGAACGCGTGTTGGATAACATCGAAAAACTTTTTGGTGAACGGATGACACCCGAAGAAGCGGTGACACGCATCTTGAAAGATGTGCGGATGAACGGTGACTCCGCGCTTCAGACCTGGACTCAACGGCTCGATTCGTTGGACCTCAAGCCTGCTCCCGTTTCAAAAGAGTTGATCCAATCTGCATTGGATTCAATTTCCCCTGCGCAACGCGACGCTCTTGAAAAAGCCGCAGCACGTATCGAAGCCTTTCATCGTCACCAGCCATTATCATCCTGGTTCACGAACGAGCTCGGTGGGACAATCGGACAGATCATTCGTCCAATTCAGCGCGTGGGGTTGTATGTCCCGGGCGGAACCGCTCCATTACCATCAACCGTGTTGATGAGTGCCATCCCGGCGAGTGTGGCAGGTGTAAAGGAGATTGTTGTAGTCACTCCTCCGAATCGCTCATCCATGCTCAAGCTGCCGTCCTCGGCGGCGGGCGCGGCGATGCCCATTCACCCAATCATCATCGCCGCGTGTGCCATCGCCGGCGTGGACGAGGTCTATCCGCTCGGTGGGGCGCAGGCGATCGCGGCGTTGGCATATGGAACAGGGACAATCCGCTCGGTAGATAAGATCTTTGGCCCTGGCAACCTATTCGTCACACTCGCGAAGCGACAAGTCTATGGCGTGGTGGGCATTGATGGACTTGCTGGCCCGACGGAAACAGTTATCATTGCAGATGAATTTGCAAATCCAAAATGGGTCGCCGCAGATCTGCTCGCACAAGCCGAACATGATTTGCTGGCATCTGCCATTTTGCTTACGGACTCACAATCCCTGATAGATAAAGTTCAAAATGAGATTTCACGACAGATTGAGCAACGCGGGCGCGCAGAAATCATTTCTGCTGCCCTGGAAAATCGCGGCGGCGCTGTGTTGACGCGCGATCTCGATGAAGCCGTGCAACTGGCAAACGAGTATGCTCCTGAGCATCTTGGATTATCGGTGCGTGAGCCATGGCGTTGGGTGGAGAAGGTCAATAACGCTGGTGGTGTGTTTATGGGCGAGCATTCTTTTGAAGTGTTGGGTGATTATCTCGCCGGACCGAGTCATGTCATGCCGACAGGCGGTTCCGCTCGATTCGCCTCTCCGCTCAATGTGTGGGACTTTGTGAAGATCGTCAGCTTGATCGCGCTCGATGGAAACACCGCACAGTCAATAGCTCCCGTCGCGGCGACACTTGCACAATCCGAAGGCTTGGATGCCCATGCAAATGCGGCGTCCTTGCGCGTGAAGGAGTCTACATGAACGTCCGCCACCACCTGGAATCGCTGCCACCCTATACGCCGATTGAGCCGTTTGAGGTTTTATCCGCCCGCATTGGGCGTGACCCTTCGAAAATTATCAAACTCGATGCGAATGAAAATCCGTATGGACCCTTGCCAGTAGTTCGTGACGCTCTCGGCAAATTGGATTTCCCACATATCTATCCCGATCCCGAAAGCCGTGCGTTACGGAAATCACTTGCGACTTTTACTGGTGTTTCAGAAGAATATCTTTTGGCTGGGTCTGGTGCAGATGAGTTGATCGACCTGCTAATGCGCGTCATGCTTGAACCAGGCGATTGTGTCCTTTCTTGTCCGCCCACGTTTGGGATGTATGCTTTCGATGCACTACTCAATGCCGCTCGTTGTATTGAGGTCCCCCGCCATGTAGATTTTTCACTGGATATGGAATCTGTCGACAAAGCAGTGGAAACATATCATCCGAAATTATTCTTTATTACATCACCCAATAACCCAGATGGCTCCGTCATTCCTCCCGATGTCATGGATCAATTATTAGCTTTGCCAACATTGATTGTCCTGGATGAAGCTTATATCGAGTTTGCAGAATCGGTTTCGTCGCCGTCCGCGGCCGCGGAGATGCCACCGGGTGCAAATGATTTGGGTGCTAGTTTGAGTCGCATTCGCGAAGTGCCCATTCGGGAAAATTTAGTTGTGCTTCGTACCTTCAGCAAATGGGCGGGACTGGCTGGCTTGCGCATTGGGTATGGCGCGTTCCCAAAATGGCTGATGCCCACGTTGTGGAAATCGAAACAGCCATACAATATCAATGTGGCGGCAAGCGTCGCGGCGCATGTTTCATTGGAACACACGGATGAATTGGCTGTAGTCGTCGAAAGATTGAGGAACGAGCGCGCACGTTTGTATTCGGAATTACAGAAAATCGCATATTTGAGACCGTATCCCACGCAATCGAATTTCATTTTGTGCAAAGTCATTGGCAAGGATGCCGCAGAATTGAAAACTCAACTGGCGCAGGAATATGGAATCTTTATCCGTTATTTCAACAAACCTGGTCTGCGTGACCACGTTCGCGTCAGTGTGGGTAGACCGGAAGATACAGAAACGTTGATGAAGGCACTTAGGAATTTATAGGATATTCGGTGGTCGAGTAGGGCCAAGCCCGTATCGAGACTACCGAAGATTGGAGAGAGCATGCGAACTGCAGAAATATCACGTCAAACTAAAGAAACACAAATCGAAATAAAACTGGATTTGGATGGGACAGGCAAGCACGAGATTTCTACGGGAGTTGGCTTTCTTGACCATATGCTGACTCACCTGGCAGTTCACGGACTTTTTGATTTATCCGTTCAGGCAAAAGGTGATCTGCACATTGACACGCATCACACCGTTGAAGATGCGGCATTGGCGTTGGGACAAGCCTTCGAACAGGCGCTGGGCGATCGGAAGGGAATCGTCCGCATGGGAGATTGTTTCGCACCGATGGATGAGACACTTGCGCATGTCGCCGTGGATTTATCGGGTCGTCCGTATGCAGTGATCCAGGCAGAGTGGCACACACCCTATGTCGGTAATATCCCCACCACATTGTTTCCACATTTCTTTGAGTCGTTTGTGGTGGCTGCGCGCTGTAATCTCCATGCACGAGTATTGTATGGGCACGATGACCATCACCAAGCCGAAGCCTTGTTCAAAGCCTGGGCACGGGCCCTGGACCTTGCAACACAAATCGATCCGCGTCGTGCAGGAAGCATCCCATCTACAAAAGGGTCGCTGTGATGCGAGATAATATCTGGCGCTACGGAGAAATATGAAATGAAACATGTGATTCTGATTGATGCAGGCACAGGCAATCTCCGTTCGGTGCAAAAGGCGTTGGAAAGTATCGGGGCAAACGTGGAAAGGACCGACGACCCGAATAAAGTGTTGTCCGGGAAGAAGATCGTCCTGCCGGGTGTAGGTTCATTTGGCGATTTCATGTCCGGGTTGCATACGAGCGGACTCGAAGAGGCTGTCAAGGAGATTGCCGCGCGTACCATTCCATTGCTGGGAATTTGTGTCGGGATGCAGGCGTTGTTCGAAATCGGGGAAGAGATGGGCGACCGCGAAGGCCTGGGTTTGCTGAGAGGTACGGTCGTGAAGTTTGCTGATTCGCTGTCCGTGAAGGTTCCGCATACGGGGTGGAATCAGTTTGAAGTGAGGAAAGAAGCGCAGCTCTTTGATCACGTCCAGGCTGGGGCGTACGTCTATTTCAATCATTCGTATTATTGTCAGGCTGATGATTGGGCCGATGTGATCGCCGAGACGAATTATGGCGTCCGGTATGCGTGCGCGGTGCGACACGAAAATATTTTCGGTGTGCAGTTTCATCCTGAAAAAAGTCAACGGGTGGGGTTGCAGATCTTGAAAAACTTTTTGGAGGCGACATGAGTTTTGTGGTGTATCCGGCAATTGACTTGCGTGCTGGAAAAGTTGTGCGCCTAAAGGAGGGTGATCCTGCGCGCATGACCGCCTACAGTGACGACCCTGCGGAGACGGCGCGGCGTTGGCTGGACGCGGGCGCGAGCTGGTTGCACGTTGTGAATTTGGATGGCGCGTTCGGTGAAAGTGATACCATGAATCGTTTTGCACTGGAAGCGATTTTGAAACCTGGTGCACTGAAGGTGCAGTTCGGCGGCGGAATGCGCTCACTCGACTCAATCGATGCGGCGTTGTGTTTGGGTGTGAGCCGCGTTGTGGTGGGTACCATTGCGATTGAAAAGCCGGATGTGGTTGCGGATGCGTTTAATCGATTCGGTGCGGAGCGAATCGCGGTTGGGATCGACGCGCGCGATGGACTCGTCCGTGTGCGCGGCTGGAAGGATAACAGCGGAATCTCTGCAACAGATCTGGCGCTTCACATGCGGACCCTGGGTCTGCGCACCGTTATCTTTACCGATGTCAGCCGCGACGGTTTGGGCAGTGGGCTCAATATCGCCGCGACTCGTAAGCTGGCCGAAGATAGTGGACTCGGTGTGATCGCTTCGGGTGGTGTGGATACAATGGATGATGTCCTTGCGGCGCGTGAGGCGAACTTGTCGGGTGTGATCATTGGACGCGCATTATACGAAGGGACAATTGATTTGAAAGAGGCGTTAGCAACCTCGGTGGTTGAGTAGCCTGAGGCGATAGCCGAAGACTTATCGAAACCACCCGTTAATGGAAAGCACTCTGTTAATTGTTGGTTGCGATACGGCAAGAAGAGCATTTGCCCTACTCAACCAACTGATTGTTTTTGGAACGGAGAAATTATGTTGGCGAAACGGATTATCCCTTGTCTCGATATAAAAGATGGGCGCGTGGTGAAAGGTGTTAATTTTGTCGACCTGCGCGATGCAGGCGACCCCGTGGAACAGGCGCGTTTGTATGACGAGCAAGGCGCAGACGAGTTGGTCTTTCTCGATATTTCTGCCACGAACGAAGGGCGCAAGACAACGCTTGAGTTGGTCAGCCGCGTGGCGGAGACGGTCTTCATGCCGTTGACGGTCGGTGGTGGAATTAAAGAAGTGGACGACATGCGGAATCTTTTGCTGGCGGGTGCAGACAAGGTCAGTGTCAATTCGGCGGCGGTGAAGAGACCGGAGTTATTGTCAGAGGGAGCGGCGCGTTTTGGAGCGCAATGTATTGTGCTGGCAATCGATGCGCGCAGGAACGGATCGAGTTGGGAAGTGTATATCAACGCTGGACGCGTGCCAACAGGCATGGACGTGATCGAATGGGCAGTGCGCGGCGTGGAGTTGGGCGCAGGCGAAATCCTATTAACGAGCATGGATGCCGATGGTACGCTGGCTGGCTATGATATCGAATTGACGCGCATTGTTTCAGACATGGTGTCTGTGCCTGTCATCGCTTCCGGCGGAGCGGGGAAGTCGCTCCATTTTGCGGAGGTGCTCAGCAAAGGCAATGCAGATGCCGCGCTGGCCGCGTCGCTGTTCCATGATGGTAAGCTGCGAATCCCCGAGCTGAAGAAGGAACTACGGGGCTGGAACATCCCTATCCGCGTAGCGATGGAGGCGTGAGACAGTTATGGAAACGGTGGCAATCCAAAGTCTGAGATTCGACGTGAATGGTCTTATCCCCGCAATTGTTCAGGACGCGAAGACCAATCAAGTACTGATGCTGGCATATATGAATGTCGAGTCCCTGCGATTAACTTTGGAAACAAATGAAACACATTTTTGGTCACGCAGCCGCCAGGAATTGTGGCACAAAGGTACAACTTCCGGGAATATTCAACAAGTCATTGAAATAAAAGTTGATTGTGATGCAGACGCGCTGTTGATTCGAGTCAACCCGGCAGGTCCAGCTTGTCATACTGGGGAACGGAGTTGTTTTCATAGAAGAATGGAGGTAAATTAATGAGCATTCAATGGTTGTTTGAGGTGATCGAAGATCGCAAAAAGAATCCGACTGAAAAGTCATATACCGCAAGTCTTTTCGCAGAAGGCTTGTCAGGGATCGCACAGAAGGTCGGAGAAGAAGGAACGGAAGTTGTTGTTGCTGCCCTGGCTCAGAATGATCAACGTCTCATCGAGGAGGTGGCTGACCTCACGTACCATACGCTGGTACTCCTTTCCGCGCGCAGCATCAACCCGTCCCAGGTTACTTCTGAATTGGAAAAACGCCATCGAAAGTAAAAAAACGGAAATACAACATCCATTAGTACGCTGCTCATTCGGGTCGCATGGATGGATCATAGCGTGTTCGATATTCCATTGGAAATTCGAAGAGCACGTATTGTATAATCCAGGTCTGAATTACTCGCGCATGGAGATATGTCTACATGACCC
>JBGPNQ010000306.1:0-6585 GCA_041487615.1 Anaerolineae bacterium
GTGTCCTTCGGGAGAATGACATGGGTTTTTGCGCAATCACATATCCGTACGACAGCCAGCGACCGCCATCCTGTTGGATGATCCTGGCTTCGCCTCCCGGGTCGGCTTTGCAATGAGGATCGTTCAGAACGAATTGCGTCCACCAGTTCCAGGCATCGGGCGCATAATCTGCTTCCAGCACGTTGAATCCTGCTTCGCGGCAAACCGCGCCCGTCTCAGTGATGGTAGCAAAACACTCGGACCAACCTTCCGGACCAACGCCCCCGCCTTTGGTGTAGATTGGGGCCAAGTCCGGAGGCATCGCGACATCCAAATGCATGGGTTCACCCAAACCAAGGATTCCTCCGGGACGCAGCACCCGGTAAATCTCTGCCAGGCATTGCCGGTAATAGTCCAGTCCGAATAAGCCACGGACCATCTCGAGCGTTGTCGTCGAGTGAACAAAGTCAAATGTGCTCGCGGCAAAACGGGTATCAGGCACGCCGAGTTTCAACCCGATGACACGGTCGGCAACTTCCCAGGTGCGTACGTTTCGTTGAAGGTGTTCGACATGTGGAATTCCGTCCAGGCGGTCATCATCGGGGTCAATGCCGATAACGAATACATCATATTCCTTCGCCAGGAAACAAGTCTGATATCCGTGTTCGATGCCGATATCCAGCAGGCGCGCGCCAAAGCGTAACCGCATTTTCTCAGCCATAAACTCTGTCAATTGCAGACCACCCGGACCACTGCACTCGGAATAGATCACTTCAAGGTCAGTATATTTGCAGGATTTGGTGTACGCAAATTCCTTCAAAGTATTTTTCATCTCGAAACTATGCTTCTATTTTTCGAAATCGCCAGACTGCCAGCGCAAAGAAGCCCAGAGCATAAGCGAACACGATCAATGCGGGCATCCAGGCGGACTCCAAACCCAAACCGCGTATCAGGATGTTTTGCAGTCCGTTCATTGCCCAGGCAGAGGGCATCAGTTTCCCGATTGCGGCGAACGCGCCGCCTGCTGTTTCAAGCGGGAACCAGGTCCCACCCATCGCCGAAAACAGGAACATGGCGATCATCGCATAGAGAATCACCTGCTGTTCTTCTTTCGCAACCACGCCAATCAGCAATCCCATCGCCGCGATCCACAATCCTAACGTCACTGAAACCAACAGGACGCCGAGCGGTTCACGCAGGTAATCGACCTTCAACACCAGTTGTCCGAACACAACCAACATGAGGGTTTGTAAAAAAGTGATTGTGAACATTGCCAGCATATGTCCCGCGACGATCTGCCACGGCTTCATTGCAGTCGTGATCAATCGTTGCAATGTACGTGTTTTTTTCTCCTGCACCAAAATCTGTCCGGATGTTACAAGTCCGAATATGGCAAATTGCACCAAAATCCCTGGCGATGATTGGTTGTACGGATTGCCACCGGTCCAATCTTCAGCCTTATTTGCAACAGCCACTTCCACTTTGACCAATGGCAATCTTGAGTTGACATCCCATTTGCCCCAGGCGAGTTCGAACGCCGGAGCATATTCGGATGGATTTCCCACCACATCAGCCGTAATGCGTGCGGTTTCCACCGCGCTCATCAACTGGGAAATGGGAGTCCTCAGTAGTTGATACAGGGATTGTCCCTGCGCAGAAGTTGAATCAGCGATCAATTTTAGCTGCGCGTCCTTCCCCGCCGACGCCTGATCGCTAAATCCGTGCGGGATGACCAATACACCTGCGACATCACTTTTGTACAGGGCCGCCATTGCGTCCGCTTCCTTCATGGACTCGATGCGGATATCATTTGATAAATCCAATCGTCCAACGAGCATCCTGTTCAAAACTGCATCAGGCTCGGGATTCACTACCGCTAATGGGATCCGGTTGTCTGTATCTTTATTGTTGCCACCTTTGTATGCGAATCCCATAAAGAACGTGAATACAATCGGCATTACAACGAGGAATAATAAAGAACGCTTATCACGAAACATCTGTGAAAGGTCTTTGAGGGCGAGGTCTAAAATTCTCATAAGTTAGTCTCCTGGTCGGTTTGTCTTCCTGTCTGCTCGTCAACCCTTCTATAAGGACGAGAAGACTGGCTGACGAGTTGACAAACAGGCTAAGCGAAGCGTTTCCTAAACATAAATGATCCGACCGCGAACATGACGATTCCCATGGCTGCCAACACAAGGAATGGGACCAGCAATTCGCCGGCGGATTGTCCGTCCATGACCATGCGCCAGGATTTGAGCACCCAGCCTTGTGGTGTGAAATTGGCAATCATGTTCATCGCCGCCGGCATGGCATTTGGCATATTGGCAGTGAACAATCCTCCAAGCATGCCCAGCCCCGTGAGGCCGCCCCCAAGCACAGGTCCGCCCTGCCGCGTGTTCTTCACGAACGCGATCAGCAGCACGCCCAGTCCCGTTGCGGCAATCACCTGTCCCAGTAGCGCCAACGCAACTTCGGCAGGTCCGCCCCAGTTGATTCCAAAGGCGTAATGACCCGCGACCATCAACACAAGTCCCTGCAGGATTACGGTGATGAACACGGCGACGAATTTGCCTGTGAGAATGGAGGTGCGGTCTGTGGGCGTGGTGAACAAACGCGCCAGCGTCCCTTCCTCATCTTCACGCAGGATCGACATCATCGAATACGCACCTGTGAAGAAGGCAAAGAAGATCATTTGGCCGGCCATCGTAAGCCCCATCATCTTTTGGATCGGGTCAGCGGTTTCGGATTCGCCGGCAGAGGGTGCTGCTACTATAAGAGCGGCTTTCTCCGGGTGATGGAACAGGTCCCGTTGGAACTCGCGATACCAGTCACCATAGCGCTGGATCCACGATGGAATTTGCGCGCGGTCAGGTTCGATACCGTTCGCCTGCTGTCTTTCCAGGATGGTTTGAAGCGCAATGCCTCCACCTGCCACTCCGTCCACCATCATCGTGACCATATCCTCGACCACCGCAGGTCCGATGGATAATGTTGGGTCGCTGACGATCACGACCGGCGTGTCTTTCTCGCCGCTCAAATATTGTTCGGTGAAATTTTGAGGAATGATGACGGCAACACCGATTTCCTGCTTATTCACGGCCGCGCGGGCGGTCGCTTCGTCTTTGAAATCTGTTGCTGCGATCCACGATTTAACGCTATCGTCAAAGAACATCGAGCGGATGTCCTCACCGATCGGCGCGTCGAGCACGGAATCCGCAGACAGTTGATCGGCATTGACCACGCCCACTTTGATGGCTGTCATGCTCACATCCCCACCAGACATGCCGCCGAATGCGAAGTAGATCAAGCCCGTCAGCATCAGCGGCGCAATGACCATCATTCCGATCGCGAACGCGCTGCGGAAGGAGCGGGTGAGGTCTTTGAAGGCAATATCGAGTATTTTCATAGGTTCTCCGTGAGAAGTAGCCAGGTAAACAAGTACACAGGAAAACACGTGTGTATGTGTCTACATGTTTACTTGTCTACTAGTCTCGCAGCGCGCGTCCCGTCAGGTGCAAAAACACCGTCTCCAGGTTCGGCTCCTGGATGTCCACGGACGTGATGCGAACATTCGCTTTGGATGCGACTTCAAAGAGACGCGGCAGCACACGATTGGAGTCATCCACCAGTGCAGTGACTTTGCCATCTATCACATCGATTTTCGCGACGCCCTGAGTCGCCCGCCATGCATCCAGAATTTTCTCAGCTTCGGTATTGAGTGTGAGATCGATACGCGTTTGCTCCCCGACCATCCTGATCAACTCATCATGCGTGCCATAGGCAATGATCCTGCCCTTGTCCATGATGGCGATGTGATGGGAGAGTTCTGCGGCCTCTTCCATATAATGCGTTGTATAGAGCACGGTCATGCCTTTTTGATTGAGCTCCCTGACATTATCCAAAATATGACGGCGCGACTGCGGGTCAATACCAACAGTAGGCTCATCCATGATGACAACATCCGGCTTGTGCAGCAACGCCGCGCCGATATTGACGCGTCGCTTCATGCCGCCCGAGAATTTGCCAACATGATCCTTCTGACGATCTGTCAACCCGATGACATCAAGCACGGCATCGACGCGTGACTTCAATTCCGCGCCGCGCAGGCCATACATCTTGCCCCAGAAGACCAAATTCTCGCGCGCCGAAAGATCGGGATACAACGCAATATCCTGCGGCACCACGCCGAGACTTCTCTTGGCAGATTCGGGATCCCTGATCACAGAATGACCCATAATGCAGGCATCCCCGCCGGTAGGTGCGAGCAAACCTGACAGCATGGAAATGGTCGTACTTTTCCCCGCGCCATTTGGACCGAGCAGGCTTAGCACTTCACCGGCTTCTGCTTCGAACGATGCGCCTTGTACAGCGTGAAAATCGCCGAAGGATTTTTGCAGATTTTCAACTTCAATTGCTTTCATAATTTACTCCTTATGCAGGTTTGCAATACCCAGGGCAGCAATGCCGAGACCCAATAACGTTGTCGAGGTTGTCAACGATAGCGGATTGACGATATTCGTTACGATGGTCGCGATTCCCATCGCCACTGCAATGCCGTTGAGGACAGTTTTTAGCAGGTTCGTGTTCATTTTAATCTCATTGTTATGATTTCCTGAAAACGTATTTCGGATATAAAAGCCATGTGATAATGACACCAAAGATGAAAGTGGATGATGCCGTTTCGAGCAAATGACTCATACGCACGCTGTTTAAGGGGATCAAAGAGTTGGGTAGGATATGCCCAATGTTTTGTGGCACACTGAGCATCAATCCAACAAGCAGGGCAGTTTGCCAAAGCGGTAGTCTTGAACCGCGAATGACAACGTAGGCTCCTGTAACCCAGATCAGCGTCCGCAGGAGTTGATAAGGAGTCAGCCAGGGATCAGATCTAAATACATGCATCATTTGCTGGAAGAAAGGCAACGCGTCGCCGGGGGAACCGTAGAAGGCTCGCACCTCAGGGTTTTGCCAGGCAATGAAATATCCTGCGGTGTAATAGAGAACGAGATACGCGATATAAATGACTCCCAACCTCCACAGCCATTCCTTGAGAGGCATGGGAGCGATCTCAGGAGTTGTCGTTTCTGAACCCGAAGCGCGGATGCGTCCCATAACGAGGATAGCGATCGGGATAAAAATGAACGCAGTGGGTATCCCCTGCAGGAAGAGTCGGGACATGAGTTCAGGTCCAATCGTGATTCCCAGCAGGAAGTACCAGGCCTCCAGTTGCGTAACGAGAGTCATCACGAGGTAGAAGGCGACCGACATCGAGAGGATCAACTTCCATCCATGCCAGCGTGAACTATGGATCATCCACATAATGACCAACACCGTTGCGGCGCAGACGATCACGAGTCCCAACATTTGCGGAACGGGGCCTGGTTCGGCTGTGGTTGTGGGCAGGTACGGTGCAACCATTGCGCCACCCGCGGCGAATAAAATGAAGTATAGAGCAATTAATATGGCAATGCGAAATAACCAATCAATGGTTTTCACGATTGCCTGAACAGGAGAAACTTGCATCGTTGTCGTAGCGCCCATATCCAACTCCTTGGTGGAAACCTGATCTTGATACCCCCAGTGTAACTATTTGAAACAAAAAGCTCCCCTATCACTGGGAGGGTATTTGCCTAGCCGGGTGGATAGGAATGAAACGCAGCCATGCGCAGGTTTTTTTGCATACCCTCGCAAGGTTTATTCGACAGCCAAACGTTTTATAATAGCTTTTTCCAAATAACCAATTGTCCAAACAAAGAGAGCATACGATGAAACAACGTACATGGTTAAGTCGAATCATTATTCTTGTGTTGATCGCACTTTTGCTTAACGCCTGCAGCTTTTCAGTCGAAGTCCTGGCTACCCCAACCCCTTCTGCGCCAACCGTTACATCTGTTGCAGCAACATCCACACCTGTTCCACTAACGTTTGTCGCTCCATCCGCGACTCCCACACTGATATCGATCCGAGTCGATACGCTGTCGATGCTCGAGATTTTCACAAGCGTTGGAGAAGGAGAACTTGTTCGCAGTGTGGCTTTCACGCCCGACAGCGCAGCCCTTGCCTCAGCCGGAGGCAATGACCAAGACTTTGCCATCCGCTTATGGGATGTGGCGAGCGGTCAGTCCCTCGGCGCCCTGGATGGACACTCTGGAATTGTCTGGAATGTGGCCTTCTCACCGGATGGTCAGATGCTCGCCTCCGTCTCGAGCGACAAGACAGCAAAGATTTGGGACTGGCGAAACGGGACTCTGCTCAAGTCGCTGGATTTCCCCGGAGAGGTTGTCAGCGTAAGCTTTTCACCTGATGGTCAGACGTTGGCCGTGGGTGGAGTCGATGAGGTGCAGAATCAGGTGCAGAACGCCGCCATCTGGACCTTTTCGGTAGGTTCGTGGAAACCCATGTTCAAACTTCCCGAATACTTGAACATCACTGCCATGGCTTATTCTCCGGATGGCAGGTGGCTTATCGGCGGGGGGACATCGCGCAACGTGCAAGTGTGGCGAACAAGCGACGGTACTTCCATTTTCACCCTCAACCATGCCCATCAGGTGTTGAAGGCAGCCATCTCACCTGACAGTTCCACTGTGGCAACGGCGACCTGCGCGA
>JBGPNQ010000307.1:0-6520 GCA_041487615.1 Anaerolineae bacterium
CGTGGGTTTTGCATTCGGATCATCCTCAAGCGATTGAGTGGCTCGAAAAAGCACACACCCATGCAGTTCAAATCGATGACCTGGTAGGCATATGCGAGGCCCTGATTGAGCTTGGCATTAATCAATGGCGTCTGGCAAATTTTGATAACGCCACAGAATATTTGCAAAAGGGCCTGGAGATCGCGCGCCAACTCGGGGATAAAAAGAAGCAGTCATACGCTCTTACTGTGCTGGGAGAGTTGAAAGCGCAGGTCGGCAAATTTGCCGAGAGCCGTGAAATCTTTGAAGCAGGACTTGTACTTGCCCGGGAAATAAATGACAAAAGACGAATAGCAGGCATACTCAACAATTACGCAAATACACATTATTATGAAGGGAAATACGAGAGTGCCCAGAAATTATTGGAAGAGTGCCTGTCAACCGTTCGCGAAATTGGCGATAAGCGAGGGGTGGCGCTTGCATTGAACAATTTGGGAAACACTTTCTACCTAAAAAACGATTTCAATATGGCGCAAAATTATTATGCGGAAGCTCTAAAATTGGGACACGAATCGGATGATAAATATGTCCGGTCTGTTGCACTTACTTCGCTGGGAATCACGCTGTTTCGACAGGGAAAACTGATCGAAGCCAATCTGTACTATCAGGAAAGTCTTGGGTTGAATCGGGAGATGAGCGATAAGTTCGGATTGTCACTAATCCATTGCTATTTGGGGCTCCTGGCTTTGGCGCAGGATCAGCCTCAAGTGGCGCGTACCTCATTTATTGAAGGCTTAACAATCGCGCATCAGGCTGATATAAAACTTTATACCACGTATAACCTGATCGGATTGGCAGGTCTCTTCAACACCGAAGGCAATCCGGCTGCATCCGTTTGCCTGCTGGCCGCCACGGCCGGGATTGCCAAATCAATTGGTTTGAAGATCGAACCCGAACTTCAAGTACCTTACGATGAAGTGCTCGCCGAAACGCGCAAGAAATTATCTGAACAGGAATTCCAATCCGTGTGGGACGCAGGCGAAAAAATGGACATTGAAGATGCAGTAAAATTTGCGAAAGAAAAATAGAAGGAGAACTTTATGCCCGATTTCCTCCAGCACGCCGAAGAACTTTTCCACTATGCCCAATCCCTGCGCCGCGACTTTCACATACACCCCGAGTTGGGATTCCGCGAGATTCGCACGGGTGGAATTGTCGCGAAAGAACTTGAAAATCTTGGCATGGAAGTAACAAAAGGGGTCGGGAAAACGGGAGTCGTAGGATTACTGGAAGGAGCGAAGCCAGGACCCATACTCCTCCTGCGTTTTGACATGGACGCGCTTCCCATTATGGAAGACACCGGCGCGGAGTATGCATCCCAGAATCCAGGCGTAATGCACGCATGTGGCCACGACGGTCACACTGCAATCGGACTCACGGTTGCAAGAATGCTTCACGAACAGCGCGGGGAACTGGCCGGCACAATCAAGTTTTGTTTTCAACCATCCGAGGAAGGCAACAACGGAGAGGAAGTTGGCGGCAATGAAATGATGATACGTGATGGCGTGCTTGATGCTCCTCACGTGGATATGTCGCTCTCACTGCATCTCTGGAACGAAAAACCCCTTGGCTGGTTGGGCGTCGCAGGCGGACCCGTCATGGCAGGCGCGGAGATATTCACAATCAAGATCACAGGAAGAGGCGGGCACGGCGCGATCCCTCAACGAACCGTGGATCCCATCGTTGCCGCGGCTCAGATCCTTAGCGCGCTTCAAACCATTGTTGCGCGCAATGTCGCTCCGCTGGAAACGGCTGTCCTCAGTGTAACAACGATCAATGCGGGAACAGCCTTCAACGTGATTCCGCAGACGGCAGAACTCACGGGCACGATCCGCTCATTCGATATCGGAGTCAGGCAAAGGGTCGTGGAAAGATTCGAACAGATCGCGCGCGGCGTCGGTGAAGCGTTGGGATGTCAGGTCGAGGTAGATGTGAAGCGCATGACTCCCGCCCTCATCAACGATGAAGCGATGGCTTCAACAGTGCAGAATACAGCGCGGCGTGTGTTGTCCGAATCTGATCTCGATACCTCCGGTTACATCACAATGGGTGCAGAGGATATGGCTTTCATGCAGGAAAAAATACCGGGTTGTTATTTTTTCGTGGGTTCGAATGACGCGGCGCGACATCTGGATTATGGACATCACCATCCAAAATTTGATTTCAACGAAGAAGCATTGATCCGTGCGTCGGCACTGATGGCCTCTGCCGCAATGGATATTTTGAAATCCTAGCGCTTGTCTCACGCATAACATGCGTAAGTTAGCTTTGTAGATGACATTGCAGGCTGAAATCTAAATATCGAGTTAGGTAAATCATGCGGCACTCTGTAATCTTCGCAGTGGAACATTCACAGATTGGAAGTCGTCAATCCAATATGGCAAAGCTTTTCCGTACGCTTGTGTTCTGGACTTTGATTATTTGTGCCTGCTCCTCAAGCGGATTCTCTGCAGAGGCGGTGCCAACGGCATTCCCAAACTCAAATATCACTCCCGCTCCATCAGCGGATTTAACGGCAACATATTTTATTCCCACCTCAACCACGGAAGGTCTCCCGTCTCCAAAACTAATCGCTACGCTCTCCACACCGCACATCGACCAGGGTCCGGATGGAGCGAATACAGTTGCTCCATCCAACCCACAGGACTGCGGATATCAATGGGCACAGGAAACTTTACCCGAATTATCGAGCAGCTTTCAAAAATCCATTCAGAATCTTCAACCGGAGGCCCAAGCCAACGCCTTCGCCTTTGGGGAAAATTGCGTGCATTCAGATGGAACCGTGGCTTTCATCCCGATGGAAACGGATTTCAATATCACCCTGCAAATCAGCGACCTGTCGAACGAATCGGATTTGGGTAAATGGATTGTCAAAGTGATGCAGGTCATCGAAAACATTCCATCCGATCAAATCGTTGGTCCGCGCCCGGGACGAGTGAGTATCATCTTTCAATCCAGGGGCGAACAAAGCGGCGTAAACTTCTACGTTAACGGGTATCAGGCATTACCCGCGGGTCTGAGCAATGCCGAGATTTATCAAGCCCTGCAAACCCCACAATAAGATCAGACTCTCCATTAAATGACCGTCAGCATCGCAGTGACGGTCATTTTTGATTCTTGACAAACTACCGGCTTCGTCATATACTTCGTTTAGTAATTACTAAACATACATAACGAGACAGCCATGCCAAATTCTCTCACCAAGATCAAAAAAGACTTTACGGAAGGTTTGAGCCAGATCAGTCGCTTCTGGGGCTTCCCAAAGGGGATGGGAGCCATCTTCGCGGTACTCTATCTTTCCCCCACACCTCTCGCGCTCGATGACATCGTCCAGGAGACGGGACTCACCAAGGGCGCGATAAGCACCGAGATTCGCGCCCTCGCCCGCATGGGACTTGTCCATCGCTCAACAAAGCTCGGTGATCGAAAAGATTACTACGAAGCCGAAGCGGATTTTTACGCCGCGATCCGTTCCATCCTGAAAGAGAGACAGAATAGCGAGTTTGACCGCGCTGTCCGTTCGGTAAAAGATACGCTCACCACAATGGAAGCCGATTGGGTTGAAAACGAAGAATGGAATTTCGTCTATGAACGCGTACAGGCGCTCCAGGCTTTCTTTGATGCAATAGACAGCCTCACAAAAGCGGTTGTCCGTTTGGAGAAATTGGGAATCTCGAATGTAACAAAGATTCTGGGTGTGTTGAAATAATCCCTGGAACGAAGCTGAATATATGATTCACGGATTTTCAAGCATCTGCACGATGAAATTTGTTTACGAACAAAATGAGACCTTATGTTTGATTTCTTGATCCCAATGCTTTTTGGCTGGCCGGCGATCATCCTCTCGTTGGGGTTCGCCCTGGCAGGTATCGTGTTCAAAAGGTCGGCCTTATCGTTAGTCAGCGCTGTACTTTTCCTGGCGCCGGCATGGTATATCGGCCATTATTTTGCTTTCTCCATTATTTTGCCGCTATTTTTTCTTGGCTCCGCTTATGCCATCTCTAAAAACAAAATCGTTATGGCTTTTCTATTCATTGTCCCAGTTTTAATCGTAGTCGGTCGGTTGGGCTTTCTCGTTCTGACTCAATGAGTCTTCTATTATTTCACGAGCATAAGGAAAATCAAAATGAAAATCGCAGTGACAGGTGCATTCAGCTATTCGGGGAAATACATCACGGAACGCTTATTGGAGCGCGGTGAACAGGTCATCACGCTGACGGGACATCCAAATCGTCCCGATCCATTTGGCGGTAAGGTCAAAGCCTATCCATTGGATTTCGATGAAGCGGGCATGACGCACAACTTGCAAGGCGTGGATGTGCTGGTCAACACCTATTGGGTGCGATTCGATAAAGGCGAAAACACCCAGCCGCGCGCCGTGGAAAATACCCGCAAATTGGTCAATGCTGCAAAAGCCGCCGGCGTAAAAAGGATGGTACACATTAGTATTGCAAACCCCTCCGCCGAATCACATCTGCCGTACTACTGGGGCAAGGCTGCCAACGAGAAATCTGTCATGGAGTCCGGGTTATCGTACGCGATCTTGCGGCCGACGGTATTGATCGGCAAGGAAGATATCCTCATCAACAATATTGCATTCCTCCTGCGGCGATTTCCTTTCTTCTTCCTGCCTGGCGATGGATCCTACGGAATCCAACCTGTTTATATCGAAGACCTCGCAGATTTGGCAGTGGAGGCAGTTTATAGCAAAGAGCATTATGTAGTAGATGCTGTGGGTCCTGATGCATACACTTTCAAGGAGCTGGTGCAGTTGATTGGCAAAAAAATCGGCGCGCAGCGACCTATTATTTCCCTCCCGCCGCGCCTGGCGTTGTTCGCAGCGCAATTCCTGAGTCTGTTTGTCGGTGACGTACTCCTCACGCCCGAAGAAGTGGACGGGCTCATGGCAAATCTACTCGTCTCGAAACAGCCCGCCAGCGGTAAGACTTCGTTCAAAGATTGGCTGGAGGCAAACAAGGCTACTGTTGGAACAAAATACGCTTCTGAGCTAAAGAGACACTATGCATGATGTGAAAGGGCAGCAAATCATACTCTTCGATGGTGTCTGTAATCTGTGTAATGGATCGGTTGTCTTCATATTGCAACGTGAACGAAAAACTGTTTTCAGATTTGCTTCCATTCAATCGGAAGCTGGAAAGGAATTACTGACTTTGTGCAGATTACCCTCCGACTACACGGAGGCTGTCATATTGATCCACAATGGAAAAACGTATCTCGGCTCAGCTGCCGCATTGAAAATCGGACAGACGCTCAAATTCCCCTGGCCGCTACTGGCTACCATGGGTTTTATGGTTCCAATATTCATTCGAGATGCAGTGTACGATCAAATTGCACGGCATCGTTATCAATGGTTTGGGAAGCGCGCTATTTGCATGGTGCCCACAAAAGAGCTAGAGAGTCGCTTCTTCAGGTAATTACCATGAAATCTACGACTTTTGCCCGCCTTGCCCTCTTTTTGCCTTACTTGATTCTTATCGAGTCTGCGGTCTATTTCATTTTCTATGATGTCTCTGAAAATGACAGCCTGCTCCAAACCTTCAACATCGCATGGAATTTTCTGGCAATTTTCTGGTTTCTTCCCTATACAATTTTGGTCATCATTCTTCTGGCTCGAAGCAAAGGAAAAACATTTGCAGAGGTCCGGCGTTTTTTCCTATCTGCGCCGTTTTGGATGATGGTGATGACCCCGACTACGTATGTAGTGATCCTCGTTGGTTCGATCGTCAACAGGACATTTTTTGAAAATACATGGAGAATTCTATTACTAGCCGCTGCAGTCTCCATCCCCGCGAGTCTACTGTTGGGCTATGCTTTCCTTGGAATTTCCCTCCTGTTGCACAGGCTGTTGTTAAAAATTGGAATTGTCAGAGATAACGACTCGCAACAACTTACTTTGGACGGCCAGGAAAGTACTCCCTAAACAATCTCCACCATCCCATTACATTTGGGGCTATCCATACAGCCATAATATTTCCTCACTGCACCCAACCCATTGCGGCGGATTCGCAGGACCATCATCTTGCCGCAGACAGGGCACATTGGAACGGAGTCCGTTTTCGACGTCGCGCGCAGCGGTGCTGTTTCCTTCACTTTCATGATGGCCAGTTGAAACAGTTCCGTCAAATCCTTATCCGAATAATGTTCGCTGGAGGGGACATGCACAAGTGGTAATCCCGCACTTAGGAACAGGTCCTCCATGAATTGATCGGCCTCGCGCGTTTCGTTCCGCGCGACAGGCTTTACCAGTTCAACGCCAATTGCAGGCTTGACCGTATTCGGCTCACACAGCAAAAAATCCACGTGCTTGCGGAAGAACTTGTTGAAAAAATGGACATTTTCGTTCGGGCGCACGATATAGAAAACATCATTGATCGCCACCTTCGGACAGATCACATAATGTCGTCCGGCCATACTCTGCAGCACACGCAGTAAAGCCAGCTCGGGCGTGGACAAAAACTTC
>JBGPNQ010000308.1:0-6480 GCA_041487615.1 Anaerolineae bacterium
CCTTTGTACTGGCGCGTGCTGACGAAGGGAGCCAACGGTCCATCGGCCTATTCCGGCTATCGCTCCCTTACAACACCTATGAATCCGCCACCCGCACCGTCTTTGTCGCTGCCTGCATCGAATGCATTGGTTGCGAATTACAAACCCACCTTCACCTGGAAAGCGGTCGTGCCGCCGACAGGCACCTTCCTGCAGAACTACATCATTCAGGTTGATGACACCGCCGACTTCTCCAGCCCTGTGATCGACAACACCTCGGTCATTCCCAGCTTCCCAGCAGGCAGTGACCTGGCATCCAACACCAAATTCTATTGGCGGCTCCGCGCAGTCAATACTCTGGGTGAAATGAGCAATTGGTCTGCCGTCTGGAATTTCCGGACAGCATTGGTTCCGCCTGTCCTCACTTCTCCTGCGGATGGATTCACCTCGCATGAATTGCGCCCGATGTTCGATTGGGAGGATGTATCCGGAGCCACAGGCTACACCGTCCAAATCTCCGATAGTATTCTTTTCACAAAGATCATTCACACAGGCAACCCGCTGGGTTCGTTCTATGTTCCCCCAGCCGACTTGCCGAGGAATGCGTCGTTATACTGGCGAGTCCAGACCAAGGGTACGAATGGACCGAGTGACTGGTCTGCCACTCCATATTGGAGTTTCACCACACCCAGCACTCCACCGCCTGCGCCGGCATTGTCATCACCTGTCTCGAATGCATTGGTAACCAACTACAAACCCACTTTTACATGGAAGGTGATCCTACCACCGGCAGGTACCAATTTGCAGACTTACATCATCCAGGTGGACGACAATGTAGACTTCTCCAGCCCGATCATCAATAACAGTTCACCGGTTGCACCTACCTTTACCTCGGACATCGACCTGACATCCAACGCCAAGTTCTACTGGCGAGTGCGGGCAGTCAACAATCTGGGTGAAATGAGTAACTGGTCGATAGTCTGGTATTTCCGCACCGTCATTCTTTCACCCATCTTGAACCTGCCGGTGAATGATGCCACGTCTGTTTCAAAAATGCCTCTCCTGGACTGGAGCGATGTGTCAGGCAACACCGGCTACACTCTTCAGATCTGGAAGGCAGGCACGACTCCTGTTTTGGTAAAGAAGGTGACGCTGACACCCAATGTGTCTCAGTATCAATTTGTCACCGCCCTACTGCCGAACACAGCTTATTTCTGGAAGGTGCAGACCAAAGCCACCAACGGCCCGAGTGCCTGGTCTGAAGACTTCGATTTCACTACAGGACCATAAAACAGATTATCCTCTCCTCTATGGTAGGGACACGATGGTTGTGTCCCTACTTTTTATTGGAAAACTTTTCGATCGGGAAAACTATAAGGAGTCTGTAACCAATTAATAATTGACCGGTATTCACATTTCTGATACGCTTTTTGGGAATCACCCCGAGAATTCATCCGACGGGGCTGGAAACCGCCGAGGACACCATGAATAAACAATCCATTCTTCTACAAGTTCTCTTCATTTTTCTCATCCTGGGGACCATCATATCGAGTGCGCAGTTACCTCTGGTCTCTGCACAAGGCAAGGACGGCATTGATCGCCATCTCAACGCCGAGAGCGGCAAGGTCAGCTTTATCGGTCCTGAAAGCGGACGCTCAATGGCGTTCTCTCAGGCAATGGGAGCCCTCCCTGGTGCAGGCCGTCCCGCCGATCCGGCGCTGGCGCTGGCCAAACATTTCGCGCCAGAGTTTGGCATCCGCGATGCATCGAAGGAATTGTCCGCGATGCAGACCAATCATCCGGGGAACGGACGGGTCACCGTCCGCTATCAGCAGGATTATCAGGGCGTCCCAGTCATGGGCGGAGAGTTGATCGTCAACACAAACGAAAACGGTGATTTGTATTCCATTAATGGCGAGGTATCTCCGAATCTCTCGCTTTCGACCCAGCCAACCGTCGATGCAGACCAGGCACGTCAAATTGCGTTACAGATGATGGCAAAGTGGAATGAGAAGAGGCCGGAGGATTTCATCGCCTCCGAACCAGCCTTGTGGATCTTCGACGAGAGCCTGTTGCAGCCGAGCAACCGTCCCGTGGAACTGGTCTGGCGCATGGATGTCACATCTGCAGACGACAGCCTGCCGGTCCGTGAACTGATGTTGATCAATGCACGTACAGGCAATCCCGATTTCCATTTCAATCAGATCGACACAGAATGGAATCTCACGGACAGAGCAGGGGCAGTCAATGTTCCCAGCCCAACATCCGCGAGGAATCGCGATGTCGCCGCACTTTCCGTGAGCACCTGGTATGTGGATGCAGCCACCGGCAGTGATGCAAATCCATGTACTCTCGCCTCCCCTTGTGCTTCCATTCAAAAAGCAATCGATATCGCGCCCGCTGAAGATATCATCTGGGTGACAAGCGGCGTATATTCCAACGATCATGCTTATATGACCAGGAACGTTGTTCTTGAAGGCGGGTGGAATTCCGGGTTCACGTTGCAAAATGGCCAATCCATTATTGATGCAGGAAACCTTCAACGGAGTGCGCAGATCAGCAGCGGAATCAGCGTCTCCATGGACCATTTCGATCTCCGAAACGGAAAAGTTGTTTTCGATGATGGCGGCGGGGTCTTAAACAGTGGTGCATTCACTTTTACAAATGGAGCGATCTATAACAACTCCGCCCATGGATATAGTTCCGGTGAAACCAGCGACGGTGGAGGGATTTATAGCAACGGCACGCAATTAACGCTGACAAACGCAACCATTAGTAACAACGAAGCGGACACAGGTGGAGGCATATTTGTCTCGAGTGGAAGTACGACACTCAATGATGTGACGATTACGCAAAATTTTGCCACCAATATTGGTGTTGTAGCGTACGGCGGCGGTATTCAAAACATCAGCAATTCCCCGTTCACAATTAGCAATACTCTTATCGCCGGGAATGCCGCCGAAGTAGGCCAGGATTGCTCGGGTCAGATCACGTCGGGTGGTAACAATCTGATCGGCTTCGTCCCGGGTTGCGATATTACCGCTTTGCCCAGCGATCTCGTTGGAACCCAACTTGCGCCGGTGGAAGCCAAACTTGGAAATTTGGGAGACAACAACAGTTCCACCAGGACCCATGCCTTGCTGGCAGGCAGTCCGGCGCTTGATGCGGGCAATCCGGCAACTTGTGCAACCACCGATCAACGCGGAGTTACGCGTCCACAGGGAGCAGCATGTGATATCGGTGCATTCGAAGGCTCGGCCTCACAGACCATTACAGTCAATGCGAAAACATATTCCGCCGGAAATGCTTCGAAATGGCCCGGCAGCCTCGTTTGCGATATGACCCAGCCGAACTGCACAAACGGCGTTGACCCGACAGCAGACCAGGCGCAGAACCTGGCAATCGAAACATATGATTTCTATCTGTCAAACCACAATCGCAATGGCATCGATAAAAACAACATGCCGATCATCTCCACGGTGCATTATTGCAGCGCATCCGGCTGTCCCTATGGAAATGCATTCTGGTCCGGCGCACAAATGGTGTATGGAGATGCCTACGGCTTTGCAAACGCAGACGATGTGATCGCACATGAATTGACACATGGTGTCACCCAATATGAATCCAATCTGTTCTACTTCTACCAATCGGGTGCAATCAATGAATCGTTCTCGGACGTGTGGGGTGAATACTTCGATCAATCCAATGGCCTGGGCAATGATTCACCTGGAGTCAAATGGTTGATCGGAGAGGACATTTCGGGTTGGGGAGCGATCCGCAATATGAAGAATCCGCCGCAGTTCGGCGACCCTGACAAGATGACCAGCCCGCTGTACAACAAGAAGCCCTTTTACGATCCTTCCTGGGACAATGGCGGGGTCCACTACAACAGCGGCGTGAATAACAAAGCCGTCTACCTCATGGTGGATGGAGGCACGTTCAATTCCAAAACGGTGACCGGCCTTGGCTGGGAGAAAGTTGGCGCCATTTATTATGAAACGCAGACGAATCTCCTGTCCTCCGGCGCGGATTACTCGGATCTATATTACGCCCTCCAGCAAGCCTGCACGAACCTGATCGGGCAGCACGGCATTACCACCGCTGACTGCCTTGAGGTCAAAGATGCAGTGGATGCCGTGCAGATGAACAGCCAGCCAATATCAAACTTCAACCCGGACGTATCCCTTTGTCCGACAGGCATGACCACAGCCGATTCACTTTCTCTGTTCAAGGATAATTTTGAAAATGGCTCCGGAAACTGGAGCACGTCGGATGCAACCGTATGGTCACTACAGGAAACGTATGCATCCAGTCCCACTCACATGTTCTGGGGAGATGATAGTTTTCCAAACAACGACCAGACACTCGGCTTAACCAATGGAATCTCCCTGCCACCAGGTACGACTCCCTTCCTGCATTTCAAGCATGCCTTTGCCTTCGAACATTATGCAACGACTTATTGGGATGGCGGTGTGTTGGAATATTTCAAAGGTGATTATGATGCCCATGGTGATCCTGTCTGGTTCGATGCCAAGCCGCTTTTCTCCGGCGGGCAAAATTACAAGGGAACGGTGTATCAATACGCAGCGGGCTCGGAAAGCTATGGCAGCGCCTTGCAGGGACATTTGGCATTTGTCGGTGACAGTCATGGCTATGTGTCATCACGCTACAATTTGACATCTCTGACTGGAAAGACCGTCCAATTCCGCTGGCGTTTTTCCACAGATTACACAGGCAATTATGGAGGCTGGTATGTGGATGATGTGCAGGTCTACACGTGTGCGGGTGTCCCTTCGATCCCAAAGTTACAAATGCCTGCGAATAATTCTCTCACCACCAATTACGCTCCACTCATAAATTGGGTAGATACCGCTCCGGTTGCCGATCATTATCAGGTGCAGGTGGACAACAATGCAGACTTCTCCTCACCTGCGGTCGATGACAATACGCCTACAATTTCGCAATATCAAATTTCGAGTGCGCTTGCTTCCAATGCGAGATATTACTGGCGTGTCCGTTCATATAACGCGGTGGATGGAACGAACGGCTGGTCGGCGGTGTGGAGTTTCCGCACGGCTCTGACTCCACCGACACTTTCTGGGCCGGTGGACGGCTTTACCTCACCTGAGCTTCGTCCTCTGTTTGATTGGGACGATGTGTCCACGGCTACAGGCTACACCATCCAGATTTCCCGCAACAGTACATTTACACAGATCGTTCGCACAGGCAATCCTGTGGGTTCTTCGTATATTCCCACGTCCGATTTGCCCAAATATGCTGGTACTCCGTTGTACTGGCGGGTACTGACCAGGGGAGCCAATGGTCCGTCGCTGTATTCAGCTTATCGTTCCTTCACCACACCCAGCAATCCCCCTCCGGCACCCGTTCTGCTGGCACCGACGTCCAACGCCCTGCAGACGAATTACCGACCCACCTTCACCTGGAAGGCACTGGCGTTCCCTTCAGGCACATTTCCTCAGAACTACATCATCCAGATCGATGACAGTGCAACCTTCAACAGTCCCGAGGTTGATGACAGTTCTCCTATTCTGCCCACTTTTACTCCGAGCACGGATCTGGCACCCAACATGAGATTCTTTTGGCGGGTGCGAGCGGTCAATACTCTGGGTGAAATGAGCAACTGGTCTCCTGTGCGCTATTTCCGCTCTGCCATCCTGCCGCCGACGCCGAATTTTCCCGCAGATGATTCCACATCTGTTTCCAGAACGCCTCTCCTCGATTGGAGCGATGTGTCAGGCAATAACGGTTACGCTGTGCAAGTCTGGAAAGCAGGCACCACTCCCGTTCTGGTGAAGACGGCGACACTGCCAACCAATGTCTCGCAATACCAGTTCATCACCAACCTCCTGCCCAACACTGCCTATTTCTGGATGGTCCGGACGAGAGCTGTGAATGGTCCCAGCTCCTGGTCTCAGGATTTTGATTTCACTACGGGACCGTAATCAACGGATACATAATCCCCATTCTCATTGTAGGGATACGAAAATTGTGTCCCTACTTGATCTTAATTGCGGCCCATGAAAAACAGAGCACACCGAGATAACTGAATGTCAGGTCAAGCAGATCAAAGGTCCGAGTGGAAAAGTATCTCTGTGAAAATTCCTCAAGACCGATCAACAGCGCCAGGGTCAATCCACATTTGACGGTGAGCCGGATTCGACTTTGGTCCGGACGCAAACGGAAGAGAGCCAGGTTGACGAGCAGCGCCAGAATTCCATACAGGATGAAATGTCCCGCCTTATCGCCAAAAGGAACTTTATAGATAAAGCCAACGCAATTGGCAAGAAATCCAGCATCAGCCAGAACGATGATGAGGATGATGAAGAGGGTGAAGAAAATCGCCAACCATTTCATGGTTACCGCGTGCCGCATCATTAACGAAACGTCAAATTTGAGATTCAACTTACGAACTCAACCACAAAAATTGGGTTTTTATGAATCAAGCGGCAAAAAGACTGGGGCGGGTTTGGAACCCGCACC
>JBGPNQ010000309.1:0-6475 GCA_041487615.1 Anaerolineae bacterium
GCCCATGACCGCGCCGAGTCCGCCACGGGCGGCAATACGCGAGGGAATTCGGTCCTTATCGAGATTCTGAATCCCCGCGGCTTTCAGCCGCATCTCACCACCGGGACCGATCATCGCAATGGCAACTTTGTCGCCATATTTCTCGATCAGTTTCGGGGCGGTCGCATATACGCCCAAACCAACCAATTCATCTGCCTTCTCCCAGTTCGCGCCTTTGAGTGAAAGATGCAAAACCCAATAGCCATCTTCCTTCGGCTGGTCTTCAATGATCAGTGCGTGGATGCCCATATAGGTCATGTGCAAACCTGTCCGGCCGCCTGCATTGGATTCCTTGATTCCACCTGTCAACGGGGATTTGCCGCCCACAGAGATTCGATCTGTTGAAGAAAGCATGTGCCCCACCAGCAGTCCCGGTGCAAAGATGAGTTTGTTCTCCGCGCCGAGCGGATCGCAGTTCGCGTCCACTCCATCGAGCAGAATACGCGCCAGCAGTCCGCGCCCGCCGAGACGCCTCCACGAGTCAGGAACGGATTCAAGTTTCAAAGTTTGTTCCCGCACATTTACGCGCCAGACTTGGGATTTGTATTCAGCCATTTGCTGCTCCTAAATGCGACGATCCAGATTCGATATTCATTATTCGCTTTTTCCGGGTTTCGACTATCGATTCTCGAATAACGAAGTTACTGCTTCTCGAAACACCTTCGTATGATACTCTACATCTGCCTCCGTAGTCTCGGGGGAAATGAGCGCCATATTATGAAATGGTGTCATCAGGATGCCACGGTTGAGGGCAAAGAGATGCATGTAGCGGTCCAGTTCACGATCAATCGCGGCGAAAGCTTCAGCACCGTTTCGTGGAGGCGTGGGACGGAACCAGTATTCAGAGCGATTGCCGAGTCTCTTCACGATCCACGGCAATTCAAATTCCTGAATCACCGATTCAACACCTTCGGTAAAACATTCCTGCAATTTGATCGCCTCGCTGTAGAATTCATCAATCAGAACATCCTGCAGAGTCGCTTTCATCGCTGCAACGGACAGGGCGTTGCCCGCCAACGTCCCGCCGATGCCACCTACATCTGCGTCATCAACATTGAGTCTTTCGTTGAAAGCTCGGGCTACTTCCTCGGTAAAGCCATAGACCGCCGCGGGCACCCCTCCAGCAATCGACTTGCCAATTGTGAGGAAATCAGGCCCAAGCCCGTGTAAAGCAGTGTAGCCGCCTGGGCCTGTGCAGATGGTATGAGTCTCGTCGATGATGAGATAAGTGCCGTATTTTCTCGTCAATTCACGCAGGACCTCGTGATAGCCGGGATCAGGATGAATGATTCCAATATTGGTCATCACGGGCTCGGCAAGGACAGCCGCCACATCCCGCGCAGAGAGAGCTGTTTCAAGCGCAGCAATATCATTGAACTCGATGACCTTTGTCGTGAGGCGCGGATCCATCTGCGGACCCATGTTGTTAGGACGCGACATCGGTGTGCCTTCTTCATCAAGAATGATGAATGTTTCATCGACCGAGCCGTGATAACAGTAGTTGAACACGAGAATTTTCGGCCGTTCTGTAATCATGCGGGCCATGCGCAATGCAAAGCGATTCGCATCGGTGGCGGTGAGGGCAAACTGCCAGAAGGGAAGTTTGAATCGTCGCTGAAGTTCCTCGCCCACCCAAATCACATCTTCATATGGGAGCATCAGCGTCATGCCTTTTTGAATTTGCTTCCTGATCGCGTTGACGGTCGCGTCCGGCGAGTGGCCGGTCATCGCACCTGTGTCGCCGAGACAAAAATCGATATAGTCGTTGCCGTCCACATCCGTGAAGTGCGCGCCTTGGGCTTCCTTCACGAACACAGGAAATGATCCCGGCCAGCGGACCATCCAAAGCATCGGTACGCCACCATACAGCGATTTCCGTGCACGCTGATAGAGTTCATGTGACTTTGGATGATTCTTGTGAAAGAGTTGTTCTTCGGATTGAAGCTGTTGTGCAAGTTTCGATCGATTGATTTCAGGCATGATGATTGAGGGATTTGTAGACACGTAGACAGGTCTTGAACCTGTCTACGTGTCTACCTGTTTACTTAATTACTTCCTTTAAGGAGTTTTCAAAAACATGGAGTCCCTCATTGATCTGTTCGGAAGTCACATTCAGAGGTGGGATCCAGCGCACGGTGTTGTCATAGGTTCCACAGGAGAGCAATAGCAAATTGCGTTCCTCCGCAGCATGGATAACCTGTTTGACCAATGGTTTGGCTTTATCGGGCCTGCCACCGACGATAAATTCGGTTCCGATCATCAAGCCTTTTCCACGTACGTCGCCGATCTGCGAATATTCCTCCTGGAGTTTGCGCAAGCCGGTCATCAATTGGATGCCGCGTTCATTGGCATTCTCCAGCATGTGTTCATCGCGCATCGCACGAATGGTTGCCACGCCCGCTGCACACGAGACCGCGTTGCCGCCATAGGTCCCACCGATGGAGCCGACATCCAGTTTGAGCATGATGTCCGTGCGGCTAAACACGCCAGAAAGAGGCAAACCGGAGGCGATCCCTTTTGCGGCGGTGATAATATCCGGCTCCACATGAAAATGTTCGAGAGCGAACCACTTCCCCGTGCGCCCGAACCCCGATTGGACTTCATCGAAGATGAGCATAATACCATGCCGGTCGCAGATCTCACGCAAGCCTTTGACAAATGAGACCGGTGGGACTACGTATCCCCCTTCACCCAAAACGGATTCCACCAGGATTGCTGCAGTCTCCTTCGGAGCAGTTTGCGAGGCGAGCAGATATTCGAGCTGCTCGAGCGCATACTCAGATGCTTCTGCTTCGGTCATCTTCAGGCGAAAGGCGTATGGAAACGGCGCGACATACACACCGGATGGCAATGGACCAAACCCGGAACGATACACCGTCTTGGAAGTGGTCAATACCATCGTACCCGCGGTGCGTCCATGGAAGGAGCCACTGAACACGATCACGTTCTGTCTACCCGTCGCGACTTTGGCAATCTTGATCGCGTTCTCCAGCGCCTCTGCACCCGAGTTCGCAAAATAGAACGAGTCAATCGAAGGCGGGACGATCCGGCGCAGCTCTTCGATAAGCTGAAGCATCGGCTTGTGGATGACAATGTTTGCCTGCGCGTGCAGAAATTTCCCCGCTTGATCGCGAATCGCTTCCACCACCTTTGGATGGCAATGACCCGTATTCGTCACACCGATGCCGCAGGTGAAATCAAGAAGTCTGCGTCCATCATCGGTATAGATGTACGAACCTTCGGCGCGGTCTGCGACGAAGTTGAAGATACGACTCCATACCGGAGCCATATGTTGAAAGTTTTCAGCGTATAGAGTGTTTGTGGTCATAGCATCCTTTTTGAAACACGCTGGTGGTCGAGTAGCTCCATGTTTTTCGGGGCGTATCGAGACTACCAAGTCCAAAATACTTCCTCGAACCTGGTGGTCTCGATATGTTCCTCGCTACTGCTCGCAACTACTCGACCACCGAATATTTTTCAAGCAGGCAGATACTCCACCGCCCACTCGACATCATGCTTCTTCAATGTCTCAGGAGTGGGAGCACCATCGGCATTGAGACCTGCCAGCTTGTAGTAGTGGTCAATGGCGGAATCAACTTCCTCGTGAGTCAGAACGAAGCCCGCCGTCGGACCGGTTCCTTTCAACGCCTTGAAGAACTTCTTTGGCAGTTTATCGTCCTTGCGCCCGAGTCCCTCGCGAGCATTGAACGTTCTAAAGAGACTTAAGCGACGGCGACCCACATCCATTAATTCCTCGAGGGTCAAATCCCAGCCAGTGACTGCCTTCATCATTTCCACGGTGTCTTTGCCGTCATAGAGTGTCCAGGTGGGGCCATAGACGAACTGACAGAGTTCCGCTGAGTCGAGCATGGAATAGAAGACCTCCGTCTCATAAGCAAAGCGGACCTTCTCATCGTTAAGGCTATATGCAGGTTGCGGCGAGCCCAGATCAATTTGCTTGAGCCGGTCGAGATTGAAATCGCCAACACCTTCTTCGTAGTATGGATCGTGTTCACTGGATTGGTGATCTGCGCCAAACGGATTGACCGCGTAGATGAGACTCAATGAGCGTTTGGCTTGTGGCATGTGTGCAGGCGCCTCGGCACCCTTGACCGTGATGAGACATTCATCCGCGCCGTTGCCCCAAATTTTTGCAGCACGCTCGGAACCCTGACTCAATACTTCACCGAGTGGGCCTTCGTTTTTCACGATCAGATCAAGGACTTTGAGCATGATGTCGGGATCGCCAAACTTGAGTTCAAGTCCGCCCGTTTGCTCCTTGGTGATAATGCCATTTTCGTAGCATTCGATTGCGAAAGCAATCGTCGCGCCGCAGGCAATGGTATCGACGCCATATTCATTACAGACTTGATTCGCCTGCGAGACGGCGGCGAGATTATCAATGCCGCAATACGACCCGAATGTTCCAAGCGTCTCATATTCGGGACCACCATAGCGCGGCTCCGCTCTATATGCACCTTCCTTGATATCAACGACGCGCTTGCACTTAACAACGCAGGCGTAACAGGTATCACGTTCCTTCAGAATCGTTTCCGCCATTTTCTCGCCGCTGATCGGCTCGCATCCCTCGAATTGACCTTCGTTATAGTTGCGGGTTGGCAGTGTACCGATGGTGTTGTTGAACAACACAACAACCGCAGTGCCGAACTTGGCGAGTCCATCCATGTCACCGTTTTCAGGAATGGCCTTGGGACCGATGCGATTCAGCGCGGTGAGAGCCTTCGGATCTGCAACGTTCACTCTCTTCGTGCCGCGCACCACCACGGCCTTGAGATTCTTGGATGCCATCACCAATCCCATGCCGGTCCGTCCGTTGTGACGGTTGGACATGGAAACAATAGTGGAGAACAATATGCCATTCTCGGCAGCAGGTCCATGCTGCAATATCTCTGCTTTCCTGTCTACTTCGGCATGCAGAATATCATCCACGTTCCCCGTCTTTTTGCCCATTAGGTGCGCAGCATCACGCAACTCGGCTTTGCCCTCCACAATCGCCAGGTATACAGGCTTCGCTGATTTACCTCTAATCACAATTCCATCGAAGCCGGCAAATTTTAATTCGGCAGGAAAAAATCCACCGCTCTGCGAATCGCCAATCCCGCCGCTGATCGGCGATTTGGCATTCGCATTCAAACGGCTCTGCCCCGAAATGGGCGCGCCTGTAGTCACGCCCGCCATGAGGGTCAACACATTCTCAGGTCCAATAGGGTCTGCGCCTTTTGGCATATCACGCAGGATATAGTGCATCCCCATCGCGCTCCCGCCCAGGTACTTGCGGTAAAAGGCCTCGTTCGGCTCTTCCACCGTCAACTCGCCCTTTGTCAAATCGACATGCAAAATCTTACCGTTATAACCGTAAGGCATGGGGTCCTCCTCCGTTGGATTTTGTTCAATTATACAAGTGCGCGGGACGAAAAACAACCTGACCTTTCCGAAACAGACAACAGGGACGCGTTTTATGCAGGATTCTGTGGAACACATCCCTATGCGTCGCTGCTTTCCGAACCGACACTTGATGCAGATAATCTCAGGTTCTCTCCCCTATTCGTCTTCCTCGTTCGCAATAAATGGATCCATATCTGGCGTGCCAGGTTTTACAAATTGTCTGATCGGGAAATATAACACCGCGCCAATTGCCATGGCAATCAACGCCCACGAAATGGATGCCATACCTTCTTCGGTATATTGGCTGTAGATCGCGAGGCCAATGATTAATGCGGGTGCGAGGGTTACTAAAACCAGTCCAAACCAGCCGCCCGGGACAGCCTTACGCTCCAGTTCGGGCATGGTAAAACGCAGCTTCCACATGGCGAAAAATTCCGCCATCAACACCAGCATGTTCAGGAAGACATCGATTACGACAAGCGCGGCAAATGCGGATAATGAGAATACCGAATATACAAAGGCACAGACAAGGATGGAGATCCACGGCGTTCCATAACGCGGATGAACACCCACAAGGAACTTTGGCATCATGCCATCCTGGGCCATCGCAAACGGGACGCGCGTACCGCCGAGTCCATTGCCGATGAACAGCCCGATCATGCTCAACACTGCTGCAAATGTGACGAGTCCGCCCATTGTGCGCGCAAGAGTTCCATTTGTCTGTCCAGTGAGTTTATCTGCAACCGCGTGAGCAATATCAGGGAATTCCCAGCCGACCGAGCTTGAAGTGTCGACGCCCCACGAAGCAACCTGCGTCTGGGGAACGCCGTAATCATTGAGTACAACCCCAATCCCTTCGCCGCTTTGATATTCTTCAATGCCCCATAATTGATATTTGCCATCTTCGCCGGCGCCACCATACAAGCCAGTGATAGTGGGAATGGCATATGTCGCGATGGCTGCAACCAACACTAAAACCATCGCAATCGGATAGGTCTTTTTCGGGTTGACGATTTCATCGCCCGCCGCA
>JBGPNQ010000310.1:0-6458 GCA_041487615.1 Anaerolineae bacterium
ATGTCATTCGCGAATCGCATCTGCCCAACGAACGTCTCATCGATCCCGGTCGGACCCGTTACCTGCTGGCCGTAAACGTCGAGCGGATTCTCCTCGAGGATGCTGCGCGCGTAACTGATGGGATAACATCCCACATCCCAGATGCTTCCCCCACCCATCGCGGGATCAAGCAGGCGGATATCCTCTTCGCGGGACAAGACAAAGCTAAAGGAACCGCGTATCAGCTTCACGGTCCCGAGTGAGCCGCTTTTGACGAGTTCCTGCACTTTCAATGTTTGTGGATGATGACGATACATGAACGCTTCCATCACGACGCGTCCATGTTTGCGCGCCGCGGATTGGATCGCATCCACTTCATCCACGCTCAAGGCGAGTGGCTTTTCACACAACACATGCTTGCCTGCTTCGACCGCTTTGATCGTCCACTCCGCATGCAGATGATTCGGCAGCGAAATGTAAATCACGTCAATCTCAGGGTCAGCAAGCAGCGCTTCATACGATCCGTGCGCGCGCGGAATCTTTTTCTCCTTTGCGTAGGCATCGGCATTTTCCTGCGAGCGCGATGCAACAGCCACCAACTTGTTTCGCTTTGATACGCGAAGAGGAGTGATCAATGCCTTATTGATACGAGCTGTGGAGAGTAATCCCCAGTTGAGAACTTTGTTTGCCATGGTTGTGTCCTTTTCAATATACAGGCCCTGCAAGGTTGAATTCTTGCAGGGCTTATTTTATCTCATAGATTTTCCTGTTGCGGCAACGCAGGCATTGGAATAGAGATGTTATAGAAACTGATGGCACCACTATCCTGAATTTATCGAAGAACTCAGCATGACATTCATGGGGATAAGGGGACGACGTGGGCTAAACATCCGTACAGAAATCACACCCACGATTCTCTGCCTCAACGATGGCCTGGTCGCTGGACCAAAAGAAGTTTTCTTCCCCGATCGTTTCCACCAACCCGCCGCGTTCCATCATATTTCGTGCGTTATCGTGGAGTCCCGCGAACATCAATGTGCCACCTTGCTTATGCAAGCGTTCATGCAAACGATGGATAGTTTCGATACCTGCGGTGTCAATAAGAGACACACCGCGCATGGACAATATCAAGGCATGTGTATCGCCCAAATTCTGAAACGCTTCATTGAATTGACCGGTCGCGGCGAAGAAAAGTGGACCCGTCAGAAACGCGACGCGTACATGCTGACATTTCCCTTCGGTCTCGATACCGCGTTGACGAAGTTTATCCGCGTCGACTTCCTGAACATCGATGTCAATGCTGGCGATCTTGTTCAGGAAGACTGCACCTGCAAGGAAGGAACCGATCAGAATCGCCTGCGTCAGATCAAGGACGATCGTTGCCAGCATCGTAATCGTGAAGGCGATCATGTCGGTCTTGAAGCGCTTGCCAAAGATGAATTTGATCGCGTCCCATTCGTTCATCCGGACGGCAGTGACCATCAACACACCGGCCAGCGCGGCCAGCGGAATCCGCTCCATGAACGGCGTGAGCAGGAACATCGAGAGCAGCAATCCGACCGCGTGGATGATGCTGACGAGACGGGTCTGTCCGCCAGATTTGATCCCCACGCTCGAACGGGCGATCGCGGCCGTTGCCGGAATGCCGCCAAAGAACGGGATAAGCATGTTGCCCACGCCTTGCGCGATCAATTCCTGATTGGCCTGCAAACGGATGCCTGTCATGTTGGAACCGACCGCGCCACATAACAGCGATTCCACGGCACCTAGCGCGGTGATCGTCAGGGCGGGCGCGATGAACTCGGGAAGATTCGACCAGGGGATGTTTGAGAGGCTGAGGCGTTGAACGAGAAGCAATCTTTGAGGGATGGATCCAATCATCGGAGCGGGCCAGCTCAAGATCCAGTTGAGAAACGTGGCGAGGATGATCCCAAGCAGAGAGGCTGGGAAACGCGCATTCCATTTGGGGGGCCAGAAAATCATTGTCCCAATGACCACCAGCCCCAGAACGATTGTGTGGAAGTCTGGAGCGAATCCACCGTGGAAATATCCGATGAATTTACCCGCCGCGGTCTCCGTGGCAGGAGTTTTGACACCGAGAAAATTATCGATTTGACCGATGAAGATGATGAGGGCGATGCCTGAGGTAAAGCCGCTGATGACGGGCGCCGGGATGAAGGCGATGAAGCGACCGAGGCGCAGCAGTCCCACAACGAGCAGGACCGCGCCTGAGAGCAGACCCGCAATCCAAATCCCTTCTAGCCCATAACGTGAGACAAGCACAATCAGCACCGCGGACATCGCGCCTGTGGGTCCGCTGATCTGGAAGGGCGCACCAGTGAGCAATCCCATGATGAGACCCGCGAGGATGGCAGTGACCAGCCCCGCTGCAGCGGACGCGCCCGAGGCAACTCCGAACGCCAGCGCAAGCGGAAGCGCCACCGCAGCGACGGTGAGACCTGCAAACAGGTCCTGTTGAAGTTTGGCAAGCGAATAGCCGGTGAACTCGTCTCTGTAAAGACGAGCAAGATTTCGACGTGGCATAAGTAGTTCTCCGAAATAAATAGATCTACAAAGGCTCGATGCTCCCCCAAGGCGTCCTTTGTTTGAATGGGCGCTATTCTATCACAAGGTTATGAAATATTATGGCATGTTGAAGTGACAGTCACCTTGCAGGTGACTGTCACTTGAGTTCATTTCTTCTTTCTCTTTGGCTTTTCATCTATTGCTACATTTATCGGTTCGGTGTATTGGCGATATAACCTAAACAAAAATTCCAGACGTTCCAATTCGGTTTTGAAGGCTTCGGGACGATAACAAAGGTCTACGGCTTTATCTAACGCGCGATGAGCATTTACTAAGTTTTTTGGCATAGCGGAGGGATCATACAAATCAGCCAGCGCCTGCCAGGTTTTGCCACCATCCATCGATCTCCGGACGTCCGTGTTGTTTCAACAAGTCCAGATCAATTCCGGGCTGACGATGTCCATGCCGTAGCGACAATCCGCTGCACTGCTGTTGACAAGCCAGGTCTGCGCGCCATCGCTGGAAACTCCCATTTGCCCGATCACACCGCCTGTAGCAACATGCAGTTCATCCAGAAATCCACCGGTCATGATGGATTGGTCCGCATTGTAGACGCGTATCACTCGCCAGGTTCCGGGGGTTTTGGTAGTCGTCGGTCCTAAGAGACTGTTTCTTAACTCACCACAAACCCCGCTAACCGTTAAGGAGGCGGGGCAGGTGACACAAAGAGCACAAAGGTTTGACACTTGATAGGCAATATTCGTGTAAATTCGTGGCTAAAAGTGGCGTGAAAGGCATCTTACTAAAGGTTCAAAGTACTTAAGAAACACTCTCTAAGGAAGTGGAACAACTGCAAAGCAATAGAAAACTGGTGAAGACTCCAACGATTCGCATATCCCAATTAAGTCTGGCGCGCATCGCTAATTTATTCCATCCAATCAAACAAGTATTTTACATCATGCTCGATCTCGAACCTCTGGAGGAAGTCCATCTATTCATTGTAGGGCTTTTCCGAACCCCGAAGCCGTGCCATGGGTTTTAAAAGAATACTACGCCACTTCTTGATTACAGCTCAGCCAACATCATTCTGCCAATCTCCGAGTCACGGAAGCAGGTCGCAATGAGTACTCTCCTGGTTACATCCATATCCCCAACCTTATCCCTGAAGTTAGGTCAGGCATATCACTCCATGCTTGAGCTCGACATGGTCATGTTTTCCATCCTGAAGGAGGTGCAAAACAGTATTCATTGCCCGCGACTCTCGATCTGGCTGCTGGACGAAGAAAAAAACAAACTCGAGTGCACATATGCAGCGGGACGTGATGCCGTCAATATGCTGGGACGGATCATGCGTGCCGGAAAATTCACGGCCACCTATCGGCATATTGTGAAAAAGGGATTGAAGTTCGAAGATGTACCAGGTTCAGAGTGGATGGAGAAAAAGGTGTATGTGGATTGTTTTCACGCGGACAGCGAGAATATCATCTTCCCGCTTTTGGCCCGCAAGGACCTGATCGGCATGATCGTGGTTGCCAATCAGACCGGCAAGCCGGCCCTGAACCCGGATGCCAGCGCTTTGGTAAACCAGATCTCCATGGATATTGCGATTGCCATCCAGAATACCCAGCTCTATGAACAACGAAACCGTCTTTATGAACGCCAGAAGTTGCTCAACCAGATCTCACGTCATCTGCACCGGACTCTCGATATTGATGAACTCATCCCGCGCATCTTCGCGGAAGTACGCAACGCCATCAATGTGGAGGCCCAATCAATCTGGCTGGTGGACAAGCTGGAGAACGACATCAAATGCCGCTTTTCCACAGGCTCCGAGTTCGAAATCTTGAAGGGTTTTTCTGTTCCGCTCACATCCGCCAGTATTGTTGGGACCAGCGTACTGAAGAAGAAATCCATTATTATCAAGGATGCCCACAGAGACCCGCGCCGTGCCCGCTCTGCTGATGAAAGAACGGGATTTATCACGCGCTCCATCATGACAGTCCCTTTGATGTTGGATCAGGAAGCGATTGGTGCGATCCAGGCGGTCAACAAACGCGGCGGTGAACTTTTTAACCGGACGGATCTCGATCTTTTCCGCGCCATTGCAAATACCGCGGCCCTGGCCGTGAACAATGCCCAGCTGGTTACCGAACTACACAACAGTTATGACCTGACGCTGGACGCTTTGTCCGCTGCACTCGACCTGCGTGACCACGAAACCGAGGGTCATTCCCGACGTGTGGTGGAATATACGGCGCGTCTTGCCGAAGAGATCGGATTGGAAAAGGAGGCCATCAAAAATATACGACGCGGTGCACTGATCCACGATATCGGAAAGATCGGTGTGCCCGACGCGATATTGCTCAAGCCCGGAGCGCTCAACAATGAAGAACTCAACATCATAAAGCGCCATCCTCAGCTCGGATACAACATGCTGCTTGGCATTCCCTATTTACGGAACGAGATCCAAATTGTGCTGGGTCACCAGGAAAAGTGGGACGGGACGGGATATCCCTTTGGTTTGCGCGGGGAAGAAATTGCACTTGGGGCACGCCTCTTTGCCATCGCCGATACATTTGATGCGCTGACATCTGACCGGCCCTACCGAAAGCGCCAATCCTATGAGGTTTCGCGCAAATTGATTGAGGAGGAGTCTGGTAAACAGTTCGACCCACAGGCCGTGGCCGCATTTATCGCTATCCCACCCGAAGAATGGGCCAACATTCGCGCCCGGGTGATGGAGGAAATGGAACACAGACCAGGTGGGACGAAATAAATCAGTTCGTGAATTATCAACTGGATCCTTATCCAGCCAGCTTCTTCAGTTCATCTTCATCAATAATCTTCACTCCTAATGATTTTGCCTTCTCATACTTCGAGCCGGGGGCTTCACCCAAGACAAGATAACTAGTCTTCTTGCTAACGCTATCGATCACTTTGCCGCCGTGCGATTCGATGAATTCCTTCGCATCATCGCGTGAGAAGTTTGGCAGGGTACCTGTGATAACGAACGTTAATCCTTCAAATGCACTAGACGTTCGAGCTTTGACGTTTGACGTTTCTCCACCTTGCGGCCACACACCCGCGGCTTTCAACTTTTTCACCACAGTCTTATTGATGGATCGCGAGAACCATTCCGCAACGGATTCAGCTACGCTCGGGCCGATGCCGTCGATCTCCTGCAAGCCGTCCGCTTTCGCTTTGGAGAGCGCGTCGAGATCGATGAATTTACGCGCCAAATCTCCCGCGCCGACTTCTCCCACGCCGCGAATTCCGAGCGCTGTGATCAATCGTGCGAGTGAGCGCGACTTCGATGTTTCAATCGAAGCCAGCAAATTATCTGCGATCTTGCCCGGTGGTTCCTTATCTGTCTTGCGATCCTTCTTCGTGACCGCCTCAAGGATATCGGCTCGTTTCAATTTGTAAATATCCGCCACGTCGCTGACCTTGCCCGTCTCGATCAACTTCTCCACAATACGAGTGCCCATCCCGACAATATCCATTGCGCCGCGGGAGACAAAGTGCTCCACGTTGCGCAACAACTGCGCGGGACACGCAGCATTGACACAATACCAGGCCACTTCATCATCGAGATGTTCAACAGGTTGCCCACACGCCGGGCAGACGGTCGGCAGCTTATATTTTTTCTCCTTGCCTGTGCGCGCATCCACGACGGGACCGATCACATACGGGATGACCTCCCCCGCCCTTTTCACCAATACGCGGTCCCCAATACGGATGTCTTTTTCAGCAATGAAGTCAAAATTGTGAAGCGTAGCTCGCTCGACCACGACTCCGCCAATTTCGACAAGTTCAAGCACAGCATTCGGAATCAATACACCCGTGCGTCCAACTGAGATGCGAATATCAAGTAATTTCGTTGTCACTTCGCGGGCAGGGAATTTAAAGGCAATCGCGCCGCGCGGGTCCTTGCCGACGAAACCGAGATCGGC
>JBGPNQ010000311.1:0-6449 GCA_041487615.1 Anaerolineae bacterium
CCTCCAAGCTAGCCATTTTTACCTCATTTCAGACCCACTTTAGATGCGATTGCCCTAGGGTTTTCGGTGGTCTCCCCCGGCACCGCCCGCCGCGGCAGGTGTGGCTGAGCCCACGACATTAGCCACTTCCCGTGGTTGAGGCACAAGCAGTCGAAACCACCAATCTCAAGTTGGCATCTTATATCTGGTTTCGATACGTCCCGCAAAAAACATGCGAAACTACTCAACCAGCGGGGTTTCCAGTGATGTCTTCTTTTCCAACTCTCCACGCGTCAACAGAATGACCGCAAGCAAAATCAACCCGCCACCCAGCATGACAATTGGTTTCAGCCGTTCGTTAAATATCCATGCCGCGAGCAGAACTGTGACGACAGGTTCCAGCGTGGAGAGCATCGCCGCGTTGGTGGGGCCGATCCGCTCAAGACCCGCAAGAAACGTCACTACGGGAATCACCGTCGCGATCAGCACGATGCCGGTGATATTGATCCAGCCAGTATTTGTCGTTGGGAGATGCACGCCGTTGATCGCCATCAGAATTCCATATACTGTACCTGCGGAAGCAAAGATGACCACGGCTGACTGCACTGCGGAAACATGTTTCATCACACTCGTCCCCACAATGATATAGACTGAATAGATCAACGCAGCGGAAAGTGCATAGAGAATGCCCGGCAATTGTCCGCCTGCAGGGTCAACCGTCAACGCGGTGCCGCTAAGCGCGATAACGAGTGCAACGACTTTCATCCAGGTCACTTTTTCGCTCAGCACGAGTACCGAAAGAACGAAAACAAACATGGGGTACAAATACAGCAGCAGTGCGACCAAACCTGCTGATGCATACTGGATGGCGCTGAGATAGGAGAATGATTGCCCGACGTATCCCAGCGCTCCCATGCCAACTAATTGCAAAAGGATTTTCCCGCTTGGAAATTTCTCCCGACGTACGAGCAGAATGATCGTCATGAGCAACGCTGCGAAGCCGAACCGCAGGAACAGCATGGTGAACGTGTCCAATCCGTCGGCGTAGAGGAAACGCCCGAAGATGGCAAGCGTCCCAAACGAGGCGGCGGATATGGCGATGAGCAAAATTCCTGTGACTTGTTTCATGAATGTCCCATATCGATGGTGTTTGGAATACTATAACATAACCGCCGCCAAGACGGCGGCGGGAGCGTTTTAGTTAATCATTCAATCCAGATAAATCTGTATTTATCCCTGGCTAAGTGCCTGAGACAAGTCGGCTGAAGGAATGATGCGTTTCACCTCGCGGTGACTAAATCCATTCCAAATCTCCTGTGGGTAAATGATCGCGTTCGTACCCGGGAACTGCTCCATGGCGAGTCCCGTATTCAGATTAATCCCGATCTGTTGATATGCCTTGTAGGCCAGTTGACTGCAATAAAATGACTCTTCTGTTTCCGAGTTCAGAAAATTCAGGTTATAGGGTTTACCGACCTGGGCGAGACAATACGCCGAGACCGCCTGCCGCATCTCCTGCTCTTCCTCTTCAGCAAGTCCGAGTACGTCAAGAGGAGAGGCGATGCCGTAAAATGTGTCAAACAGATGGCCACGCCGACGTGCCATACGCTCCGTGTTCCACCCTCCATTGAAGACCGTGAACTTGATCACGCCATGCGCGCCTGCTTCCACGCACCGTCCACTCGGTCCAAGATAAATCGCAACGTGATCCACGTCACCGGGCACGAGTCGACCGACGAGTCGCCAGAACTCGCCAGGCAAGATATCGGGCTTGCCGTTCATCGTGCAGATGACGTCGCCCGTTTGTAAAGCAATCCCTTCGATTTCATACGTGTAAATCATTTTTGCTCCGTACTCATTATACGGAAAAGTGGGAAATTTGTTTCAGTGAAATTCTCCCGTCATTGCGAGGAGGGCGTAGACCGACGAAGCAATCCCACGTCAGCTAGGAGATTGCTTCGCTCCCGACAGTCGCTCGCAATGACGGAGATACCTTAACCAAAAAATCCATTTGATGCGCGATATAGACCAGCTCGCCGCGCTCGATTTGCTCATGTCGTTGTTCGAGCCAGTGCTGAAAAGCAGTTGCCTCCAGTTCATCGCAATCCTTCAACGAATTCTCGAAGAAATGCAGGATGAATTGCAAAAAAAAATTTTCTTCGGCGGGATATTTTCCATCCTTCGCATACACTACCCAATCCGAGGCGCCGGCCGCGAGAATCTCTGCATCCAGGTTTCGCAAGTGCCCGAACAAATGCCGTCCGCTTTGGCTGTCTCCACCCGTGGAACGCATGTCCATTGTCCTGTGATAGAGCCTTTCGATCTTTTCATCCAATGCGCGGTCAATGACCGGTTGAAGCGCCGAGACGCCATCGAAGTTAAGGGTCAGCCACGCAAATCGCGTTGTTAGTGACAATAATTTTTCCAGGCTTTCGGGCATGGGAAGCAGATCAAGGAATGCATGCGCGATCAACAGATCAGCGGCTGTTTCATTTTTTCGGATGAAATCGAAGACGTCTGCACACTCCAAACGGATTCGGATGTTGCGGGTCTGGTCGATGAGATGGACTTGATCCTGTCCGATTCGTCCCACGCTCATGCCTGCTTCTGCTGCCCACTGCGGAATCCATTCCCGCGCATAGGCGATGTTCTCCGTCCTTTCGTCGACCAAAGTATATTCACCCATCCAAAGGAGATCCCACTCGATCAAGCGCTTGATCATCGTCCCTATCCCCGCGCCAACTTCGATCACGGTAACAGGTTCAGCCGGTAGCCGGGCGCGAAGTGCGTGGATTACATCCTTATTAAGTGCGCGGTCGTCTACTGTTTGTTTGGATAGAAGATAGTGAGGGAAGGAGTATTCCATGTTATTCCATTAGTGGTGCGCTCTTTCGTTGCACAGTCTCATTGAACGAATGGAGGAAATCGCGAATGCTCCTTGCGGTTTCAACCCAAGCAGGTTGACGAAGATATCGCGCCCGAGCGTTGAGTGACAGACGTGTCAACAGGACGCGATCTTCCGCCAGCGACCGAAGATGATCAGCCAGGGACGTCGAGTCACCCGGCGCGATGAGATATCCTGTCCCTCCATCTTCGATGATCTCACCCGCAGCGCCTGCCGTGGTCCCGATCGCGGGTAGACCGAATCCCATCCCTTCGAGATAGACAATGCCGAAGCCTTCATAACTGGAAGGTACCACGAGAACATGAGCTTGTTTTAGTTTTTCGACGAGAGGCTCTTTGTCGAGTGAACCGTGAAGAATGACGAAAGGGGAAAGTTGATTCCTGGCGATAATTTCCTCTATGCGCTTTGCGTATACAGGCTCAGAAGTTAACGCCCCAACGACATCAACCCTAAAAGCTGATGGCTGAACGCTGAGGGCCTCCAGAAGTGTATGCAATCCTTTTCGCTGGATCACATTTCCCAGGAACAAAATCTTTAATTCATCACCGCCTGCTCTTTCAATAATTTCATTCTCTGAAATCGGATCGCCAAATCGGTCAGTGGGTGGATAAGCAACAACACCAGGTTTGCTGTTTTCCAATAAGCGGTTTACTACGCTCTCTGTTGTTTTCGAATTGAAAATGAAACCGTCCACTGACCGTAGATATTTTGTCTCAATAACCCGATAAGAAACATTCTGCCATTTTGGTCTCAACTCCGAGCATCGTAAATGATGGACAAGTGAAACAATCGGGCAAGGATGTTTCCCCCGGTTGGCAAATATCAACGACGGATGATTGAGCTCATCCTGGATGAGAATATCAAGATTCGTCGGCAATTTGAAATGGAGGTTATCTGTCAAATGCGCAAGGTAATTCCTCCAGGGAAGGGAAATGATCTCGACCGAATCTCCTTGTGAACGCAAATATTCGACCAACTTGCGATCATACAAATACCCACCGCTCAATGTATCGAGCGAACCATAGATGACAAGACCGATACGCATCGTTTACAGGTTGGCACGTTGGAACGTTATAGCGTGCTACCTTGCCAACTCATACCCCGCCCATGCGGACTCATTCTCCCAAAGCACAACTTTGATCACGCTGATGTTGTCCGCTTTGATGCGATCGCTCAATGAAGTGGCCAGTATCCGCGCGAAATGCTCAATGGACGGGTTCAAGCCTGCAAACTCGGGCTTGTCATTCAACATTTGCTCCCTGTAGTAGTTCACGATCTCATCGAGATGTTTTTCTACATCTACGATATCCACAAGGTAACCGTGCTGATCGAGCTGCTTTCCTTCCATTTGCAATTCAAGGACATAATGATGCGAATTGGGGAAATTTTCTGGTCCCCAGTCCCCTCCAATGAGGAAATGTCTGGCAATAAAATCCCTCTTTACTCCAAGTGTGTACATTTTAGTTCTCCAGTTTTAGGTATCAGATTCCAGGTTTCAGGTGTCAGGGTTTTACACATCGCATGATGAATTTTCCGTTCTGGCGGGCGATGGGCATGGCAAAATCAAATCTATCCAGGCTGATGCAATGTTCAATATCTGATTCAGGAAAGAGCAGCTTCTCAGGATTGTAAAAGACTTTTGCATCACTTGAGTTTTTCACCCGCTCCAAAAACGGAACAGGGTCGGGCGACCTGCCACGCAGCAATTCCTCGAGATATTGTGCGCACGCCAGATCTTCATCACCGCCATCGTAGGTTTGACCCGTAACTACAAATGTGACATTCTCAGGCGAAAGACGATTCACATACTTCGTGGTTGCCGATGCAACCACGAAACTGGCAGCCAGCATGTTCTCTGCATTGACGCTTCGTACAACACCTTGTGTCCCTGCGCCCGTACGTTGAACGAGCGTGCGCCCATTCAAGTCCAGCTCCAGCACCCGGCTCGGAGAATTACCAAAGTCAAATCCTTCGGGCGGGAGTCCACCGATTTCACCACAAACAAGCACGTTCGGGTCCCGTGTCTTGAATGCCAATGCCTCCTCCACCTTACTGACAGGATAAATCTCCTTTGCGCCCTTTGAAAAAGCGAAGGCTGCGCTGGTAAAGGCGCGGACGACATCAACTACGATGACTGTCCCCGTTGACTCATGGCATGTTTCAAGATTCGTGTAATGGAACTTCATGACCTGTAATCAAAAATGACCTGAACCGTCTCTTGCGGATTTTCATCCAACAGTGTGTATGCTTCTGCTGCATTATCAAAGGGAATTCGGTGCGTGATCCATTTGTCGGGTTTGATCCGCTCCAATGCTTTCCATGCAACATCGAAACGACGGGCCTTATCCCATCGTCCACTGAGTTCGGGTGAGATCGTGCTGACCTGCGATGAGATCAATTTGATTCGCGAGCGATGGAATGAGCCGCCAAGATTTACCTGCACTGTCTTTTCGCCATACCACGAACCAATGACAATCCGACCGCTGAATCTGGTAAGGGCTATCGCGTCATTCAATGCATCAGGGTTGCCGCTGAGTTCAAATGTCAAATCAGCGCCCTGCCCGAGGGAAGATAATGCCTGTTCCCGAAAATCCCTGGAGTTGGGATCAAGTGCTTTGGGAGAAGTTACATGATTTGCATAACGTTCGATAGTCGACATTTGACGTCTTAATTCAAAGCGGTCCACAGTGATTAGATCTTCAAGGGGAAATTCACTTAGCAGCGATGCCGTCAGCAGGCCAACGACTCCCTGTCCCAACACCAGAACTCTCTCGCCAAGAATCGGCGCGCCGTCCTGCGTTAAATTGACGGCAGTCTCCATGTTGGGAAGAAAACAGGCTGTTTCAGGGGAAAGAGAGGATGGGATAAGGATCAGCGATTCAGGCCGAGCAACAAAATGAGATGTGTGAGGTTGGAACGCGAGAACAAACTTGTCGCGCAATGACCTGTCTACTTGTTTACCTGTTTCCTTGATTACGCCGACAGAAGCATATCCATACGCCATCGGATACTTGAAGCCGCCGCGCAGACTTGAAATAACGGAATCCGTTTCAAGGTCCCGCGGGAACCGCCCCTGGTAGATCAGCATCTCTGTCCCCGCGCTGATCGCAGAGCAAATTGTCTCCACCAACACATCCTCAGCGCCGGGTTCCGGTAAAGTCTCCTCCCGAATCTCCACCTTTCTCGGCGCGGAAAAATACAAACTCTTTCGTTTCACGTCCCCATTGTACCCCGGACGCTTCCGTATACATAAAAAGAGGCATCCGGGGTTGTACCTTGCATTATGCAGCGGTCTTGTCCTGGGACAGGGACCAAAGCAAAATCACTTCGCTAATTTTGGAAGGCACGCCGTACAGGGAATCATGGCTGAAAAATGGCACGCCCTGGATGATCACGTATTGAATTACCCAGATGAAAATCCAGGCAGCAATCGTGACCACGGCAAAAAGCATGTAACCGCGACGAACCAGTTCATGCCTCTGTTGAAAGAGTGAGATGGGTAGAAAATATGCCCCCAGCAAACCCAAATAGCCGAGACCATTCAAGATGAATAATGGATCGGGAC
>JBGPNQ010000312.1:0-6435 GCA_041487615.1 Anaerolineae bacterium
AGTCTGTTAGAGAGACGAAGGATATAACAACCAAAGAGGCATCCGGGACTCCTTCCACAAGTCATGTTGGGTTGGCAAATGAACTCACAGCTCCCCTGCCCGGAACCATCGTCGAACTCTTCGTGAAGGTTGGCGATGATGTCGAAATTGGCAGGGTTGTACTCGTCATCGAAGCGATGAAAATGAAGAATAGCATCCGCTCAACGCGTGCGGGAAAGATTGCGGAAATCTTAGTCAACGCCGGGCAGACCGTGACTCATAAACAGCCGTTGGTGAGATTCGAATGAACATTGCTGAATTGCTCCCTGAGTTACTAAAGGGAATCCTGCACTTTACCTTGGGCAACGCAATCATGATCAGCGCGGCGTTGGTATTGATCTATCTTGCAGTCTTCAAGGAAATCGAACCTGTCCTGCTGCTGCCCATCGGGTTTGGTTGTCTGCTGGCGAATATTCCGCTTGCTGGCATGACCTCAGTCGAAGGCATGATGGGCGTGCTTTATGCAGCGGGCATATCAACAGAATTATTTCCGTTGTTGATCTTCGTCGGCGTTGGGGCGATGATCGATTTCAGTCCACTACTTGCCCAACCCAAAATGGCATTACTCGGCGCGGCAGGACAGTTTGGTATCTTTGGCACATTGATCCTGGCGATCCTGATCGGCTTTCCGCTCAACCAGGCCGCCTCGATCGGTGTGATTGGCGCAATCGACGGACCTACATCGATCTTTGTCGCCACGAAACTGGCGCCTGAGTTGCTTGCTCCCATTGCGGTGGCGGCATATTCGTACATGAGCCTGATCCCCATCATCCAGCCGCCGCTGATGAAATTGCTGACAACGAAAAAAGAACGCCTGATCCGCATGGAATATGCTCCCAAGCCCGTTTCACAAAAGGCGCTGCTATTCTTCCCTGTGCTTCTCACACTGGTGGTTGGATTGCTTGTTCCCGAAGCGACACCGCTCATTTCCATGTTGATGCTTGGAAATTTGCTCAAGGCCTCCGGTGTGGTTGACCGCTTGAGCAAAGCCGCACAGAACGAGATCATCAATATCGCTACGTTGTTCCTCGGTCTGGCAATCGGCGCGACGATGGACGCCGCCAGTTTCCTAAACATCGCCACGATCAAAATCCTCGGCCTGGGATTGATCGCCTTCGCACTTGATACGGTCGCAGGCCTGTTGTTTGGAAAATTGATGGCAGCGTTAAGTGGATATACAATCAACCCGTTGATCGGAGCAGCAGGTATTTCGGCGTTCCCGATGGCAGGACGCATCGCTGCAAAAATCGCCAACGATGAAGACCCAAACAACTTCATCCTGATGCACGCCATGGGCGCGAACACCGCAGGTCAATTGGGCAGTGTTATTGCAGGTGGAATTTTGCTGTCAATCGTTTCAAAATTGGTCTAGGGATCAGCAACAATTTATCCAGCCCGATGAAACTGAAAATGGCTATCCAAAAAACAGGATGGCCATTTTTGAATCAAATATGGATGGGGGTAAAATCAAATTATGAACATCCGACCGTTTCAACTTCCGCAGGATATCGACCTCATGAATTCCCTTGTAATCGACGGATTTCAATATCCCGAAAACCCTGAATGGAGCGTTCAGCAGGACGAGATACAAAGCATGATAGACCGCATCAACGGAGCAAAGCGCCTATGGCCAATTTTAAGTATCTTGCGTGCCTTCGTCCCATTATTCCGCGATATCCTCTGTGGATTTATTGCAGAGGAGGATAATAAACCTGTCGGCTTGATTAACTATATGCGACAGCGTGATGAACCCGAATGGTATATCGCAAATGTCACAGTCCTGCCTGCCTATCGCCGTCGTGGGATCGCCCGCGGGCTGGTGGAGGAAACAATAAAGGAGCTGCGCGATCGAAAAGCCAGAGTCGCGTTTCTCGATGTAGTGGTCGGTAATGATCCTGCCTTCAACTTATATAAGGAAATGGGATTTGACCCCTTCACGAAATCTTCTGAATATCATTTTCAGAAGGAAGTATCCATTAGCCCAGGGCCCCTGCCTGAGGGATTCACGCTGAAACCCTTAAATCGCTTTGACTGGCAAACTCGCTTCGACCTTGCAAAACGAGTCACTCCAGCACATATTACGCGCTATGAACCTGTGGTGGAAGCACGTTTTCGGACTCCCGTGATCATGCCGCTTTTGGGAGCGCTATTCGAATCTGTCGGCGGCTCTCACAGCGAACGCTTTGCAATTTACGCGCCCAATGGTGAAGTTGTCGGACTAGGTCAATACTCGTACCGAACTCGCGCCGGCGGTACAAACTCCACCAGGTTGAGCATTGATCCCAACCATCCCAACCATCCGAACCTTGCAGAATTCATCCTGCGCCATGTCCTCTCTTCCATTCAAAAAGTCAGCCCAGGCCACCGTATTGAACTTAGTTTTGAAGATTGGGAAGCTGCCCTCATTCAGTGCGCTGAGGAGATGGGATGCGAAAAGAGGTTTGGTTTTCACCGCATGGCATTGCGCTTTTGATTCTCTTCGATTCACACTTCCGTAAAATAATTCTCTTCCACGCCCTTCCACGTCTCGTCATTCAACTTCATATACTTCGTCAGCAACGGATGGACATGACACATCTCTTCATACATTCGTTGTGCCACGCGCCGGATGGAGAAATGTGCAGTCGAAGCCGAGCGCAATTGACAGAATGCAAACGCCTCCCTTAAATTGAATTCCACCAGCACGCGGCGATTGAATCCATTGGGGACAATATATTGCGCGAGATTCAGATTCACTGCATATAACTTTTCAAACATGCTCTGTGCGGATCCCATCGCCGCTTCATACTGGGACCCGAAACCTGCCTCCGTTATCAGACGCGGAATCGCGTATCCCAGCCGCGTCGTGAGCCGCTGCGGAGTCTGCGTCATCATACGGTGACGTTTGAACTCGGCATACGCGCCCTGGTCCATAACCAGATCAAATGCGTACGTCGAATATTCCAACTCACGCAGTGGCACGTCGTACTTATCCATGCGCCCAAGCAGGGAGTTTGCCAATTCTTCTATTTCAGGAACGCTCAAACCTTTGACATACGCCAGTGCATCCATATAAGTCATTTCCCCAAAACGATACACTGCTGCGGCAAGGATTTTGCACTCACCATCTTCGTCATAAGCAAGTAGCGTACACCAATCCTGTGATTGTTGATTGACGATTGACGATTGATGATTATTAAATTCATTGCATGTCGCACTTAAATAAGGAACAGCGTTCGCATATTTCACCAGCGTTGGAGTTTCGACTAATGCCACTTCCTTGACCTTTGCGCCGATCTCGCGCACTTCAGTCAATTCATGAGATAACATCTTGCGGATCATGCTCTCCAGCACGCGCGCGTTGGCGGTCATTCCCACATTGGCAAGCGAAGCAGCCGGCAAAAGGAAGCGGCAGGCATCCACATACTTCGAGCGGACGCGGCGATCCCAGGCTTCATCCTTCTCGTTTTCGCGGCGCGGGAAGCGCTCCAGGACAAGACTCCGCACCGGTTCCAGTGATTCGGCGTAGGTCCTGAAGAGGAGCCGAACGGTATCCACGTATTCGTCGCGAAGCGGATGTCCCTCCAGCTCAGATGGGATAAAGAAGTCATCGGTCCCCCATTTTTGATAGCGCGTGGATTTCTCGGTATACGAGGCGAGTCGATTCCCTTCAATGCTCTCTATCGCCAGCCGCGATACATTCTCGAATGCAATGTGCAGCACTGCATGTTCCGCCACCGATGCGTGACCATACCCCACCACCCACTTCTCGTGGAACTGCGCGGATTTTTCATCACTCAACTCGGCAGCAATATTCCGAAAGGATTCGGGGGAGCGGGAGGTCTTTGCAAAAGCAACCGCGATGGTCTCAGGGCTAAGCGCACGGGGGGAAAGCAGGTATATGTCACGTTCGGGCATGGGATCTCCTCTGATGAAGTCTGGCAGATTATAAGGTAAAAGGCCAAATCGAATGATTGTATTTTGATTCCTATTATGCTACACTACCTGCCAATCGCCTGACACATATCAGGATTTCATGGAGCGGAGCCAGTGGGCATTTATACAACAAAATCAAAATGGCAAAAAGCCCTGCAGCCGATCGTGGATTTCTGCGTGGCACGACGCGTCCATCCAAATGTATTTACCTATGGTGCGCTATTCTTATCGCTGCTTGCCGCGCTTGCTTTGTATTTGGCGAACACAAGCAAGAACTGGTTATGGCTCGTCCCGCCGTGTGTGTTGATTCGCCTGCTGCTCAACCTGATGGATGGACAGGTGGCGCGTACGCTCCGGCTTGCAGATGATTGGGGTGAAGTAAAAAATGAATTTGGTGACCGCATTGCCGATGCAATGATCTTTGTCGCAATTGGACTCAGCGGGTACGCGAAAACAACACTGGCATTGATGGCGCTCACATTGATTCTACTGGTGTCGTATCTTGGGATTCTTGGGAAAGCATTAGGAGGACAGCGCATCTATGAAGGCTTATTCGGCAAAGGCGACCGCATGATCTCACTTGCGGTTTTTACGCTTTATCCCGCCTGGACAGGAAACCTCCCCAGTTATAACTATTACCTGCTCTTCGCAGGTGCTGCAGCGCTCATTACCGTCATTCAGCGCCTGAGGATTCTTTATGGAAATCATCATCGCGCATAACCCATTGGAGAACCCTCTCTTCTGGCCGATCCTTCGGATCACAGCCATTCTATTTCTCTTCGGATTTGGGCTGGTTTTATTCTTTGCCCGCAAGGACTTGAGGTCCGGGCTGCAAGGCGAACTGGGAAAGCGTTTCATCGGCTGGCTGATCATCGCTCCCATTTTTTTGGTTGGCACCTTTGTAAAGGGAGTCGTTGCAGCCGTCATTCTCTTCGTATTCTTTTATCTTGTATTGGCAGAATATACAAGAGTTGTGGGTGTACACAAACCTTACATCATCCATCTTTATACTTTTGTACCGATCACATTCTTTACGGCACAGTACTTCCCTGAATTGTATGCTGTTCTTCCAGCGGCGGCGATTCTCACATTAACGCTGGTCCCCATTCTCACCCATCACATGGATGATTTATACATTCAGCTTTCGTTCGCGGGGCGCGGTTATTTATATCTGGTGTGGTCGGTGGGTCACGTCATCTTAATACAGCATCTGGCAGGAACAGGGCTTATCATGATCACCGCCATAGGCGTGGCGCTCAGTGACGTGATGCAATACACCGTTGGCAAATTGATCGGCAAACATATCATTGCGCCCGAGGTCAATCCGCGCAAAGCCTGGGAAGGTTTGATCGGCGACCTGCTTGGCGCCGGGGTGGCGGTCTACCTGCTGCGTTTTGCGCTGCCTGGGGTCTTCTCCACCGCGCACCAGATCATGTTGACTTTCATTATCGGTCTTGGCGCGGCCTGGGGCGATCTCATCAGTTCGATGATCAAGCGCGTTGCAGATGTAAAGGATTGGGGGCAGTTGATCCCCGGTCACGGTGGATTAATGGATCGCGCCAACAGCATGGTTATTGTTTTCCCACTTGTCTACTATTTTTCGTATATTGTTCTGGGATATTTACATTAACAGGGTCACCCTTGACAGGAATGTTTTGCGTAAGGCGGGCTAATGAAAATTGAAATAATAGATAAAAACAAAATAGATAAATACCCACAATAAAACATAACTGCTTACAACGAGCCTGGTATGTTTTCTGCAAAAGGTTTCAAACCATTTCCCCAATCCACCCAAGACCAGCACAACCGGAAAAAAACGTTCAAGGCGCGCTGGAATCGTCAACAGCAGGAAGTACAAAAATGGCAGGCCTTGCTCACCCGCCTGCGCAGCATAGATCTTATAAGGAGTGCCTCTTAGCGGACCCGTCAGCACCGCGGCCAGCCCTGAAGTATGAGTCTGATTCGACACATCATTGACCAGTTCCGTATCAATCATAGGAACGTGTGTGAGAAAGGAATTTATTCCAGATGGATTATGCATTGCAAGGATATACATTACCGAACCACCAAGCATTGCGCCCAAAAGTGAAGCGATTGCCGCTGAGAGTCCGCGCCGCCAGTTGAACAGTGCAACAAATCCCATATAAACATCAGGTACGATAAAGAATGCTGTAGCTTCGGCAAATCCCCACACAAAGGCAATAATGATCGACCCTCTGGATCTGGCATGATCAGAGAAACGTGTGTAGGAAGAATTCATCACAATGCCCCTTTTGATCCATCACCCAAAAGCAGGCGAGTCTGCGCAATATCCTTCCAGATTTGTTCCAGTAACGTATCCACCGAATCAAATTTCAACTCATTTCGCAAGCGCGCTACAAATTCAAGTTTCACGTCCTCGCCATAGATCTCACGCTTGAAATCAAGAAGATGTGCCTCCACATTGGGAATTTGTTTATCAGGTGTGAACGTTGGGTTGAT
>JBGPNQ010000313.1:0-6415 GCA_041487615.1 Anaerolineae bacterium
CCTGTTTCCCTGCCGTGTAAAAGGACTGGCGGACCGTTGTCAGCGGGACGCCGGTGGCCTGGGCTTCGCGCAAATCATCGAAACCGGTGACAGCTACATCATCCGGGACGCGAACGCCGCGCTGTTGAAGCGTCTCCAATGCCCCGAAGGCCATCCGATCGTTCGCCGCGACAATCGCCTGAAAACGGAGGGAGCGGTCATCCAGTAATGTTTTGACCGCCAGCCTTCCGCTCTCCGTTGTGTAATCGCCATCCACAACCAGGTTTTCATCGAAGCGCAGATCATGGGCCTTAAGTTCATCCTTGTACCCCTGAAAACGCTGCTCGGCATCGATTTGCCCATGAATGCCGCGGATGAACGCGATGCGTTTGTATCCATGCTCCTCGATGAGGTGGCGCACAGCGGCGCGCATTCCATCCGCATTGTTGGGTATGAACATTGCAGCGCCAGGGAATTCCAGCGATTGCGTAACGATGGGTATGCTGCCATGGACCTCACGTAAAAGGCTCAGGTCCGCTGCACTTGTTCCATAACCGACATCAGTCGTCAATATCAAGCCGTCAAATTGATCGGGCTTGGCGAGATCATACAAACCAAATGAGATTTTTTGATCGGGAGAGAGGATCGACCGCAGTGTTCCCCCAATAAAATGCACCACATTTACGTTATTGGCCTCGGCAGCATCCGTGACCCCTGTGATGAATTCGGAGCCCCAGGCGCGTCCCACTTGGGAGGCAAACACGCCGATCGTTTTTCGTTCTGAGTTTGGTTTTGTACCGGACGGCATTCGTGGGGTTCTCCGTAATTGATGAGGCATTATATCCCCGAATTTTTGCGTCCGTAAAACAAATGGATGACAAAAAAGCTTGCAGAATTATTTGCCGCCTGCCTCAGCAAGAAGTTGGATTTTTACACGGATTTGTAAGTTGAGAATTAAAGCCAAGGTTTAATAAATCATACGGTACCCAGTGGACGGAAATGATCGCCTTATTCGAAGCCGACAATTCATTTCGTACTATTCTATGTTTCTATCTTTGAACTTCAGGCCTCAAGATCAGCTTCATCTGCCACTGGGACAATTCCTCCCGCACAAACCCGGCTCGTTCGTAGACCATTCCCAACTCTTCAGGCAGGAGCGCGGGGACATGCCATGTTTTCCCTGGAGATTGTGCAAGGATCGATTTCAACATCTCCAGGCCAAATCCATTTCCACGAGCGGATGTTTTGACCAGCAAAGACCAAATGACAACATCCCTTGCTTCAGGGTTTGAGATCACGATCGCTGCCGGTCCACTGCAATAGGCGCGCGCGGGCGGATTCATTTGGGCGATGGTTTCGCCGGATAATTGCCAGGGAAGATCGGACAATCCATATTGCGACACGAGATGGCTTGCTTCGAGGATATCCATCTCCTGGAGTTCCTTCATCTTATCTTCGATTGCATCCTTGCGAATGAGGCCGATCAATCTGCGGACGATCTGAAATCCGTATTTTTCATAGAGGTGGACGGCGGGTTCATTTTGTTCGATCACCTCGAGCAGCATTTCGCGTTCGTCACGCCCGCATGCCTCGGCGATCAGCCGTCCCATGAACCAGGAACCTGTACCCAGGCCGCGTCCTTCCTTTGCGAGGCCCATTGCTGCGAGACGGCCAGTCCAGCCGCGACGAGCCAGCAAAGCAATACCCAACGGTTCGCCGTCTGCAATCAGGACGCGGCTGCAGGTGAGGTCGATGCCATCCTTACGCACCATATTCAGAAAGGCAGTCACATTGAACGTGATGGGGACAAAGTAGCTTTCAAAGCCGCGATTTAACAGTTCAACGAGATCAGGCATCTGGTAGTCTGAGGCGGGCTTTGTGTCGAAGTTCATGGGATTGCTCCGGTTCGATTTTACCCGCCTCCATCGTATAATCGTCAAATCCAAAGGAAAATACAATGATGGACTTTTCAAGACTTGCTCGAAAAATTACCTGGGTACTCTTTGCAAACCAAAGCCTTGCTTCGGCGGGATTCGTCGCTTCTGCAACCATCAATTCGATCATTGGTGCAAAACTTGGTGGCAGCGCATCCTATGCCGGGCTGCCCTCGGCTGTGTATCTCCTGGGCGGAGCATTTGCCGCGTCCGCAAGGGGCTACCTTATGGAACGGATCGGCCGGCGCAATGGTATCGTGCTGGGACTCGTGATCGGTGTACTCGGTAATGCAATCGTGTTATATGCGATTTCCATATCGTCCCTGTATGTGTTTCTCATCGGTATGGTGATGATGGGAATTACGAACGCAGCCGTCGTACTCGGGCGTTTTGCCGCGGCCGAAGTAAATCCGCCGGCGCAGCGAGGTGCCGCGATCTCAAATGTTGTCCTGGGCGGAACGTTCGGAGCGGTGTTTGGTCCGTTGCTGGTTGGTCCGATGGGCACCCTTGCACATTCCCTGGGCATGGATGAGCTAGCCGGAGCTTATATTGCAACGCTGGTTTTGTTTGCCATGGCATCCATTCTTGTATTTGCCGGGCTTCGTCCTGATCCGCGGGATCTTGGAAGGGAAGTTGCGGCGCAATATCCCGAAGAGACTCCTCATGGTGCAACGCGCCCAATTTTGGAGATTCTTCGTCAGCCCGCCGCGCTCGTGGCAGTTATCGCCATGGCCCTGGGACAAGTGGTTATGGTGGCGGTCATGGTGATCACCTCACTGCACATGCGGGGACATAATCACAATCTGCGCGATATTTCCGCAGTTATTTCATCGCACACATTTGGCATGTACGCTTTTTCAGTGATCTCGGGCCGCCTGTCCGACAAGTGGGGGCGTGGATGGGTCATCCTGGCTGGTTCATTCACATTGTTATTGGCCTGCATTGCCGCTCCACTATCACCGGACGTGCTTCCGCTGGCTGTTGCGTTGTTCCTGCTGGGGCTGGGCTGGAATTTCTGTTTTGTAGGAGGCTCGGCGTTACTTGCCGATCAACTCTCCCCGGCCGAGCGGGCACGCACACAGGGAACGAATGATCTCTTGGTTGGTCTCGCTTCTGCCATGGGAAGCCTGGGAAGCGGATTTCTCTTCGCTGCGTCGAATTACACTGTGATCGCAATTGTAGCGGGAGTGGTGTCGCTGATTCCGCTGGGGATGTCATTGTTGTGGATGATGAAAACAAAGGCTGTTATTGTTACTGCATAAATTGGACTTATGAGAGAGTCGCATGTTTGGTTAAGACTTGGAGGTTTGGCGGGTTACAAACCGGCCCACTTAAATGCAAAACATCCCGCGTGCAGCGGGATGTTTTGTTACGATGCAATTTCTATTTTCGAATCATCGTCAGCAGCATTTTGAATTTTGTCACTGCTTTTAAAGCATGTGGTTCATTGGCGGGCATGATGATGGCATCGCCGCCTTTCAGCTTATATGGTTTGCCTGATATTGCGACTTCCACTTCACCATCCAGAACGTGGACAAGCGCATCGTAGGGCGCGGTGTGTTCGCTTAGTTCCTGTCCTTCATCGAACGCGAAGAGCGTGATGTTGCCTGAGTCCTCTTTGGTGATCTGTCGGCTGACAACGGAACCTTCCTGATAGGAAGCCAGGTCAGCCATGTGCAGCACTTCTGATTTTGGTGCGGTTGCCATTTCGCCTCTTCATGTCATTGCGAGGGTGTTAGTCCGAAGCAATCTCCCACTTACACGAGGAGATTGCTTCGCCTGCGGCTCGCAATGACATTCTTAATTATTTGATCTCGATCTGATACGCGGCGGGCTGTCTCGTGAAGCGGGTTGTGCCTGCCACAATCAATACAGCCTCTTCGCCATCCTTGAGTGACAGCGGAATTTCAGCCGTCTGGTCTGCACCTAGCGTGATCGGCGTCACAGTGGTGGTAGCGCCTTTGATAATCAGATTCAGGCGATAGGTCTGCGGAAGAACATTTTCGACACGCACGAATCCATGCGCCTCCCAGCCTCCGTTATCCGCTTCGAAATCGGACTTGTAGTTGATCGCGTCGATCTGGACGTCATCCAGCAGGAAACCTTCACCATTCAATGCCGCATCTGTAACGTATTCGAAACGGATCTGGACTTTTTGTCCGGCGAACTGGGACAGGTCGACCTTTTCCGTTTTCCAATCATTGGTCTGCCCGTTGTAGCCCCAACCGTAGGAATTGCCCGAAGGATCCTCGCCCGTGCCGGAAGGCGTGGTGAGGATCTGCCATGTCTTTCCGTCGGTGGATGCTTCCAGGAAGACATAATCATAATCGGTCTCGAGGTCATGCCACATGGCAAAGGACATGTTGATCGGAGCACTGGCATTCGTGAAATCGAATTCGCGGGTCAGAGTCATGTCCGATTCGTCTCCGCGGTTTGACCAGAACACATAATTACCCGAGTGAGCATCGGTGGGCAGGAGTCCAACCACGGTGGAACCGGTGAACTTCAAGGTGTAATCCCCCGCACAATTAATGGAGTAATAATCCATGCCATACTGGTTGACGGTACCACTCAACGATTGCGGGCAGGTGGAAACATTCTCAGCGGTTGTTACCTTTGGCGCGTTGGCGTAATTCTTATAGACATAACGTCCATCGCCAACGGAACCATCCATGAGATACAGCGTTGTAGCCCAGTCCATGAATACATCATCGGCGGTAACGAGCTGTCCCGTTTGCGGATCGGTGATGTTCAGTTTGGAAAGAGTGCCGTCCACACTGGTGATGTCATTCTCGGGATTGTTGGTGAGGGCCTTCGAAGCTTCCTCTCCAAAGCGATCCAGGAAGTAGGTGAGATAGAGGAAACTCTGCCCATAGTGGGCTGAAAAATCAGGCGAGGAATTGTCCACCCATGTGTTCAATTGCATATCCGGATTCTGAACGTAGATCCAATCTGCACCACCCACATCATATTTATTGAGGAACGCGCCGACTTCTGCAAAGCCTTCATTTATCCACGATACATCGTTGCGGTCGGATGCGTTCTGGATCATATGCACGAATTCATGTGCAAGTGTTGCATACGTATATTCATCACCCAGGTTCTGACTTGTGCCAAGCACATAGGTTTCATGAGCGTTCGAATATTCCTTGACCAGCGGGTTGAACGAATCAGATGAATTGAAATAGCCCGCGATATTATGCCCGATGCTGTTTGCATAAATCACGTAGACATGCGGATCACCATCCACGCCCGGGTTGGCCTCGCTACCAAAGAATTCGCGGTCGGTGGGATAGATCTTGCTTTCAAACGTGTCCATGAGGGCTTTCATATCCTTCTCATTCACGTCTGTCCCCTCTTCATCCCAGAAATAGGAATGAGGAGTAATGTACATCAATGTTGCAGTGATCTGGGTATGCTCGTTCGTATCCGAATTGTCAATCCAGAATTTATCCTTGTCTCCCACTTTATATTGTTTGGCCTGAACCGTTTTGGATGCGTCACAAACCGCCTGCAAACGGCATGCCAGTTCATACGGATCATTTTCAGGAACCGACGTTTCTCCCAATGTCTTAAGCGTTTCTGTCGAAACGGAGTCCGTGGAGGGACGGTTTATTTGTGCAGTAGGCTGCGGTGTGACCGTATTCTCAAACGAAGGAACCAATGAAGGAACCAATGTTGAGATATCGGTCGGGATTTGTTGATAAGCCCGATAGGCGATCACGCCCGCACCGGCAACCAACACGCATGCACAACAAACAAGAATTGCAACGATTGCCCCAACAATTTTTGGAACAGCTGATGAAGTTTGGCTCGAATTCATGAAGTTATCTCTCCTCGATGATTTAGTCCATCTTACACTGGGTTGATAAATGCCTGATTAGGATTATCGGCTTCGAAAATCTGCAAAAAGCAGGGGCCGTTGAACAAATGGCTCCTGCTTCCTGTTATTCGATGTTTTTTTCGTTCGCTGTACTCACTATTATTGCTTTGTATTATTTTGTCTGCCATCTCCTCACTAATTCCATGAATCCAAACACAACAATAACTAGAGGGATAAGGATCATTCCCGCCATGATGATTGCTTTGAGTGGATCAAAGTCGTGGGGCTGAAGATTTGCCGGTTGATCGGTTCACCCAGTGCGCCCATGGTATATTCATTTCGTTCCGTCACTCAAGTGTGAGGCTACGGCTTGCCTCATTTAGAAAGGTTTGAATATCATCAGCCACAAAACAATTGCGGGGATAACATAGCCGACTACAACTAATGAGGTCAGGCTGGTCTTGTTGAGAAGCGCGGCAACCTGCTCGGGGCCGGAAGGCTGTTCGGCCGGTAAATTTTTGCTGCCTTTCATATACGGCAGACCCACCAGTCGCCGCAGTTCTTTATAGTGAGTATCATTGAACATTCCCATATAAATAAAGACGAACAGCATCAGTACGATGGACAGCCAGATATAAACCCGCCCCCAGATATGGATCAGGAAAGGCAGGATGATGCC
>JBGPNQ010000314.1:0-6400 GCA_041487615.1 Anaerolineae bacterium
TCATGCGCGAAGATTATATTGCGCAACTTGATCCATATGCACACCTGTTGCCAGGTAAGATGCGAACACGCTATTACATGCAACGTCTCAGCCACGAGGCGGCACTGCAGGCCATTAAGGGACCAGTGCAGCGTTTACGTCCTTTTGCTCCGGGGGTGGCGGAAAGTCTCGTTAACGATCTTTCGAGCATCAAGATCCGGAAGCCAGATGGCACGCTCGAACCCATCTCTGGACAGTTTGTGGAACCAGTCCAACTACAGGTAGTCTGTTACAGTCTCTGGCAACAACTTCCATCCGGTGAGGCCGAAATTACGGAACACCATATTCAAGAAGTAGGTAACGTAGCTCAGTCTCTTGGAAGGTATTATGAAGCTCGGGTCAAATCAGTTGCGGAAATGAAAAGGGTAAAGGAACGCTTGATACGCAAATGGTTCGAGACGAAGTTAATAGCCGCAGCAGGAGTCCGGAACCTTGTATTACGTGAACCTGACGGAAAGAGCGGTGGATTAGATGATGAGGTGATCCAGGCATTGCAGAGCGACCTCGTACGTGCCGAGCAGCGCGGTGGCTTGGTGTTTTACGAGCTGACACATGACCGTTTGGTTGAACCCATTCTTACAAGCAATAAGAAATGGTTCGATGAGCACTTGAGTCCTTTACAGCGCCAGGCTGCGATGTGGAATGAGCAATATCGGGATGAAAGATGGTTGCTCACCAATCAGGGGCTGCTTGAAGTGGAACGCTGGGCAAAGGAAAATTCAGACGAACTTACTGAGCTGGAGCATGAGTTTCTTGAGGCTTGCCGAAGAGTTCAGGCTCAATTAGACGAACAAAGGGAACTACAGAAACAACAACTAGAAATGAGCCTGAAGCTCGCACAGCAGCAGGCACAATCAGCTCAAAGATTGAGGTTCATGAGCACGATTTCGGCTATGCTTGTAGTGTTATCTCTAGGTATAGCTCTTTTGATGTTCAAAAGAGCCAGCAGCGCTCAAGATATTCCGACTTCAGTTCTGTTGATCGTTGCTGCCTTACTCCTAGGGTACTTGTTCGGTCGCAGTAGGTCGAAGTAATCGAAAACAGTTACAGCCCAAGCCGGTTTTATAGATTTAAGCCGATTCTAACCAAACATTTAGCCTCGGTTTTTGAGAGACACTCTAAAGACCATGACTACTCTGATTCTTCCGGCTCGGCAGGAAGCGCAGGAGACAAATGTTTCCCTTTCGCAAACCCATCACGTCGTTGTTCATGATATTCATCAAAGATAAAGTTCGCATAATTCCTGTCAGAGAGACTAATCCATGACTACTGTTACCCGTTCCCATCAGATCTTTGTCCTGGTACCATTACAATCCGCATTTGACTACGTCTCCGATCTCACGCTACATCCCGAATGGAATGGAGGATTGCGGATTGAGGAGCTTGCGCCTGGCCCGATCGCCGTCGGAAAAGAATATGCCTCGCGCGGAGAAGTCGCTGTCCAAAAGGACCGCCCGAATACGGTCCGTGTGTCACAGTATGAACCGCCGCACAAGTTTGGATTTGTGGCAAACGATCCCGACTTTCGAGATGTCACCCATTTATTTACGTTTACTGAACAAAACGGCAGCGTCCTGATTACGCGCACCATGACCGTGAACTTGAATCCGTTTGTGGCGCTGGGCTTTCGGTTCCTTATTTATCCGCTGATTGGCCGTCCCTCCATGAACAAATCCCTGGCAGCGCTGAAGAAAAAGCTTGAAGAAGACTCCGGAGCACTTTGAGCCCGGGCGGATGTTAAGCTCCCGCCTCGTCTGGTTTATCGCGCCTCTCGAAACGCCAGATGAGATGCCTTAAAAGGCGGATTGACCCATGTTTAGCGTCAAAACTGGGGCAAAAACAAGATTTTTTTCCCAGCAGGGTTGAACCGATGATCACCCCGTGGAACAACGGAAGTGGATTCCATCGTTAAATGTAATGGAAGTGTTGCTTTTACCTGCTTAACTTGCTATACTTTCATTACACGAACCGAGCAACAAGCCCGGGTCATGTTTTCCCGGTTAGAGAAAAGGATGAGGTATGAGCCGATTTCTCCGTCTATCCCTTCTGGTCACCGCCGTTCTCTTAATGATTGCCTGCGCATTAAGCACAACACCATCATCCACAACAAACACCTTTTCAGGCGCTGTCGCTCCCGTAAGTCTCACTATCCAACCTCAGCCGACTAGTTTCACATCTCTGGACCAGAAAGTCACCTATAACTTTGTTGTCACGAACAACGAGACGTCGGCTCTCGCGGGGCCGGTAACGGTCGCCGATAATAAGATGGCCGTCCAATGCCCGGACGTCAACACCGTGGGAAATACTAATGGCAATCTTGATCCTGCGGAAAGTATTACCTGCCTCGGCACCTACTCCATCACCCAGGCTGACATCACCGCCACCACTGTGACCGACGTTGCGACCGCCAGCCTCGCCGGGCAAACCTCGAATACAGCCAGTGCTGTCATTCGCCTCGCAGAAAACAAGGTACTCACAATTACCGTCTCAGCCAACCCAAATATATACAACGGGTCAGGGCAACAAATTAAATACACATACACGATCAAAAACACAGGGGCGACGACTCTGGGCCCCGCGCAATTCATTGTGCACGATGATCACATCCCAAATCCAATCAACTGCGGGACGGATCAAACCAGACTGGCCATGAATGACTCGGTGCCGTGCGAAGCAATCTACACCACGACCCCCATAGATGCAACGGTGGCCCAGATCGTGAACAGCGTTACTGCATCCGGTCCCGCCTCCACGACCATCCAGCCAGGGAGCACCACGGTAACGAACACAAACGTCGTCTCGGGAGGAGCATTTAATAAGGGCTCCACCATTCAACATGCTGTGAAAGATGGTGAATGGATGATGCAGATCGCCCGTTGTTATGGAGCGAGTATCGATGCCACGTTGAACGCCAATCCTCAGATTATTAATCCAAGTCTGATCTATCCTGCAACGCATGTGACTGTGCCAAATATCGGTAGTGTTACGATCATTCACGGGCCGCCATGTGTCACCTCGTATACCGTTAAATCCGGCGATACGTGGGTTTCCATAGCAAATGATCCCAACAACAACGCAGCCGTGGATGTTCTGATGGAAGCGAACCAGGGCATCTCACTTTCCAGTGGCAGAGTGATCAGAATTCCGGTCAATTCGAAGGCGTATGCCGGTTCGGTCTCCGTGCCTCCATCGACCGGAAAAGAGCCGATCCGTCTCAATTTCCCGGCGGGCAGTCCCACGGTCACTGTAACAAGAAGTATCGGCACCCCGGAAACGATCCGTCACGTATTTACAGGCAGCGCAGGGCAGATCCTGACAGTCAAGCTCACGGTTGCAACCAATGATGTGAGCCTGGCTATCTATGCTCCCAACGGGAGCGCCATCAAGCTGCTCGACACAACGAATTCATGGAGCGGCACTCTTACTGCAAACGGCGATCATTTCATCGACCTGGTCAGCTCGCTCGGCGCGACAACAAAACAATATACCCTGGAAGTGACGTTGACAACACCGACACCCGCCGCGCCCATCGAGCGTGTCGTCGATATCAACGTGGGAAGCGGCAGCTCAAATGTTTCACATCTTGCTGTATTCAATGGACAACTTTACTTCCAGGCAGATGCCAACGATCAGACCGGTGCTGAACTATGGCGATACGATGGTGGGCTGAAGGCGATCACGCGCGTCGCGGATATCAACACCGGACCGGCTGGATCAGAACCTGCCTTCCTGACTCCCTTTAAAGATATGTTGTATTTCCGTGCCAAAGGCGATGCCAATGATAATGGTGGGATTGAATTATGGCGGTTCAACGGCAGCGCCACCGGGCGCGTCACCGACATCAATCCTCTGGCTGCGGATTCCAATCCCATGTACCTGACTGTTTTTAAGGATGCATTGTATTTCAGCGCCAAAGGCAATGATGGCAAGGGTGTGGAACTCTGGAAGTATGATGGAACAACAAATCCGATCCGTGTGACAGACATCAACCCGGAGACAGGTGATTCCAACCCCTCCTATCTGGCGGTGTTTGGCGACAACTTATATTTCAGCGCGACCAGTAATGACGGCAAAGGTACGGAACTCTGGAAATATGATGGCACAAATCCTGCCACGCGTGTTGCAGATATCAACCCTGACCTTGGAAACTCGAATCCTGCCTTCCTGACCGCATTCAACGGTGCGCTCTATTTCAGTGCCAACGCCGGCAATGACGGTAAAGGAACGGAGTTATGGAAATTTGACGGCACAAATCCTCCTACGCTTGCTCAAGATATCAATCCTGGGACGCTTGATTCTGCGCCCACGTACCTGACCGTATTCAATGGCGCATTGTACTTTAGCGCAAATGGTGACAACTCCGGTTTCGAACTCTGGAAGTTCAATGGCACAAGCGGCAGTCGCGTGTCGGATATCAATCCGGGCGGGAGCTCCAACCCGGCGTATCTGGCTGTTTACAATGGCGAGCTGTATTTCCAGGCGAATGCCAATGATAATTTTGGCGCTGAACTTTGGAAGTTCAAGGGTCCGTAAACGACCCTCGTCCTTGCGAGGAGCGTAGCGACGACACCGCCTGATTTGCTAAGCAAATCGTTGTTCGGTGCCAGGGAGCAATCTCCCGTTTGAAAGCATTGCTCCGAAACATACGATCGCAATGACAGATTTTTTCATACAGAATCCACGCGGTTTGAACACACCGCGTGGATTATTTAAAGGCAGAACGGAGTGGTGGTGATCGCCTTTTATCCGTGTTGCAGGTGGTACCAAAAGGTCAGGGAAAATCATCCGGCAAAATGGTGGTTGAGTTACTTGTGATGCTATAATTTTTTGGAACATTATCCCACTTCATTGAAAGGAAAATATCATGGCTGAACTGAAGACCATCCCAACCAAACTAAGCGTGGACAAATTCCTTGAGGGAATCACGGATGAAAACAGGCGCGCAGACTGTTTTCAAATCTTGAAGATGATGGAAAATGCGACCAGGTCCAAGGCAAAGATGTGGGGCACAAGTATTATCGGTTTCGGAGATTATCACTATGTCTATGAATCCGGGCGTGAAGGCGATTGGTTTATCACAGGCTTTTCTCCGCGCAAACAAAACCTGACTCTGTATTCAATGGGTGGCTTCCATCAATTCGAAGATTTGCTGAAGAAACTGGGAAAATATTCCACCGGCAAAGGATGTCTCTATATCAATAAATTGGGAGACGTGGACCAAAAAATACTGAAGGAACTCGTCGCGAAGTCCGCAAAGGCAGCCATTCAGTTGCAGAAACCGCGAAATCCATAAACATCCTGCTCATCCATATTTCCATGATAAATTTGCTTATGGGTGTGTGCAGCACGATTGGCATACATGGAACATCAAAATCATCCTAGAGATCTCGCCTTCAAAAATTCCCCTGAACAAAAAGTGTTGAACCTGTACAACCAGGGTTTGCGCGATCTTCCTGATTCCGTTTGGAGCGCGTCACAATTGGAAATATTGAACCTGGGGAATAATGAATTATCAGAATTGCCTGAGAGGCTCGGTAGCTTGAAACATCTGCGCATGCTCGATCTGGGACACAACAAATTTTCCTCGATCCCGGCTGCCATTGGCAAACTGGTAAAACTCCGCTTTCTCTACCTTAGCGACAATGGATTCGACTCCGTTCCCCGGAGCGTTGGACGGTTGAAGGAACTCCAATACCTAAATATCACAGATAATCAACTCACAACGCTGCCAATTGAAATTGGCCGTCTCTCTAAACTCATCGAACTGAGGCTGTATAACAACAAGATCCAATTCCTTCCCGAGTCAATAGGCAGGTTGAAAGAACTGCGTGAGCTGTATTTGATGAAAAATCAAGTTACGGCTCTTCCCAAGTCCATGGGCAAGTTGAAAAAACTCAAGAAGCTGATGCTCGAGAACAACCGGCTTGAATCACTGCCCGAATCCATCGGCGAGGCAACAAATCTGACCGATATCGATCTACGGTTCAATCATCTCACAGCACTCCCCGATTCGATTGGCAGGCTGAAGGATTTGAGATTCCTGGACCTGCGTGCGAACCGGCTCTTTACCCTGCCGGAGAGTTTATCCAAACTTCGCAAACTGGAAAAACTGGATTTGCGCTGGAATCAAATTGAAACTCTGCCAGGCTGGATTCGTGATTTGGAAACGCGCGGTTGTATCGTCTATTCATAATTGCAAAATTGATACTCACTGGCAAAGTGTTACCTGCGAACCGACAGTGCATAGCTGACTCCAGTGCATATTGAAAGTACCGCCAGTGCATTGCTTACGAAAAGCGTGTGACAACCGCCATTGGTGGATACAGGAATGGCGGTTACTTTTTCAAAAAAGGATACGGAA
>JBGPNQ010000315.1:0-6387 GCA_041487615.1 Anaerolineae bacterium
AGGAAGCCTTCCCGAAGGAATATGCCAAGATGCGCTTCCCTGATACGGCCGGCATTGGTCTCAAGCCTGTATCAGTCGAAGGCACGGAGCGGCTGGTGCGCGCAGCCATCCAATGGTCACTGGATAACAAGCGCAAGAGCGTGAACTTCGTCCATAAGGGCAACATCATGAAGTTCACCGAAGGCGCGTTCAAGGATTGGGGTTATGCACTTGCCAAGCGCGAGTTCCGTAATCAGATCGTCACCGAACGCGAAACGTGGATCCTGGGTAACAAGGAATCCAAGCCTGGTTTGAGCGTGGAAGATAACGCCAAGATGATCGACCCCGGCTTTGCTATGATGAGCCCTGCCCAGCAGAACGACATCAAAGGGGAAGTGGACGAGGCCTTGAAGTTGTGGGACACCCACGGCGACGGCAAGTGGAAGAAGATGCTGCTGATCAAGGACTCCATCGCGGATGTCAGCCTGCAATTTACCATCATCCGCCCGCGCGATTATGATGTGATCGCTACAATGAACCTGAACGGTGACTATCTGTCAGATGCGCTGGCCGCGCAGGTCGGTGGGATTGGCATCGCCCCAGGCGCGAACATCAACTATGAGACGGGTCACGCCATCTTCGAAGCGACCCACGGCACCGCTCCGAAGTACGCGGATCTGGATAAGGTCAATCCCGGCTCGGTCATTCTCTCAGGTGAAATGATGTTCCGTTATATGGGCTGGAGCGAAGTTGCTGATTTGATCGTCAAAGGCATGGAAGGCGCAATCAATGACAAAATCGTTACCTACGATTTCGCCCGCCTGATGGATAATGCCAGGGAAGTGAAATGCTCCGAGTTCGGCACCGCGATCATCGAGCATATGTAACGGTAGTGTTTGGCAAAGTGTATTTTCAAACTGCACGAGAAATACAGTAAATCGTTGTTTTATAGAAAAATAAAAGTCGGGATGAAAGAATCCCGACTTTCGATTCATTCAATTCCATCCTGGCAAATAACCTGCACAATTACTTTGTCACAGTGATATCCACCCTCATGCCATCCTCATAATGCTTCCTGATGAGGCAGGAAAATTCCAACAACTGTCCCGCAGCCGAATCGGGGAAAGTGAAATTCACGGTCGCTGTTGCGCCCACGCTGAGTTGTTCCTGAGGTACCGCCAATAGCGCACTGCTCAGAGCCTGGTCCAAACTTCCAGCCACCGAAACAGGCGGGTTGATAGTGAAGTTATGAGCGTGGCGGCCGTTGTTGGTGATCACAAATGTATAGGGTACACCCACTTGAAACGTTGTCATGGAAGCGTCAATCGTATTGTCTGCCAGCGTGACGTCCACTTGTGTGCCGCTTGCAGCTGTGGCAGGTGCTTCCGTTGCAGCGGGCTGGGAAGGAACCTCTGTAGCCGTAGGTTGAACTGGCGCTTGAGTCGCTGTCACTGCCGGGCTGCCACAAGCGGTTATTATGAACATGAAGATCATAACCAAAATTGGAACCGTTCTTTTCATTTTCTCTTCTCCTGAAATGATATATAGTAGCTGATAAGGCTGGGGAAGTTTTCTTTACTCACTACACAATTCTCTAATCCCTCGCTTAGAAAAAAGAGCCGCATCTTTGCGATACGGCTTTTGAAGGTGGTTGGATTACGGCTTCGGTGTTGTGGTGGGTACAGGTGTTGGAGCGACAAAAAGCTTTGCCGCCTCTTCCGCTGTCTTTGGCATCCCATTCATGATCCAGCGGATGAAGGCATCAATTACCGCCGGTTTGGGATGTCCCTTGGGCGGCATGACGCCGACCATGTTCTTTGAGGGATCCTTCGGGTCAGGGATCGGTGTTCCCTGAATGACCTGCAATAAATAACTATTGGAGTCACCTGCGATCAAATCCTTATCCTTGTTCTTACCGGTGGACAGGATCTCTACATAAGAAGTCATCAGGAAGTCGTTATTGTCCTTATTCGAGCGGTGACATGAAATACAATAACGTTTCACAATCGGCGCGATGTGAACATCATAAGATGGAGCTTCACCATCAGCCAGTGGTGGGAAAAACGGTTTGAGGGCTTCAGCAGGAAGTTCAAAACGATCATCCCACATATAACGCATGAAGATCACGATCTCATCGATCTCACTTTTGCTTAATCCTTCGGTGTTGTACGCTTTGCCAAACGGATTCATCCCTGCATCGGGTCGTCCATAGGCGATCACTTCGGCAAGCGCGGCATCGTTCAAAGTGTATAACACATCGTGTCCATTGATCGGTGAAATTTCCTTGCCTTCAAGTCCCTTCACGCCCGTGATCACATCCACTTTGCCATCATCACCGTGACATTCCACGCAGTTGACGGAATACAGATCCTGTCCTGCCAGGATTTGTTCGACCAGTGTGGTCGCGACTGTTACTTCCTCCGGTTTGGGATATGCCGAAGCGCGCGCGCTGATGACGACGGTCATCACAACCATCGCTAGAGAACCTGCGACTGTTATCCAGACCGGCAGACTCCGCCGCGTCGACTCACGATAAATGTCCCGTTTGAACGCGTACAGCGCGACGAGGAGAGTCAACACTGCCGCGGGAATCCACAGTCCGCCGATGGCTTGCAGGGTCGTGGACGCGGCCAACTCCTCCGCATTCGGGGCGACGGGCAGACTCGCCATAACGGTCAACAGCACAATATCCAGAATGACCGTGCCCATTGCGGTGAGCGCAAAGATGCGGCGTGAATAATGTCGATACGGAGATTTATCCAATAAGGGAAGAAGAGTCAAAAGGCCTATGCCAATGCCAGGGACAAGAACAGTCGCCAGCCATTCGATCTTTCCGATAAGGGGAATTTGACCATAAAGTGCAAGGAACTTGAAGAGGAAGAGGAAATACCATTCCGGGCGTGGGAGGTAGCTTGTATCAGCGGGGTCCGCTTTAGGTTCGGGGGATACACCGATAAATGTAGCAAGCAAAACGAGGATGAGAAAAATACCGAGTGATACGATGAGATCTTTGAAGATACTATCGGGCCAGAAGCGTTCACCTTTGTTGAGTTCACCTTCGTAACGTTCGTTGATTTTCTTTTTTGTTTCGTTGTTCATGCTTTTCATCCCGTCATTGCGAGGGAGCCCACCGGGCGACCGAAGCAATCTCAACTAACTTTCAAACATGAGATTGCTTCGTCGGGCTGCGCCCTCCTCGCAATGACATCTGGAATATCAATCTTCTTTAGTTGGGAAATGTGACTCGCCGTGTTTGATGATAAGGAACAGATGCACGCCCATCAGACCGGCCAGTGCGGCGGGAATCATCCAAATGTGCGCAGAGAAGAAACGCTGCAGCGTGAGCGCGCTCAGGTCTGGTCCGCCACGCAGGACTTTGAGGATAAATCCGCCAATGAAGGGAACACTACCGGCGATCTGTGTGCCGACAGTCGTCGCCCAGTAGGCTCGCTGGTTCCACGGGAGTAGATAACCCGTAAAACCCATTCCGATGGTCGTGAGCAACAATCCAATGCCGATGAACCAGGTCATTTCGCGCGGATATTTATAGGAAGCGGTGACAAACACACGCAGCATGTGAATGAATACGATGATCACCATCAGGGACGCGCCCCAATGATGAATGCCGCGGATCAACCATCCAAACGACACACCTTGCATGATGTATTGAACCGAGTCATAGGCATGATCGGGCGAGGGGGTGTAATAGACGGTGAGGAAAATCCCGGTTACACCCTGTAAAATAAAAAGGAACAGACTCGCAGAGCCGAGTGTGTTCCACCAGGTACCCTTCGGTTCAGGGCGATCCAGCACATTTTTGTAGATTTCGTTCAGACCCAGCCGTTCATCCAACCAGTCAAAGACTTTTTTCCACATTGGTCAGGCATCCTTGTAAAAAATCTCGAGTATTCCTTCTTCTGTAACACGGAATTCCGCAAAACGGTCGAGTGGTCGAGGCGGCGGACCATCCAGCACCTTGCCGGTCGCGTCGAATTTAGCATCATGGCAAGGACAAAGAAACGCGTTCGCTTCATCCTTCCAATTGACGGTACATCCCAAATGTGTGCAGCGACTGTTGAGGATGAGCAGGTCGTTGGGGTCGTCCGATTTGCGGATGATGAATCCGCCGTGGCTGGTGGACGTCCGCTCCCAGCCGTTGACCTGCACGCGCGTGAACGAGAACGGAGTCGGCTTGCCAACGGGCACATCCTCCAGTTTGCCCACGGGAATCCAGGCGTCCTTTGCGCTCTTGCGCAGGGCAGGGTCGATTAAATACGCTATCGTGGGAAGTCCGATCACAGCCGTGATCATGCCGCCAATGATGACCGTGGCGCCTTTAATGAATTCCCGCCTGTTGATGGGTTCAGACATAAGCACCTCCAAAACAATGTCATGGCTTCCTTTGGCTTTCCTCGCAACCCCGCCGAAAGCATGCGGGGTAATGACAAACAGTTTCGATTACTGAGTACCGCAGAATTAGTAAACTATATTATTAGCACTCAACCTGCAAAGTCGTCTAATAAGTTTACTTTTTTATGAGACAAGCGGTAGAATAAGACCGCTTTGCCAGTCATATATATTCTGGATTATAAGGGTCAACCCCGTCTTTTTTACAGGAAGTCTGAAACGAATAACCCATGAGTATTGTCACTTTTAATGGAAGTAGCGAAAATGAGATAATGCGTAAACTTCCCAGGAAATTTCTTTCAAGGAGGCATAGATGGGCTTGAAAAGGAACGTCCCTCTGGCTACAGGCTTGCGTTATCGGGGACAGGGTCCCATGCTGACGTTCGTCCTGCATCGCATCGGTGGGCTGGGCATGGCGATCTTTGTGACCATGCATCTACTGGCATCATTCTTTGGAGGAAATACTGGCGCCTTTCTGAACAAGTTCTATGAGAACTGGCTCTTCCAAATTTTTATTTTCTTCTGCGTGCTATTCCACGCCATCAACGGATTGCGCATCACCATCGTCGATCTGTGGCCCAGGCTGTTGGAACATCAGCAGGAAGCCATCTGGGTGGAATGGGCTGTTTTTATCCCGATTTTCGGCATCGCCGCCTTTGTGATCATCACCTCGGCAATGGGAGGCTGACGTGGCAAACGCAAAACCAAGAGTTCTTCCTTTAACCAAGCGCGGGCTCAACTTTGAGATGTTAATGTGGCTGTTCACGCGTCTCTCGGCGCTGGCGATGTACGGCTTGATTTTGGTGGCGATCGTCGGCGCGCTGATTATGGGTGCGCGGCAGCAAATGAGCTTTGCCGATATCTTGCGCTGGGGCTTCATGCCCAACTCCAACCATGTCCAAAGCACGGATGTGCCTGCATTGGAACCATGGTCCAGTCCATTCTGGAAAGTGACAGGCAGCCTGCTGTTCCTCGTCGCTGTGGCACACGGGGTGCATGGACTGGTCGTGATCGCGGATGATTACATCGTCTCTGCGCGCGGGCGAAACATCGTTCGCATCTTGAGTATCATCATGATGATTTCAATGATGCTCATTGGTTTGTATCTTCTCTGGCTGGCGTAATTTTTTCACCACAAAGGAACAAAGGATCACCAGGAAAAAAACCTTTGTGCCCCTTGGTGACCCTCCGTGGTTAAAAATTCAGGAGTATTCATGGCAAATGTTCATCAATTTGAAGTAGTGGTCGTCGGCGCGGGTGGCGCGGGACTCATGGCGGGACTCTACGCGTCACGCGGCGCGAAGACGGCCGTCATCAGCAAACTCTATCCCACACGTTCGCACACCGGCGCAGCGCAGGGTGGCATCAGCGCGGCGTTGGGCAACTATGAAGAAGACAAACCCGAATGGCACATGTACGACACGGTCAAGGGTTCCGATTACCTCGGCGACCAGGATGCGATCGAGTTCATGACGAATGAAGCGATCGATGCGGTCCTCGAACTTGAACACATGGGACTTCCCTTCGACCGCACACCCGAGGGCAAAATATCTCAACGTCCGTTCGGCGGACATACCAACAATGTGACAGGCAAACCTGTCCGACGCGCGGCACATGCCGCTGACCGCACCGGTCACATGATCCTTCAAACGCTGTATCAACAGTGCTTGAAGAACAAGGTGACATTTTTCGATGAATACCAGGTACTCGATTTCATCATCGTCAATGGCAAAGCGGTGGGCGTTGTCGCCGTGCAACTTGCCACAGGTGAACTGCACACCTTCCATGCCAAGGCAGTGATCTTTGCCACGGGCGGACATGGTCGCATCTTCGAGGTGACATCCAATGCGTATGCATACACAGGCGATGGAGCGGCAATCCTTCTCCGCCGCGGCCTGCCTCTCGAAGATATGGAGTTTTTCCAATTCCATCCGACGGGCATTTACAAGCTTGGAATTTTGATCACGGAAGGTGTGCGCGGTGAAGGCGGTATCCTCATCA
>JBGPNQ010000316.1:0-6385 GCA_041487615.1 Anaerolineae bacterium
AATTAAGTGTTGAGCCAGTTGAGTTCTTCTTCGGTGAAGAGTGGGTCAGAAATTTCTTCTGGACTAGTCGTCAAATATTCCGCTTGAGATTCACGGACAGATGAGGGTTTTGATTTTTGTTCTGCGCGGACGGTTCTCAAACTGCTGGCAAAGGTGTTCAACTGTCTTGCCAATTCAGTTAAGCGATTAACATACTCCTGCACTTTGTCTGGCTCCATCAAACTGCGTACTCGCGTTCGATTCAACCAGTATTTGGTCTCGAAAATACTTCCTCGTGAGTAATACAGAAATTGAAGTTTTTCTCCGAAATTGAACCTTCCAAACGACTCGGCAATATTCGCTCCTACTGAGTCCGCAGACCGGGCAATCTGTTTTCCTACAACATCCTTCGCAAACTCGTCCCATTGAACAACGATTTTCCATACCGAGTCGGCAATCTCCTCAGCGGATTTCAGCACTCGTAAATCTTCAAACGTAGCTGACATCTCCATCCTCCAATTACTACTTACCAATTACTTAATTACAGGTTGTACCGCTCCGCAAATGCAACCAATGCCTGCTCAAAAATCGCAAGCGGAGGTCTAACCAATCCTGCCCCAACTTGTCCAACGCCCGCGTTTTTGTGTGCGATGCCTGTATTGATACGCGGTGTGATTCCCAACTCAACAACTTTACGAAGGTCAATCCCCGTCGGTGTGCCGCGAAAATCAAGTGACGGTATCGTGAAATATTTGCTCTCGGCGAATGTGATCTCATACATTTCAAGCGTCGCGTTCATCGCATCTTTGGGTGTGCCGCCCACAAACGTGACAATCGCGGGTGCGGTTGCCATGGCAAAGCCGCCGATACCTGCGGTTTCCGTGATCGCGCTATCGCCGATATCAGGGTTGGCATCATCTTGTGTGAATCCTGAGAAAAATAACCCAACTGGAATTTCAGCTGGCGCGGTGAACCATTGCTTCTCGCCGAGTCCGCTCACACGGATTCCAAAGTCCGTGCCGTTGCGCGCCATTGTTGTGACAATCGTACTGCCTTCGACTCCATGCGCTGCATCCGTCATCGCCTTGCATGCCGCCATGACCGGATTCAAAACGCTCAGAGCGTTATCACCGATGAACTGAAGTATTTCTGATTCAACTGTCTCATCCTTCACGACTTTTGCAATCAACGGCGAAATCAACTTTAGATAAATCAGCGATCCAGCCTTGTTGCGATTATGTCCCTCGTCACCCATGTGCAACGCCTCGGCGATCAGTGCGCGCAGGTCAATGCCGTTCGATTGAGCGAGCGCATCTGCCACCGCAACGCCAAGCACATCGTTCATCCAATGCAGCTTCTTCAACACATCGTCGCTGTACGCGCCATAGCGCAATACTTTTCCATAGCCTTCGTTCAAATTGGAAAAGGATTTATTTCCATGCTCGGCGTTTTCAACAACATAGACTTTCATGGATGCAGATATGACTCCCGCCATGGGACCGACCGCGCCATGGTGATGACAGGAATCAAATTCGACCTCGCCGGTTTCCACCATGGAGGTTGCTTCTGCTTCCGATTTGGCGATCCCCTCGAATAGCATCGACCCGACGATCGCCCCCCGCAACGGTCCTGACATTCGCGCCCACTCAATTGGCGGACCCGCGTGCAGGAAAAGGTTGTCCTTCATTCCAGGGATGACATCTCGCGCAGTGGCAACGCCTTTCAAGATGGGCCTTGCTTCCATCAGGCGGTTGACAGCAGTTTGGTTGGCAGTGTCAATATCCATAAGAATCTCCTGGAATATGTCGCTCTGAGGGAGCGTTTGCCGCGACTGAAGAGTCTCGTACTATGGGCATTAGAGATCCTTCGCTACGCTCAGGATGACATTTTCTGTTTATTTCTTCATCTTTTGCAATAACGCGGCCAGTTTCTCATTTCCTCCTGCAGGTGGACGCCATTCAACGTGCACGGCACTTGCTCCCTGTGAAATGAGACTGTCGTAAAACGATTCCAGCCCAACGTTGATAACAGCGAGAGGTTGTTTCAACTGTTCAAGATTGACCGGAGTAAACTCATTCTTCCTGCTCGATCCAAGGCGCAGGCTAATGTATTCCACGGCTTCAGTCGCAGTGCGGAAGACAGTCACGCTCACTTCTTTCAACTGGTCAATTTGCGATTGAATGTTTTGTGGGTCATCATCCGTGCCGATGACCATTGCAACGAATTCGACTTCTTTTCTTTTCCCGTGAATTTCTCGAATAGCAGGAACCAACTCACTTGCAGGATCAAGATGTGAACCTTCGCCCAGAACCACGTCGAACAAAATCATCCCAACTTCTGGGTCGGCGGCTTCCTGTTTCATGCGGCGGATGCGCAGGTCATTGTCAATCATCGGATGTAGGCGGCCCACCATAAAGAACTCGTCGCCCAGGTCGATGATGGTATGCGCTTCACTCTTGAGGGGGTCTTTTAGATTTTGAGTAGCCGTAATTGGTGCGTTTGAATAAATGGGAGCAAGGCTTGCTTGTAACCCGAGCAAGGTTTCATAGGCTAGTGTTCCGCCAGAGAACAACCCACGAAGATAGAGATTGGAGACTGGAGACTTTTTAGTCTCTACTCTCAAGTCTCCAGTCTCCGCCGCGACCTCCGCCGCCTCACTCAAACTAATAGCAAAATGTAGATTACCAAGCTTCCGCGCAGGAGGGGGATAACCAATGAAATAAACGATTACTGTCTTGCCTGTCCCCTGCGCCGCGGAGATGAGACCCGTTGCAACATCGGGTGAGGGTGGCTTGGAGATAAGCACGATGACCTTTGTTTCACCGTCACGTGCCAACACATCCAATGCTTGATGTGCGGTGATTGCTCCGACGTCCGACTTCAAGTCTCGACCGCCCGTGCCGATGGCGTGAGAAATGCCTGCGCCCAGGTTGTGGATTTGTACAGTAACTGCCTGAGTTCCTGTCCCCGAGGCACCAACTACGCCAATGGATCCGCGCCGGACTCGGTTGGCGAATCCCAGCCCGATGCCGTTAATGATCGCCGTCCCGCAATCGGGTCCCATCACGAGCAGACCTTTTTCTCGTGCGATCTTCTTCAAAGCGATTTCATCATCCAGCGAAACATTGTCGCTGTAGAGGAAAACATGTTTGCCTAGATCAAGGGCTTCACGAGCAACATCTGCGGCAAAGCGACCTGGGACGGAAATTAACACCCAATTTGCTTCGGGCAACTGCCTGACTGCCGCCCTCAAACTGCGCGGACGAAAATCCTGCGAGACCGAAGAACGGCGTTTCGAAAGAAGTGAATCAATTTGATCCATCGCCTCGTCTGCGGACGTATCATTTTCCGCCTTGACGACGATCAGCAGGTCATCCGGGCTGGCAGTAACGGAGTCAGGTAACAGACTATTTGCCGCAAGCAAATCCCTATTGGCTGGCGTCGCCATTACCACGCCTGCATCGATAATGCCCGGCAAACTCAACAGGCCGCGCTGCAGCTGCATTAGCACGACCGAGTCGTAATAGGCACCACGGCGAACATCATACCTGGTGATGGTCATAAATTTACTATCGCCTTCTGCAAATCCTTTGCCCAGAATAATAATGATTCATCTTTAAACCAATTGCCGACTATTTGCAAACCAAGGGGTAGATCATCCTGGTTTTTTCCGGCTGGCAAGTTCATTGCTGGGAGTCCTGCCTGTGTCCATGGAAGATTCATGACAGGGTCGCCAGTGCTTTCCAATCCTTTCGGAGCGGCGCCGACAGTTGATGGACAGATCCATAGATCTATATTGTGATCGAGGAATGCTCTTCGCATTTCGGCGCGGAAGTTATCACGGGCGATAAGCGCATCCTGTAATTGGGCATCCGTGATTTTTTGACCACGTTGGATCAACTCAGTGAATTTTGCCGAATACAGTTTTTGGTATTGCTTGAACCACACTGCATGGACATTTGCCGATTCCGCCGAAATGATCACATCATGTCGGGCACGGATTTCCGCGAAGTCAGACATGACTTGAATGTGTCGTAGTTCGTAGCCTGCATTTTCGAGTTGTTTGCATACCTTTTGGAAATGAACAAAGCTCTCTTCCGAAATGCTTTGTAGATAGGAACCATCCGGGATCCCAAGCTGGGGTTTCTTCAACGGCCGAGTCGGTTCATTCCAATCCCTGTAGAGAATCCGGGCGGCACGGATCGCTGTTTCAACATCAGGTGTAAAAAAGCCAACATGATCCAGCGAGGGCGAAAGCGGAATCACCCCATTGCGTGAGATACGTTCATAGTTTGGCTTGACTCCCACCACTCCGCAGAAAGAAGCGGGGCGGATGATCGAGCCGATCGTCTGCGTCCCCAAGGCAAGCTGACAAAATCCGGCGGCGACCGCGGCCGCTGATCCGCTGCTCGAACCGCCTGGAGTGTGTTCAAGGTTATGAGGATTGCGCGTCGGACCGGGCGTGAAATAAGCAAACTCAGTGGTGACGGTCTTGCCAAGAATCAGCGCACCGGCATTCTTGAGCCTCGCGACACCTTCGGCTTCGCTGCCCTGAAGTTCATTCGATGGCAGACGGCTGCCAGCTTGTGTGACGAAGCCATCCACATGAAAAATGTCTTTTACACCAACCAGCAGTCCGAATGATAGGGGACGATTTTCCGGATCCGGAAAACGATTGACGAACGATTCTGCTTCTTTGCGTAATCTCTCGAAGCGATTCTCCTCCGGAATGAATGCATGCACGGATGCTTCGCGCGCAGAAAAATAACTCTCGATCTGGGAGAGGTAATTTGAAATTGGTAACTCACCTTTGCGAAATGCACGAGTCAACTCGAGTTGATCCATCGTCTTCACTCTCAATTCTCCAATTTCGATGTACCAATCACCTCATTTTTTCGGCTGCCAGCTTGACTGCATCTACAATGTGTTGATAACCTGTGCAGCGACAGAGATTGCCTGAAAGAGCGTGTCTGATCTCATCCTCTGCGGGATTTGGATTCTGTTTCAAAAATGGGACGAGAGTCATCAAAATGCCTGGTGTGCAATATCCGCATTGCAGGCCATGCGCCTCCCAGAAAGCTTGCTGCAGAGGATGTAGTTGGTCCGCGCTTTTTGCCAGACCTTCCACTGTGTTGATTTCATGTCCATCTGCCTGTACTGCAAACATCAAACAGGATCGCGCCGATTCGCCGTCAAATAGAATCGTGCAGGCCCCGCATACTCCATGTTCGCAACCGACATGTGTACCCGTAAGTCCCAGTTCGTGGCGCAGGAAATCGCTGAGAAGCAAGCGTGGTTCCACTTCGCGCCTGTATTTCTTCTCATTGACTGTGATGGTGACTGAAATGGAATGAATCATCGCGATACTCCTGCGCGCTCCACGGCTGTCTTCAAAGCCTTCCTTGTCAGAACATTGGCCAAATGACGCTGAAAATCAGGCGACGTATGAATATTTCCAAATGGACTGATTTCCTTCTCGCTTGCCCAGGACGCCGCGGATTCGATCAACTCAGCGTTGATGGATTCACCTGCCAAAAGTTGAGCAGCTTCCTTTGCATCCATGGGTCCGTCACCTGCATTCAGATAGACCAGTTTTGCAGCTTTACATTTTCCATCTTCACCCAAAGTCACCAATGTGGCGACACCCATCATCGCGTAATCTCCGGCGCGTGGCGCAACCTCCAGGAATGACCAGCCCGTGCGAGCCGGTAAAGATGGCAATTCAATTTCCACGAGCATTTCATCAGGAGCAATATCGGTGAGGAACATTCCGGAGAAGAAATTTCGGGCATCCACCCAGCGCTCACTGCCTGCACCACAAACCTTTAGACGCGCAGCCAATGCCAGCATGATGACGGGTAATTCTGCAGCAGGGTCTGCATTCGCGAGGCTGCCTCCCAATGTGCCGCGATTACGAATCTGTGGATGAGCCACATGTGGCATGGCTTCCATCAATAACGGTGACCATCGGTCGACTAACGGACTAAATTCCAACTTTCGTTCACGCGTCATCGCACCAATCCGTAAACAATCACCACCTTCCCGCACATAATCCAGTTCCTTGATCCGGTTCAGGTCAATCAATACGGATGGTTGAACCACGCGGAAATTCATGGCGGGCACGAGGCTTTGACCACCCGCCAGTAATTTTGCTTCGCCTCCCGGATTGCGCAGAAGCACCAATGCTTCTTCGATGGAATCGGGAACATAATACTCGAACGGAGCGGGTTTCATGGATAAGCCCTAGTTGTCTGGCGTTCGATGATCTCGATGATTCATTGCCACCCCCGGCACACACTGACCGATCTGGTGCGGGCCAGTCTGGAAGTTCCTTATTCGTTTGCTCGGCGCACGGATCGAACCATCACTTCTACATAACATCAGACTCTCCTCTAAAGATCTGAAC
>JBGPNQ010000317.1:0-6364 GCA_041487615.1 Anaerolineae bacterium
CCACATGCGGGTTCGCGATCTCAAGATCGGTCGGATCGATGGGACTTCCACTGCGGCAAATAATGCGCGTCCCTCCTTTGATCTCGATCCGTTCCCGTATCTCATCCTCCATTTCCACCTTGTCTTTATCTGCAAGCACAACGATGTGAGCGTTGTTTTGATTCTCGTTTGCTGTCATCAGTTCATTGAGAATGGTGAAAATCTGTGGAGACCATCCGAGCAATAGTGTATGGTTTGACTCAAGAACGAGTGAACGTCCCTTGCGTAGACGATTCATCTGATCTTCAATGCCATTACTTAACACGCCGACCAGCGTGCTGACAACAAAAATACCGCCCAATGTCACGAACAGCATCACGATACGAAAGCCTATGCCTGTATCTCCGCCCATGGTCCCTGAATCGAGCGTGCGCATGAGGCTTTCCCAGGTGGCTTCTCCAAAACTGAGGTGGGCCGTTTCGCCTTCCTGCACGAGCCCTGCAACTGAGATGATTAGCCCTGCCACCAGGACTACAGTTAACGAAAGCACGAATAACATTCCAATGAGTGCCGGAGTGCCACGCGACATTAAATTGTCAAAATGATAACGGAAACGTTGACCAATTGTGGGTTTCATAGGAACTCCGTTGAATGAGATTTGATTGATTATAGGTTTTTTTATGCAAGTTGCCAACAGTAGTTGACTCTGCCCTGATTCGGCCTATACTACAAAGTGCCGCAGAAATAGCTGAACTTGAAATATCAATTTCAACCTGAAAAGCATTCGAAAAGTTCAATTATTATTGAGACCAGCGGTAAGAATAAAAAGGAGGTTCTTGTGACCAAATTGACCTGGTACGGACATGCGACTCTTGGACTTGAAACAGGCGGATATAAGATCATCGTGGATCCCTTTTTTAGTGGGAATCCAGCCGCTTCCATTTCCGCCGATGCTGTTGAGGCAGACTTCATCCTCGTCAGTCATGGACACGGCGACCACGTGGGTGATGGTGTGGCGATCGCGAAACGGACCGGCGCGACCGTCATCAGTGTGAACGAGATCGCCATCTGGTTTGCGAATCAGGAGGTGAAATCACACGGTCAGCATCTCGGTGGCGGGTTCAAACACCCGTTTGGTTATCTCAAGTTGACGCTCGCTTTGCATGGCTCGGCGCTTCCCGATGGCTCGAACGGCGGCAATCCGTGTGGATTTTTGCTTACAACAAACGATGGCAAAAAGATCTATCTGGCGCAGGATACGGGTCTATTCGGGGATATGAAATTGATCGGAGAAGAGGGACTTGATCTGGCAGTGATCCCCATCGGCGACAATTTCACAATGGGTCCCGATGATGCCTTGCGCGCGGTGAAGTTATTGCAGCCCAAAGTTGTCATCCCCATCCATTACAACACCTGGGGTTTGATCGCACAGGATGAAAATGCCTGGGCGGAGCGTGTACAAAAAGAGACGAGTACCCGGGCTGTCCTGTTGAAACCTGGCGAGAGCTATTCTGTATAGCTCACGTCGGCGGACGTTTCTTATAGAAAGTTACAAAAGTTGTCTGCAAAATTGACTCGGCATATTCTTTGTGCTACGATGATATAGACCAACAGAAAACTGGAGCATGAGGATGCGACGGACGCCCGGATTGATTCGTCTCCAAAATTCAGTGTCGCTTTGAAAGATCATTGCTTTTCGATTAGGAAAGCAATGGTCTTTTCTTGTTTCCATTCCAAATGAGGAGATCAATTATGAAAAAACAAGAGCTGCAAAGTCCGATTTCGAATATGGTCTTAATTCTGGCAATGCTATTCAGTTCTTTTGCATCATTAAGACCGACACAGAGTGTTAAAGCCAGTAATACGTCAAATCACACGCCCAATCCTTCCAGCGTCACACTGGTGGGTTCGTTGCAGAGTGAGGCCGGCTGTCCTGCCGATTGGCAACCGGACTGTGCGAATACTCATCTTGCATACGATGCGGGAGATGATGTCTGGCAGGGAAACTGGACGATTCCAGCGGGGGCCTACGAATATAAGGCTACCCTCAACAATACCTGGGATGAGAACTACGGTTTACATGCCGCCCCTGGTGGAGCTAACATCCCGCTCAATTTTGGGGCAGATACCACTCTAAAGTTTTATTACGACCACAAATCACACTGGATCACCGATAATCAAAGTTCAGTCATTGCCGTATCGCCGGGCAGTTTCCAATCTGAATTGGGATGCCCCGGCGATTGGGATCCGAGCTGCCTGCGCTCCTGGCTGCAGGACCCCGATGGGGATGGAGTTTATACATTTGAAACCACCGCACTTCCGGCAGGCAGCTACGAAGGCAAGGTGGCTCTCAATGAAAGCTGGGATGTGAACTACGGACAGGGTGGTGTGCCGGGCGGAGCGAATATTCCGTTCACAGTGCCAGTGAACAACGCCAGGGTTAAATTCAACTACGATTCGACTTCGCACGTATTGACGATCCTTGCCGGTCATGCTGCAGATAACAACGTTGAATGGGATGGATTGCGTCACGACTCACGCGATCCGCTCTATCGGACGCCGGGAGGCGCGGTCCCGGCGGGGACTCCGGTGACGATCCGCTTCCGAACGTTTCATAACGATGTGACGGATGTTAAGTTGCGCGTGTACGACATCAACGCAGGCGCGCAATCCCTCATCAAGATGACGCCCGCAGCAATGGACGTCTCCTGTTATCAGGCTGGGCTGGAAGCTGAGACTTGTGATTATTGGGCGGCTACGTTGCCGAACGCGACAGCCAATAATCTCTGGTATCGGTTCATCGTTACAGATACAGCGAAGATTGCCTACTACGCGGACAACACGCCCGCACTGGATGGTGGATTGGGCAGTCCCAGCGACAGCGCTGTTGATAACAGTTTCGCGTTGATGGTCTATCAGCCTGGCTTTACGGCTCCCGCCTGGGCACATAACGCGGTGATCTATCAGATCTTCCCTGACCGGTTCCGCGATGGACGGAAGGATAACAATCCGAAAACGGGCGATGTTCGCTATGATGACCCGGTCCTGAAACTGAATTGGGGAGTTCTACCTGAAGGCTATTGCCGTAACTACTCGGACGCCGACGCCACTACCTGTCCATGGCGTTTCGATACAAACCCGCCTGCAAATAGCCCAAAGGAATCTCCGCGCGGACGTGATTACTTCGGCGGCGACCTCAAGGGCGTGGACCAAAGTTTGGATTACCTCGAATCTCTTGGCGTCAACACGATCTACTTTAACCCGATCTTCGATGCCGGCTCGAACCACTCCTACGATACACAGAATTACCTGAAGGTCGATCCTTATTTTGGCACGCAAAAGGATTGGGAGAATCTTGTCAAACATGCGAAGGACCACGACATACGCATCGTGCTGGATGGCGTCTTCAACCATCTCTCCTCCGATAGCGCGTTCTTTGATCGCTATCACCACTATGCAACTATGGGCGCCTGTGAATCGGCAACTTCGCCGTATCGCGCATGGTTCACCTTCCATAATGTGCCCGCGGGCACGGGGACATGTGTCAGCAGCACGGGCGTGGCCGACGCGGCAACCTATGATGGCTGGTTCGGTTTCGACAGCATCCCGGTCATCAATAAGTCGCTGCCCGCTGTGCAGTCCTATTTCCTGACCGGGAATAACAGTGTCTCAAAGTACTGGCTCAATCAAGGTGCTGGCGGCTGGCGCATGGATGTGATGGGCGACCCATCCTTCCCGGCCGGCTATTGGGAAACCTTCCGGGGCGTTGTGAAGAATACAAAGAGCGACGCGTTGATCATCAGTGAGACCTGGCAGAAAGATTCCACCCTGCTGCGCATGTTGCGCGGCGACCGCGCCGATACGACGATGAACTATCGCCTCCGCGATGCCGTGATTGGGCTCCTCGCTCCAGGCAGTTTCGACTCGAAGGGTTTTGCCGATAGCGGTCGTATCATCGAACCATCTGAATTTGCAGCGCGTGTCCTCTCGATGCGTGAAGATTATCCAGACGCGGCATACTACTCGTTGATGAACCTGCTCGACAGTCATGACACCGAGCGCCTGCTATGGACTCTGACTCCTGGAACTGACACGAAAGCTGACAAAGAGTTGAATGCCGCAAACGTGGCCGCGGGCAAACAAAACCTGAAGATTGCCTCGCTCATTCAATATACGATGCCAGGAGCGCCAACGGTCTTCTATGGAGACGAAGTAGGCGTCACCGGCGATGACGATCCCGATGATCGAAGGACCTATCCCTGGCAGGATTTGGGAGGCAAGCCGGCCAAGGACCTGTTCGTTCATTATCAAACCCTTGCGTTTTTGCGTGACCATTATTCAGCTCTCACAGATGGTGACATTCGCATCCTGTTGGCCGATGATGCTGCCGATGTTGTGGCGTATGGTCGCAAGACGGACAGATTGGGAGCTGTGGTGGTGGTCAATCGCAGTGCTCAAAACCAGTCAGTGGCGATCCCGGTCACAGGTTATCTGCCGGAAGGCACGATCCTGTACAAGGCGTATGCTGTCGGTACGGGCGCACCCCGTTGGGTCACCGTGACGGATGGCGCGATCAATGGAATAATCGGACCGGACAGTGCCTGGTTATTGGTTACGAGTTTGATCGATCTGCAACCGCCTGCCAAACCCACGGGCCTGCACATTACAAATACCGGGAATGGTGAGGTAAGTCTCGCGTGGAATGCAGTCAATCATGCTGCCGGATATAACGTTTATCGAAGCCCATTGACCGGTGGCGGTTTTGAGAAGGTCAACGCGAGTCCTCTGAATACAACCAGCTTCACAGACGCCGGCTTGCGCAATGCACAGACGTTCTTCTACGTGGTGACCGCTCTCGACAAGGCTGGAAATGAAAGCGCATACTCAAACGAAGTCAGCGGGGTTCCACATCTGACGATCGGTTGGGCGAACCTGCAGTGGCCTCCAACCATGACCTATACGGTCAGCGCGCTGAATACCACCGATACCGCCTACGGTCAGGTGTGGATCGATGGGGAGACGAATAAACCGGGTGCAACGCCCAGCCTGCGCGCACAACTTGGCTTTGGGCCAGCGGGATCGAACCCGGCCACCGATGCGGGCTGGACCTGGGTTGATGCAAGTTTCAACGTGGATGCAGGCAATAACGATGAGTTCAAGGCAAACATGCAGCCTCAAATCGCCGGAGCATATGACTATGTCTACCGCTATACAACGACGAACGGTCAGGACTGGCTGTATGCTGATCTCAATGGTCCCATTCCATCCGGGAATCTTCCTCCAAACCCCGGCAAGCTAACGGTCAACGCGAGCAGCGATACCACAGCTCCCGCGACGCCGACCGGTCTGCATGTAGTTTCTGCTTCGCCCATCGGCATTGAGCTGGCATGGGATGCCGTGGCAGGCGACCCAACATTGTATGGATACGAGGTCTTGCGAAGTGATACCGATGGCGGACCTTATACCTCGATTGCCCTGGTCACCGCCGCGAACTACTCTGATACTGACGTGGTCGAAAATAACACGTACTATTATGTGGTTCAAGCCGTGGATACATCGTTCAATCGCTCGGGCAATTCGAATCAGGTTACTGCTGTTGCAGAGCTACGCACGGTGACCCTCGTCTTCAACCTGACTGTTCCCGCGACCACAGATGCAACCGGACGCTCGGTCTATATTGCGGGCTTCCTGGATCGCCTGGATGGTGGCTTGCCCCAATGGGATCCAGGTGCTGTTGTACTCACCCGTGTGGACGCGACTCACTGGACGATCACCTTCACAGGTAAAGAGAGTGTACAGATCGAATACAAGTACACTTTGGGGGATTGGGACCACGTGGAAAAGGATGGCGCCTGCGGTGAAATTGCCAACCGTCAACTGACTCTCAGCTACGGTTCGAATGGCACGCAGAATGTGAACGATACCGCGGAGAATTGGCGCAACGTCCCGCCTTGCGGCAACTAATGTAATTGAACTTGCAATCAAAAATAGCGACTCGCAAAGAGTCGCTATTTTTGATTCTTTTTTTCGTTTGGGGGTCATCTCAATTACGGACGATATACAACCTTCCAAATATGGACCGCTCCATTGGCGCCACCGGTGGCGAGCAACCCACCATCGGGAGATAACGCCATCGTCCCGTTTCCGCCGGGAGGCGCGGCCTGGAAGCGAGGTTGATAGTCCTTTGTGTCGAAGACGCGCACGGTCCCGTCACGAGATGCGGCGATCAGGGATGAACCATCCACGGAGAAAGCCAGGCTCTCGACAACATCCGGAAAACCGGCGAGTTTCCTGATCAATCTCCCTGTGGAGAGATCCCATAGCCAAAGCCCTCCTACTGTGCATTGATCGTTCACCGTGGTCGCGCAGGTCGCCGTTGCCACAG
>JBGPNQ010000318.1:0-6339 GCA_041487615.1 Anaerolineae bacterium
ATTCGCATGAGGTGTCATGAAGAAGCCGCCAGTCCGTCTTCCATTGCCAACGCAAACCAGTGAAAGCCGGCCATCATATTCTCCATCGTCCCATTTTATTTTGCCTTGCCATTCAGGCTTATCCATAATAGCTTGTACAGCCGCGACAAGATAGCGCAATATCCCCTTGATTGCATGGATTTTCTCATGCTTGGTAGTGACGTATGGTTCGAGCGCTGCGGCAGAATTATTTGCGAAGTAACGACCGTTCAGCGTTCCCAGATCCATTGCCCGCGTTTTGCCTCCTGCAATGACCTGTGCTGCTTCCTTCAAATCCGTGGGCAGATCCAGGGCATAGACAAGATCATTCGCAGATCCTAAGGGCATAATCCCCAGCGGACCCAGCATTTCCTGCTGGGATTTCGCGGCTCGTGCGAGGCCGTTCACAGCGTCTCCGAGGGAGCCATCCCCACCCGCAACGATGATCGGCGAATACTTTTCGCGCGCGGCGTGTTCCGCCAATTCCACGATCTGACCTTTGGATTCGGAAACCGCTAATTCAAAATTCACGCCGGCGGCTTTCAATGCCGCTTCGGCTTCGGGCCAGCGTTTTTGCGAGTTCCAACGATTGGAATATGGATTCAAAATAACTTTTGCAGGCATCTGCCCTCGACGAGATGGTCGTATTCAATTGTACCCTGAAGGTTCCAATCCTTGAGTTGCGAGAACAACGCGCCGATGAAAGTAAGCGATGGACTAAAATCCGGATGCAGGATCATTAGTGGCCTTCCACCAATTGTTCGTGATTTAGCCTGCGTGAGTTCCACTCTTTGAGCTGGGAGACAAGAACCGCGATGAAGATCACGACACAACCAATAACCTGCACGGGAAGCAGTGTCTGCTTGAGGGCAAGCCAGGCTGCCAGGACTGCAAAGACGGCTTCCAGTCCCAGAATGAGCGCGGCATCTGTAGGCGGGGTATGTTTCTGTCCCCAGACTTGAAGTGTATAACCAATTCCAATGGACAAAGTCGCACGATACAGAATCGCGCCGATCAAGGGCAATGCTGTCAAAATGGACACATCCTCTGTAAACAAACCAATCCCAAAATTGATGAAGCCGCTGATGAAGAAGTGCCCGGACGCAAACGAGATGGACTCAAACCTCGATGCAAATTTTCCAAGTACCACAAAATGTATTGCCCAAAAAAGCGCTCCAAATAGTTCAATCGTGTCTCCAGGTCGCGGTTGAAATGAACCTGCCGTGGACAACAGGAACGCGCCGATCCCCGCCATCGTAACTGCAATCAAATCAATCCAATGAGGTTGTTCACGAAAACCAATCCAAAGCAAAAATGGGGTGAAGACCGCATATAAGCTTGTCAGAAAACTCGCATTCGCGACCTTCGTGAATAAAAGTCCCACCTGCTGCATGGCAGTCGCCACACAGAGGACGACTCCTGCAATCAACATCCATTTCCATTGGTCCCTCGTAATTTTTGTAGCGCGTGGAATAAATGGAATCAGTATCAAGGCTGCCAGCATAAAACTTACACCGTTAAATAAATAAGCGACACGATATTGACCCGCAATACCCTGCGCAACAAATGCAGTTCCCCAAATAATTGCGACCATGAATAAAAGTAAATCAGCTTTGAGTCTCATAGATGGCGGGTGATACAATTCATGAAATTATAGGTTACTCGTTCCTTCCAGAATTCGCCAATGATAGCATAGGATTTACATGTATAACTCGGACGAGATCGAAGCCAACAAAGACGAGATGCGCAATGCAGTTTTGAACGCGCGTCCATTCAAGCCACTGTATGTGAAGATGAAAGTCTTTTATGGATGCAATCTCAAATGCGAGATGTGCAATCACTGGCGTGAGACGCGTGAGCCGCCCGTCTCTGCAGAACGGTTCAAAGGGATCATCAGTGAACTTGCTGAAATGGGGACAAGGAAGATTCACATCTCCGGCGGCGAGCCAATGCTGAGACCGCAAATTCCTGCGTTCGTTGAGCTTGCTTCGTCACTGGAAATCAAAGTGACGATGACGACAAATGGAACGCTCGTGGACAAAATAAATGCAAAGCGTTTGGTTGAAGGTGGTCTGCGCGGCGTGAATATTTCCATTGATTCCCCCATTCGCAAAATGCACGAGAAAATTCGCGGCGTGGAAGGAGCGTTCAAAGCAACGACGAAAGCTGTTGAATTATTTCAGCGCTATAGACACAAAGGCAAACTAACAATTCGGATCAATACTGTAGTGAGCCGAACGAATTATCAAACTCTTGAAACTTTGCCTGATCTCGCTCACGATCTTGGCGCCGATGGAATAAACCTTATTCCGGTGGACGATCATTGTGGTGAAATCCTGTCCATGCGCAAGAAGGATATCGAGGTATTTAACAAGGAAATCGCTCCGAAGATTGCAGAACGTGCGACGGCGTTGGATCTGATCCTTTCGGATGAAGAAGCATTCCCCTTTGGGCGAAGCGAGTCAGAGGTTCGTTTGGGACGCGCCGGGCGATATGCATTCGGTTATTATGATACTCATCCCTGTTACGCGCCGTGGACACATAGTCTCATTGATTTCAACGGCAATGTTTACGTCTGCTGTATGACACGTGAGCGCATCCCGCCAATTGGAAATATCAAGAGTCAATCCTTCAAGGAGATTTGGGAAAGTGCAGTGTATCAACGTATCCGTTTAAAAATGCATCCGCCCGCATTGAGTCCATGCAGGCGCTGTGATGATTTTATCAGTGAAAATAAAAAGATTTGGGAGACAATTGGTCCCTATTAACACGCAGGACACAAAGTACACCAAGGAAACCCTTATGACGCTTGTGTCCTTCGTGTTAAATGAATTAACTCAGATCGGAGAACATATCCGTGCGGTCATCGTCATCCCACATGCTGGCACGATTGAACGTATCCAGGTCGGCAGCAGTGAAGGTCGCCGCCGCGATCGGCAAAGCAATGGGCTGATCCAAGCCTTGAGCACAAGCCAGGCAAACACGTCCGTCTTTTGTTTGATTCGTATGCTCATCACAATAGCCCCGTCCACACCTTACACATTTTCCAAGCGATGGGTTTTCACAACGATGAGGCACCAAATAACCAATAATCATTTCGCATTGATCTGCCATGAATATCGCTCTCCTATCTGAAAAGTATACACCCGACATCGGCGGGCTGGCAATCTCGACGGAACGACTCGCGCAATTGCTTGCATCCGCAGGACATTCGGTACGTGTCTTTTGTCCAAGCCTGAGTCTGTCCCCCTCCGAAAAGCGGACTCTCGTCCAGAACGGAGCCAGCGTGACGCGTTTCGGGGCGCACAAGCGCGTGGACGACACGCTGGTTGATTGGTTTGAGCTGGTCGTCGAAGAACACAAGCGCGAGCCATTCGATGTGCTCCATGCCTATTTCCTAGCCCAGGCTGGGTTCGTTGCAAGCTATGCAGGTAAATATTTGGATCTGCCGAGCGTTGCATCCATTCGGGGAAATGATATCGAGCGAGCAGCTTTTGATCCGGCAAAGTTTTCACATGTGATGTACGCGCTTCAAAACGCCAGTGCAGTGACGACGAATGCTGGTGAATTAGCAAGGAAAGCAAAAGCATTCATTGATCGTGACATCGTTTTGATTCCAAATGGGGTTGATACAACACTATTCAGACGTGTGGAAAGAAACAATCCCCTGGCGGCAGCATTGGGTATGAACGATGAAAGAGTAATAGGTTTTGTCGGGGAGTTGCGGGAGAAAAAGGGACTTTCAACTCTCCTTCGTGCCTACGCGCATACAAACAAGAGTCAGCCTACTGCCCTGCTGATTGTTGGCGATGTCCGAACCGGCGAAGATAAGGCGCTCTTTGATGAACTCCACTCATCCATGCCGAAAGCAAAAATCATTGTCACCGGCTATGTTTCAAATCAAGACCTCCCTTCGTATTACTCATTAATGGATGTGTTCGTCCACCCAGCCCTGCGGGATGGATTGCCGAATGCACTGCTCGAAGCGATGGCGTGTGAAAAACCGGTCATTGCCACACCTGTTGGTGGAGTGCCGGACGTGGTGAATGACTGCGAAAATGGACGGATTGTTCCAGTTAACGATGTGTATTCCCTTGCAACGATGATTCAGGAAATATTGTCAGACAAAAATTTGCAGAAACATTTGGGAGGGTCAGCGCGTCAAACTGTGCAAAGCAGTTTTACATTACAAAATGAACTAGATGGCAACCTGGCACTTTACCGCAAGTTAGGATTGGACGTATAAGTTTCATACTCATTTCAAGTTAATTCGTATTTGTTCAAAACAGGTATACTATTTGAGTTATAGGTGATAAATGAATAACCCTTTTGAATCGACTGGTAAAGTAAAAGCATCTTTGGGTAATCAGAAATATATCGCGTCGGATGAGATTGCAACGATTGTGTTCCTTGCACAAAAACTGGGAAAGCCTCTTCTCACAGAGGGTCCTGCGGGTGTGGGCAAAACGGAACTTGCCAAGGCGATTGCCGGCGCGACGGGACGGGAATTGATCCGCTTGCAGTGTTATGAGGGGCTGGATGAATCCAAGGCGTTATACGAGTGGGAATATTCAAAACAACTGCTCTACACACAACTTCTACGCGACAAATTGAATGACACCCTGGGCAAAGCAGAGTCGCTTGCCGAAGCCGCAGATAAACTGGCTGGCGAGGAAGATGTGTTCTTCTCAAACCGTTTCCTTCTGCAGCGTCCGCTGCTGAAAGCCATTTTGTGTGATGAGCCGGCTGTGCTATTGATCGATGAAATTGACCGCGCGGACGCGGAGTTCGAAGCCTTCCTCCTGGAGGTGTTGAGCGATTTTCAAGTTTCCGTGCCTGAGCTGGGAACACTGACCGCAAAACACAGACCGTTTGTGGTTTTGACATCGAATAACACGCGCGAATTATCCGAAGCGCTGAAGCGCCGCTGCCTGTATTTGTTCATTGATTATCCGTCCGTTCAGGAAGAACTGGCAGTCGTACGGCTGAAGGTCCCGGACCTGAACCCAAAGCTTGCCCAGCAGGCCGTGGAATTTGTGCAGAGACTCCGCAACGCGGACATGCGCAAATCGCCGTCCATCAGCGAAACACTCGATTGGGCAAACGCGCTCGTAGCACTCAACGCCAAGAGTCTTGATAAAGCAACTTTGGAGGATACGCTTTCGGTACTGGTCAAACATGAAGCAGATTTGCAGAAAGCGAGAAGGCAGTTGATCACTCCTCCCACACGCGGCAAGCCTGATGAGTTTGGGAGATTTTCTGGAAATTAAACAGAGTCTGAGTCTGCCGAGAAGGAATATTAATTATGGAAACCCGTATCTTACAGTTAATTGCAGCATTGCGCGCAAGCGGGGTGCGTGTGTCATTGGCTGAATCTGCGGAGGCATTCTCGGCAGTCGATTTGATGGGAATCCAACACCGCGAGCATTTCCGACTATCGCTGCGCACAACATTGATCAAAGATGTGAAGGATCTTCCCGTCTTCGATAAATTATTTCCGCTCTTCTTTGGTTCAGGTCTACCGCCGCAGATGGGCGGCAATCCTACCGATGATATGAGCCCTGAAGAGGCACAAATGTTCGCGGAGGCGCTGCGCCAGTTTGCCGAGAATCTCCGTCAGCGGATGGAGCGCCTGATGAACGGCGAGCAACTCTCCAGGGAGGAATTGGAATCGCTGGGTCAAATGGTGGGCTTGAATCAAACGGACGATCTCCGCCATCAGGAATGGCTGGCACAACGAATGATGCGGGCGCTGGCATTCCCTGAAGTCCGCGAAGCGTTGCGCGACCTGATGGAACAACTCCAGCAAATGGGCATGAGCCGGGAGCGCCTCGAGCAGATCCGTGAACAGATCGCACAGAATATGCAAGGCATCGAACAGCAGATCAAGCAATATGCAGGCGAACGGATCGCTGAAAACCTGAGCGAACAACCGCCTGGCGAAAGCGCCGATGATTTGATGAACCGTCCGTTCCAGGCTTTGTCAGATGCGGACAAGAAGATTTTGCAGCGTGAAGTAAAACGCCTCGCCGCCACCCTCAAAACTCGGATTGCGCTGCGTCAGAAGCGTGCCAAAAGTGGACAACTCGATCCAAAGGCCACCATCCGCGCCAACTTGAAGCATCACGGCGTGCCGATGGAAATCCATTATCGCGACAAGATACGCAAACCCAAGATCGTGATTATTTGCGATATCAGCACATCGATGCGATTCTGCTCTGAATTGATGCTGAGCTTTCTCTTCGCCCTGCAGGGACAAGTCAGCAAGACTCATGCCTTTGCCTTTATCGACCATCTCGAATATATCTCGGGGGACTTCAA
>JBGPNQ010000319.1:0-6259 GCA_041487615.1 Anaerolineae bacterium
AAAACAGCCGCCTGCTCCTGCAAATGGACGCACCTTATACGTGGATATACGCGCTATATGGCACCCAGGATTATGACAGTGTCCGCGTAGATACAAAATTCGTGAACAGCGCCATGAGCCCTGCCTCCATTGGCTTGATCTGCAACTACAGCGAAACGGATGGCTGGTTCGAATATAACGTGTCAACAGATGGCACATACAATGTTTTATATGGAAAGTGGCTCTCCAATGGCATCGCTGATTATCTTCCCGTTCTCAATGGATCATCAAACGCAATCCCACAAAGCGGAATGGAAGGACAGATCGGAATGACCTGTTTCGATGGAACTTTGGCGCTCTATATCAATGAAACACTCCTCCGCAATGTGGATGTGAGTCGTTATGACCTTTCAGAAGGCAAGGTGGGAATTACTGCTGCTTCATTTGAGAATACCCCCGTCATTGCATCATTTGATTGGGTGACCGTGAGCGAACCTTAACCCCCTCCCCAGCCTCCCCCAAATTCGCAAATGAACATACGAGGATTACAAAATTCTTTATTGCGAATTTGGGGGAGGGTGCCGAAGGCGGGTGGGGGCTGGGGGTTCCAATTCAATTTCTACATACCGTTAACAGTTTTCTTGCATTCACAAGGTAAGATGGGAACAATGAAAATTACTGCGCACTACGTACATACGCGCAAATGATTCAAATGCAAGGAGCCTCTCTATGGCAAAGATAATTGGTATTGACTTGGGAACAACAAACAGTGTTGTCGCCGTGATGGAAGGTGGACAGCCAACCGTGATCTCCACATCGGAGGGGGGCAGATTGTGCCCGTCGGTTGTCGCCTTCAATAAAAATGGCGAACGACTCGTCGGTCAAACTGCGAAACGTCAGGCAGTCATCAACTCGGAAAATACGATCTATTCCATCAAGCGGTTCATTGGGCGTCACTATGATGAGACGGAGACCGAGCGCAAGATGGTTTCCTATGATGTGGTAAAAGGTCCAACCGATGATGTGCGCGTCAAGCTCCCGATCACGAACCGCGAATATTCCCCACAGGAAATTTCTGCAATGGTTTTGGGAAAACTCAAGACAGATGCGGAAGCCTATTTAGGACAGTCTGTGACTCAGGCCGTGATTACGGTCCCTGCTTATTTTAATGATAGTCAGCGTCAGGCAACCAAGGATGCCGGTAAGATCGCAGGTCTTGAAGTGCTGCGCATCATCAACGAGCCGACAGCCTCAGCATTGGCCTATGGACTGGATAAAAAGAAAAATGAAACGATCCTGGTCTTCGACCTGGGCGGTGGTACGTTCGACGTATCCATCCTCGAAGTAGGCGAAGGTGTGATCGAAGTAAAAGCCACAAACGGCGACACACACCTCGGCGGCGATGACTGGGATCAGCGCATCGTAAACTGGGCGGCGGATGAATTCAAACGCGAACAGGGTATTGACCTGCGCAGCGATCGTCAGGCGCTACAACGTCTGCGCGAAGCTGCGGAGAAGGCCAAGATCGAGCTTTCGTCTGTGATGGAGACCGAGATCAACCTTCCCTATATTACTGCCGATGCAAGCGGACCAAAACATTTACAGGTAAAACTGACCCGCTCCAAGTTCGAGCAAATGACGGAGGATTTGCTCGATCGCTGTCGCAGACCGTTTGAAGCCGCGTTAAAAGATGCAGGCATGGATGCAGGCAAACTTAACGAAGTTGTTTTGGTCGGTGGTTCCAGCCGCATGCCGATGGCTCAGGATCTGGTTCGCAAACTCACGAATGGCAAGGAGCCGAACAAAGGCGTGAACCCTGATGAGGTTGTGGCCGTTGGCGCGGCAATCCAGGGTGGTGTACTTGGCGGCGAAGTCAAGGACATTCTCCTGCTCGACGTCACTCCACTTTCATTGGGTGTGGAAACGCTCGGTAGCGTGATGACCAAAATGATCGAACGCAACACGACCATCCCTGTCCGCAAGACGGAGACGTATTCCACTGCCGCGGACAACCAGACCGCCGTGGATATTCACGTCCTGCAGGGCGAACGCCCGATGGCAAATGACAATATGTCGCTTGGACGCTTCCGTCTCGACGGCATCCCGCCGTCTCCACGCGGCATCCCGCAGGTGGAGGTCACCTTCGATATCGATGCGAACGGCATCCTGCATGTAACCGCCAAGGATAAAGCCTCAGGCAAGGAACAGAAGGTCACGATCACGGCTTCGACCAACTTGAATAAAGGCGATATTGACCGCATGGTTCAGGAATCCCGTTCTCATGAAGCCGAGGACAGGAAGCGCCGCGAATTGATCGATGTCAAGAACACCGCTGACAGCCTCGTTTATCAGACAGAGAAGGCATTGCGCGATTTGGGCGATAAGGTCCCATCTGCGGAACGCGCTACGATCGAAGGCAAGATCAATGACCTCAAATCTGCCTCGCAAACCGATGATGTCAACCGCATCAAGAAAGCAAGCGAAGATGTCCAGCAGGCGTTCCATGCATTGAGCCAGCAGCTTTATGCACAGGGACAGCCTCAACCGGAAACACAAGGCGGACCGTCCGCATCACCCAATCATGGCGGTGATGATGTGATTGAAGGCGAAGTGAGAGAGTAAAATGAAAACTGCTGGAAGGTTTTGCCTTCCAGCAGTTTTTGAATCTTGAGAGCAACTGTCGGCGTTCAGTCTTCCGAAAAAACGATACGCTTGGATCGTTGATTTGGCGCAATCGGTTCAACAGGCATCCCGCGGAATCTATTTTTCAATTTAACAAGCAGGTTAAGTTCTTCCGGGAAGGTTATCTCATCACTATCCTGGAGTTCCGGTATGGGTCTCGTAACAGGTTCACCAAAGATCCGCACCCTGATCTTTTTGCCCTGGGATATCCCTTCCAGCTTGATCACCGGACCGCGGGATATCTCCTTCACTTTGGAGGCTTTCACTTCATCGACTGGGGCCGGTGCATTTACCGGTTCCAGGATTGGTGCCTGCTGCTCAATCACTTTGGTGGCCTTAACTTCATCAACTGGGATCGGTACATTTGCCGGTTCCGAGGAAGTTGCCTGCTGCTCAATCGCTGCGGGGGCAGCCTGCTCCTGGACTGCTTCGCTGGCAGACGCCTGTACCGGAGTCTCGTCGTGCGTTTGAACGGCGACAGGTTCCATAATCTGTTCACTTTCCTGAGGCAACACGGATTTTTTCGCCTGTGAGCGGAGCAGCGCCTGCGGCAGATTCCTGACTCTTGTGGCAATGGATGGCTGGGTTGGTGATTTTGCTACTGCATCCGATACTTCGGTTACATGGGCACGTCCAAATTTGGGCAGCGAAATCCTGATCTTGCCCTTCAAGGACGAATCGTAAATACGATATGCCAGCAACACTACAAGACTTACGCCCGAAATCCAAAAATACCAAACGACCCATGGAATGCCGCTATCTGTTCCACTATTGATGCCATGCAGGAAGCCCATGACAAATACAGCGAAATTGGCATAATGGATCCAGCGCCAGGTCTTTTGACCGATGAACTGACGGACGTAAAAACTCAGGACAGTGATGAACCAGATGTAAAAGCACAGCTGTCCCAGTCCGATCCAGGCTGTTTTATAGGCAATCGAAAACGGGGTCATGAGTCGCGTCAGGGAGAAATCCACAAAATGATCACCCATCAAGACGAGACCATGATATGCCGCAAATGCCAGTCCCAGCATGCTTGTATATTGATGTACAGCAAAGGCGGATGGAGCACCCGGCCATAGGCGGGCCATTTTATTCGTAATTCCCAGTCCCAGCGCCATGGAAATCCACAGAATGGTATAGGATACAAATCCGGAAGCGCGCGACAGGTACCAGTAGATCTTGGGGGCTTTTCCTCCGAACGAGTGGTACGAGTAGATGAGGTTCGAGATCAAACCTGGCAGCAGCGGAAGGATGACGAGCGCAACAGCAATGACCACCACGGTCCTCACGAGGTAGGGCTGCAAACCAAAGAGGGAATCGCTTTCTTCTTTTTTAGGGGGTTGATTAACCGACATGTCATATGCTCCAATTATTTGTAAATAGTTATCTCGAAAGATGTTTTGTAATGTAAGCTTCTACGATGATCTTGTTTGTGCCACAGTGATGCATTTCGTTCCCAGGTTTTTCACCAGGCTTGGCACAGAACATCGATTGTCCGATTCTGCTTCGGGCACAGCTGACGACGTGGGAACAACCGAGTCGAACCCGTCGGTTCTCTGGCGATCATGAGTGGCAAACGTATTCCACAGTGTCAGGAGCCCGGTTACCGAGATGGCAGCGATGATTGTTTTGGGGTTCTTCCAATTGTGCGATGTCTTTTGTTTTTCAGGCATATTTCATCTCCTTCTTGCTTGGCAAAGTACGAATCAAGATGCACGAATGTGAAAAGCATCCGAATGATTCAACAAAACTCAATATATGAATCACAACCACTTCGATGAAGTGATCGCAATCACCAGCCGGGAAATAAAAATCCGAGAATTTCCACCCTGGACCTTTCAATATTCTACAAGCATGAATATTCAATCGAAAGGTCAAAATAAGTTGAAGCCCCCTTTTTACCAAAACTACATGAGCAACCCGTTAGCAAATAATTAGGGTCCGGTGAGAAAAAAATAGATCCAATCATCATTGCGGATAGTTGATACAGATTATCTGCCTGGTATGCAAACTACCACTATTCAATAGAGTTTTGACCTCCAATACTGATTTTGGAACTACAGTTGGTGATTAAGTGCGCGCAACGCGCTTGGCTGGTGCAAATAATTTCTCAGTAATGCTATTGATAATGCGATATACCAACAGGAAGAGCAGACTGCCTCCTGAGATCCAGTAATAATAGTGCGCCCAGTTTGCTGTGGCATCCGTTCCGCCAAATAGACCGTGAACCAATCCCATCAAATACATGGCAAAGCTCAGGTAATGGATCGCGCGCCACGTCTTTGGCCCGATGCTCGAGCGGACGTAAAAACTCAGAGCAACGATCAGCCAGACGTAAAACCCAAGCTGGCCGATGCCTGTCCAGGTGGGGCGATAATCTACAGTGGAAAATGGCGTAAATATCTGCGCAACCGTAAAGTTGATGTAATGATCTCCGAGCAGGATCAACGCGTGAAATAATGCAAATGCCAGTCCCAACAGACTCACATATTCATGGACGGCAAAGGCGGCGGGCGCACCCGGCCAGAGACGGGCCATCTTGTTTGACATTCCAAGGCCCAGGGCCATCGAAAGCCAAAGGATGCTCAGCGAGACAAAGGCGGTTGCGCGCGAGAGATACCAGTACACTTTTGGATCTGTGCCTATCAGCGAAGTCGCCATGTTTGGCAGCCACGTGGGCAGCAGCAGAATTGCCATCAGTAAACCGACGATCATGGCAAGCATGATCATCAGAAAAAATTGAATGTTGACCGATGATTCGTATTCGTTTTCCACCAGAGGAACAGAAGCCATAATTTCCTTCCTTACAGGTATTCTTCCATCTTTTGACTGTATTTCAATTGACCGTTATCCAAAATTAATAGCGCCGCGAATTCAGGACGAGCTTCAATCCATTCCAATCCAATGCGACTGCCCAGGATGAACGCAGCTTTCGCCGCGGCCTCTGCCTGCACCACGTTCGGCCCAATCACAGTTACGGTTAATAAGTCCGTTTCCACGGGTTGGTTCGTCACGGGATCGATGATGTGGTGCTGCAAGACGCCATCACGCGTCCAGCGCCGGCGATCCTTGCCCGATGTAGCCACACCACATTCATTCAAGAAGAGTGTTTCGATCTCTTCACCTTTACGGAATGGATCAGCAACGCCAATCGGCCAGGGAATTCCATCTGCCCGCGGGCCGCTGATGGCAATATCACCTGCCGCGTCGACCAACGCGGGACCCTCCACCTGCAACCGTTTCATGGCTTGATGCGCAGCCCATCCCTTTGCCACGCCGCCGAAGTCCAGGCCCATGCCGGTCGGAAGCGTGATCGTCCGAGCCGCGTTGTCCACGGTGATCGCTGACAGCGATGCAGCAGCCGTTTTAACGGAGGCAGGCGTGAGCGTGGCAAGGTGCGGTAATTCATCAAACGGACGGTCATATCCCGCTTCGATGATCGCGTCCAGTAAAGTCGGTGTGACCAATCCGTTCGTCATTTCATTGGCTTCACGCGCAGACTGAAACACATCCCAAAGAATCTGGCTCACCCGCACCGGACATTCATGCGTCTGATTGAATTGAGTCAATTCACTGTCATAGCGGAAGCGGCTGA
>JBGPNQ010000320.1:0-6243 GCA_041487615.1 Anaerolineae bacterium
CCATTTTATCTTCAGAACTCCAGGCGCGAATTTGGCGCATCCCTTTTTGCTTTGCGCGTTCCATGGATATTTCGATCAAACGTCGAGCGATCCCTTGTTTTCTGAAATCCCTGTGTACCTCCAGAATGTCGATATAAGCATCGCACTCATCAGCCAGAGGAACAGGTAGTTTCTTCCAATATGTGGAGATGATCCCCACCACAGCCTCTCCACAAAGTGCGACGATCGAGAATCCATCTTCAAGATGCATGTGTCCGGCAGCTTTTTCACCCCACTCATTTGAAATGCGCCTTTTGATGACCTCGTCAACATCGAAAAATTCGATATGGATTTCATGCAGTTGTATTGGCATCGTAATGTGTTATTGAAACCTTCAATCCAAATGTCAAAGCGCCCTAACTTGACTTTTCTCCCAGATCCAGGTTACGGGTGGTATAGCTTTCGTAATCGGGGACCAGGCGGTCATATTGCCCGTCCATGAGCGGAGAGGAGATCATGAAGTCCGCTGAGGCGCGGTTGCAGGCAATGGGAATGTTCCACACCACCGCCATGCGCAAAAGCGCCTTGACATCAGGGTCGTGGGGCTGGGGCTCGAGCGGATCCCAGAAAAAGATGAGGAAATCGATCTTATTGTCCACGATCTTCGCCCCGATCTGCTGGTCGCCGCCAAGAGGTCCGCTCTTGAGTCGGATGATCTTAAAGCCTAGCTCCTGTTCCAGGATTTTGCCCGTTGTGCCGGTTGCAAATACCTGGTGATGGGATAGGAGATCGCGGTTGAATTTTGCCCATTCCACCAGGTCGCGTTTCTTATTATCGTGGGCGACCAGGGCGATCTTCTTGTCGTGCTCCATGGGGATTTTTCTGTGCGCCATAATCTATGTTTCTCCTCATTTTCTTGTTTCCTCACTTCACCGGATGTCCATCCAATCGTCAAGGCGAACGTGCCTTTCTAAAAACCTGATAAGGCTATTGCGTGACATCACTGGCACGTTTTTCAGCCATTACCTTCTCCAGTCGTTTAGCCAGCGCGTTTGCCCGATCCATTCATCTGCATCTGTTTCCCGTAACACACAATCCAATGCGTGGATAAGTTCATTCAGGCTCAGGCTTTTTTGTCGTGAAAGCATGATACCTGCGTGATGCGGATAACGTTCTCCAAGAACAATGAAATCGCGGATGTTAAATGTTAAAATGGCGCGACCCTGGGCAGTCGCGCCGAGTAATTGTTGTTCATCGCTGGCGTCGAATGGCATCCATTCAGTAGGTGTGCGGGTCACATCGTGTCCGCGCTCCAACAGAGCGTTATATAAAACCTTGCTGGAAGTATCTGCATCCAGGTGCAAGTGTAGTTTCTTACTCACCCTTCGGCTCCAACGCGGCTTCGGCTTGGATGTGAGCGTCAATTTCAGCGCGATGGACTTCGTAAAAACCTAGTGCTTCCTGTACTTGTGATTGTGGCAGATCATAATCTTCAGCAATTTCGCCGAGGGTGTTATTTTGAGATGCGAGAACGATGGTTTGCACCCGGATCCCGGTTCCGCGCAGAACAGGGGAGAGCGTCCCAGATGCACCGCGCCGATAGGTGATATTTGGATAATTCGGATCATCCAGCCCTTGGAGAAGTCCGCCCACTTTTTCGGCAACCGACCAAAGGATGAACTGATTCAATGAGACGCCCTGCTTTTTGGCAAGCCGTTCTGCATCTCTTTTGAGTTCATTGGGGAGATTTAAAGCATATCTGGTCATTTTGACCTCTTTCTATGATGTCGTATACGACATCATAAATGACATAACACAAGGAGTCAATAGTGCACATCTGAGAGTGAAGGCCTGTGCTACACAACCTCAACTTTGCAACTCATATTTCCGGACAATCGTTTGAATCTCCTTTACCTGCGCGTCCGTCAAAGGACCAAACCCCATCGCGCCCGCGTTATCCGTCACCTGTTTCACAGATTTGAATCCCGGGATGGGAACCATGCGCTCGTCCAACGCCCAGATATACGCCAGCGCGCCCTGGGCCAACGTCCGCCCGTTGGAGGTGAGGATGTCGCGTATGTCGTCCACGATTTTCAGCCGATTGACGATCTCAGGATCGGAGAAATCTGTTCCGCTGCGGACATCGTTTTTGGGGAAGATTGTGCTTGCGTTGAATTTCCCGGTGAGAAATCCTTTATTCAAAGGATCCTTGTTGATGCCTGCCAGATCAAAATCTGCGCAGACCTTGCGCATCCCGGCGTTGTCGTGGATGGCATTCAACGCGAATTGGATCGATGTGCAATGTATGCTACTCGGTGCGCTCGCGAATTCACGGGCACTGTCGACGACATCCGTGCTCCATCCATACCAGCGGATTCTGCCTGCGGATACCAATTCCTCCAGAACCGATTGCAGCTCCAAAGCCAATTGGGAATCGTAACGACCTTCATGCAGTTGATAGATGTCGATGAAATCGGTCTGCAAACGGCGCAGGCTGTTCTCTACATCGTTTCGAACGTTTTTGATGATTCGGTCGGGCGCGCTATAAACTGTTTTCTTTTCTTCATTGACGATATGCCCAAATTTGGTGGCGATCACCACCTTGTCACGTCTGCCTTTGAGGGCGCGTCCCACAAGGATTTCGCTGTGACCTGCTCCATAATTCGCGGCGCTGTCAAAGAAATTGACTCCCATGTCGAACGCGGCATGCAGGGCGCGAATGGACTCTTCGTCGTCCGTATCGCCCCAGCCGACCGGGAACGGTTCCTGTCCCGGCTGGTCCCACATCCATGGACCGCCGATCGCCCAGCATCCCATGCCCAGCGCGCTCACTTCCAATTTGCTTTTACCCAAAATTCGTTTTAGCATTTCACACCATCCTTATCATAAGAAATACTGTTTTCTGCTTTCTTCTACAAGATCCTGAAGGGAGCTGATCGCCGCCGCAATGGAGGAACCTGAGCTATTCAATTGTGCAAAAGCCTCCTCCACACGTTCCTTCAACCGTGCAGGTGATTTTGGAAACCCAGCCGCGAGCGCAACCGCACCTTTTTCATTCATCCAATATTGTTCATTGACCGCGAAAAGCACCTGCATCAGGCACGTTACTGCCCGAAAACAACACCCGGCAGCGTAGGTCACATCCCCGCGCGGGATGCTTTTCCTCGCGATTGAAAGTGAGAAATCCACATCCCACCAAAAGGAATCAACAATCGCCTTCTTCAAACGAGGCGGATATGGGATCACCTGTGCCTTCAATCTTTCAATCGTCCCATGTGGATCCCAAAGTGGACGACAACAGGCTGCTTCTGAAAGGTAAATGGGGGAGATAAACCCAAACGGATGCCCGGCCTGGTAAACGATTTCAATGTGCCCATCACAACAATCATGGATAATCCGCGTCACTTTAACAAGATCGCGGTAGAGGAAGTCAACGGGGATATCATGAACCTTGAGCCAGCCACCACCGTTGATCCACGGTCCCCAGCCGCCGACAGCGGTCACAAGATTTTCGCGATGTTCATCATCAATCTCGGCTGCAAGATGTCCAAGCGCTGGGATGTCCATGGGAGAAGATGGATGATAATAGATTCCCAGATCTACATCTGAAGATTCCGTATGAGTCCCGCGGGCGCGTGATCCGCCCAACACCACCGCATCAATACCGGAGATGCTTTTCAATTTCTCGGTGATGCTGGCGATTAGATTTGAAGTGTCCATGAATCACTCTGACAACATTTTTTCGTGATAGAGAAATTCCCTCAATACTTCGGGGACGATCCATGCGTATTCTTCGCGCAGGGAGCCATCCAGTCTTGAGATGATGTTGTGCCACGACAGCGCCTTGACGATGGATGCCATCGGCTTCGAAAACGAATAGGCTTTGAACAACTTTTCCTTCGATGCAAATTTTTGCCATGGTTCCAGATAGCGATCCAGCAACGCTGCCATCTCAGGCGTAAAGGAATAATCGTCCAGCTTCAGAGCTATCTCGATGCTGACGAAAAACGTTCGCAGCGAAACAAACGGATGGGTTACGCTGGCGTCACCCCAGTCGAAGAAGGTGATGCGCCCGTTGTTGATCAGGACATTGCCGTCGTGAAAGTCGCCATGGTTGAGCGACTCGGGAATCCCGAAGGCTGTCAGGTCAGCGCAAATATGATTGAAACGCGGCGCCAGAGTCCGGACCTGTTGAAACTCGCCGGATGTCAGTCCTTTCTCCTGGTCTATCATCAGGCTTGCTTCATCTGCAAGAAGTTGTACGTAAAGATCGGGTAACGCCGCAAGGCGATAGTCCGGAATCCCCAACGCCAGAATCTCGGATACGTGGTCGGCGAGTCCCATTTGGATTTCGGCATAACGCGTAATAACAGGTTCCCACGGACGAATATCCTGTGCCGGGCGAATGAAGGCGCGCAATTGTTCGCCGCTGTCGCGCATCAGCATCCAGCCGCGCGCAGTATCCACGGCGATTAATTCAGGCATGCAATCGGGATACCAGAGCACAAGCTTTTCGGTCAAAGCAGATTCATACACCGTCTCAGCCGCGGTCGCTTTAAAGAAGAGCGTGCCTTCCGTAGACGGAATGCGCATCACGGTTGACCACGCATAGGCATGTGGTTGTTCGATCTCACCCGTGATCCCGATGGATTGGCGCCGCGCCTCTGCTTGAATCCAATCGTGGGCTTGTCTCTGCCAGTTCGGGTCGTGCCAATGTAATGAGGATGCGTTTGACATGGGAAAAGTGGGCTGCGAATACGGCTCCCTTGGAAGGATTATAGCACTGCCAAATTCCTACCAGATTCCCATCATCAGTCATTGACACTCTACGCTGCTCATGTTATCCTTGCGGGCGTAGGATACCAGTAGTTTGCTTTGGAAATACCAGGTTGGCTCACGGATCGTCCGTGAGCCGCTTTGTTATACGCCGTTGAGGCGCTCCGATGCAACACCCAATGAGTACCCTCCATATTTTTCATTTGCCACAAGGAGGCAAAAATGTCGGAACGTATCAACGGTACAGTCAAGTGGTTCAATGGAACGAAGGGCTACGGCTTCCTCGCTCGCGAAGGCGGCGATGATGTCTTCGTCCACTTCTCTGCCATTCAAGCGGCTGGCTTCAAGACCTTGAAAGAGGGTCAGGAAGTTGAGTTCGAGATTGTGCCTGGTCAGAAGGGCGACCAAGCTTCAAACGTAGCTGGAAAATAAAAAAAAATTCCGTTCCTAAACACGGAACGGCTACTGTTTAAGCAAGAGCAGTGCACATAGAGGCACCCGCAAGGGCCGAAAACATAGCTACGCTATGCGTGTAGGTAGGGGACATGAAACGCTCCCATTGCTTGAATAGGACATTTTTGGTCTCGTCTGGGTATTCGTTTATCGAAAAGCGGTGTGATAACCGTATAGATGAAAATCTATTTTATAAGTGAACGAAAACTTGTAAGCCGCCAATATTTAACACATCTTAAGGAGAGATAAGATGTATGGCACTATCGTCTAATGGTCAGGACGGGTGACTTTCAATCACCTAATTGGAGTTCGATTCTCCATAGTGCTACCAATCTTGCACACCGTTATATATTCAACAGCGCTCCCTCTGTGTAGAATATAGTGCAAGAATAGGCATAAGGGGCTTGAGAAGATGCGTTTTATTGTGGGTTATCGCATCGACTGACGCTAATTAATTAAACTAACACGGTGGGTAACAGTGACGATATTAACGTATCCGAGGAACCCGCCGCTATCATGGCATCATCGAACATTGGCTAGTTCATCTGGCTTTCAATCAGAGAAAGAGAGTTCGATTCTCTCTGGTGCCTCAAAAGAAATACCTACGTAATTTTGTCTCTATAATATAGGCAGTCTGTTGCAACATACAAAAGAAGCGTTTGAATCAATTTATAAAGAAAATTATAAATTTATTAAATTGTTCTGCATAAAATTTAGGGGAAACAATCCCGACCATGCAGAAGATTTAACTCAAAATGTTTTTGCTAAAGCCTTTCTTAATATAGAAAAGTTTGATGGAAAGAGGGCTACACTGAAGACTTGGCTTTGCGCCATCGCAAAGAATGAATGCATAAATTTTAGCCGTAGATTTTATAACAAGTCAACAGTTCTTGTGGGAAGCCCGGAACTGTTTTTTTATAACCTAACCCAGCCAGATAACGCCGAAGAACAGGAAATAGAAAAAGAACTTGAAAACAAGAATAAAAATAAATTAGAAAAAATTTATGCAATCTTAAACGTTCTTGGTGAAGGTCG
>JBGPNQ010000321.1:0-6229 GCA_041487615.1 Anaerolineae bacterium
CCTGCCTTGGTTGCGGCGACAATCAAGGCGCCTTCTGTTGGATCGCCCACGATACGGTAGGTCATTTGATCTTCACTGGAGCCTGTGGTTTCGATTTCGGCATCATTGTTCAATACGCCGAGCCAAAGCGCGGTAAGTGCGCCCGGATAATTTGCCGTATCAACCGGCTTTCCAGCCACAAGGAATTCCCCCCGGGGAACGTAGCCGGTGCCGGTAATATTGATGAATTGGCCATCCACCCACAGGCGCGTGACCGTCATTTCATTCTGGGTCAACGTCCCTGTTTTATCGGAACAAATCACGGTGGCTGAACCAAGCGTCTCCACAGACGACAGTTTTCGGATGAGCGCGTGACGCTTGATCATTTCGCGCATGCCGAGCGCCAGGGAAATCGTCACAACAGCAGGAAGTCCCTCGGGAACGGCGGCAATCGCCAGGCTGATGGCGATGATGAACGTTTCGGTGATCTCGGCAAGATATTCCTGGATATACGCCCATGGACTTGTGAACAGTTCGCTGATTGTGGTGTTATTGATCAGAGAAACGATGAAGACGATCCCCACCAGAAATAATGCGGCAATGCTCAACGATTTGCCAAGCTGATCCAGGCGGCGCTGCAACGGCGTCTCCTCGGTTTCCACGTTTTGGAGCATCGAGGCGATCAATCCAAGTTGCGTGTGCATTCCTGTGCTGGTAACGACACCGCGCCCGCGTCCGTACGAGACGACTGTTCCCATAAAAGCTGTGTTTTTGCGGTCGCCGAGGGGGACGTTTTTCTCGAGAACTGTTGCAGCATTTTTCTGCACTGCAAGCGATTCGCCTGTTAAGGAAGCCTCCTCCACCCGCAAATTGACAGCCTCCAGCAGACGTATATCGGCAGGAACAAAGTTACCTGCCTCCAAAAAAACCACGTCGCCCGGAACGAGTTCATACGAAGGGATGGAAACCTTATGTCCATCGCGTATCACCTGGCCATCCGGCGCGGCCAGTTTCTTGAGCGCAGCCAGCGCTTCCTCGGCCCGGCGTTCCTGGACGATGCCCAGCACCGAATTCAATATGACAATTGCCATGATCGCGCCAGCCTCCACATAATCCCCGAGGATTGCGGAAATGATGGAAGCAACGATCAGCAGGATCACAACGAAATTATTCAACTGTTCCCACAACATGTGCAGGAACGATGGACGCGGCGCTTCTTTTAATTGATTGGGACCGTATTGCACCAGTCGTTTCCTGGCTTCTTCTGACGTCAAGCCGTTCCCTGCAACCTCCAGATGATCAAGGACTTCCTGGGTTTTGAGGGCGTGCCAGTCGCGCTGCCTTACTTCTTTTGTCCCGTTATCTTCGAGTACCATACAAAACAGCTCCTATGTGATGTATGTGGTGATGAACAAACAAAAAACCACCACACCTATTGTGGTGGTCTTGCCAACGCCCTGGAGCGCATGGATCACCGATGGCACGCAAAGCACGCCAATGGATTGACGATGATCCATCCTGTGGGGCACAGGAGGCTACTCCCCATCCAATTTCAGTTTACACCAAATTAAACGACTGTCAAGTCAATGCGGCAGGGCTATCGCATTAGAAAATGCTAGATGTTCTAAAGCCAATGTTTTTGGCCAAGAATCCACCAATCTCCGCGAATTCACGCTAATCTGATTGCCAATTCGTGAAGATTGGCGAAGATTAGCGGATAAAAAATCCAAATGCGATTGCCCTACCAGAGCGGCAAATGTTTCTGTCCGGCAGAGGGGGAGTCATTGCCGGCTAGGATAGGGCTTTTTCCATCCAGACCAGGTGTGTGGTCCCAAGGTGAGGCGTGGGGATACCAACGATGCGGAATCCAGCCCGCTCGAAATAGGCGGTCGCTGTCACGCGTGCCATCGTTCCGATGATCTTAAAGCCGCGCTCACGGGCACGTCCCTCCACCGTCTGCAGCAAAAGATGGCCGACACCCTTGTGCTGGTGTTCAGGTGAAACCGCCAAATGTGAGATATGTCCCACGTCCCCGGTTTTTTCATAAAGTTTGACAACGCCGACCACATCATTTTTTTCGTTGACCGCCATGAAATGCTCACTGATCGGCTCATAGTCATCCTTCTCGGTGCCTTTGGGATGCCCCCATGGTTCACTCAGGACCTTGTAACGCAGCGCATAGTAAGCCTTGAAATCATCATGGGTCTTCGGTGTTTTGATCGTGTACATGTTTTTTTCCTTCGATCTGTCATGCGGCTGTGGGTTCAGAAGGCTCGGGTTTGAATATTCCCGTTAGCGCGCGTATAAAACCGCGCACAGGTGCAAGGAGCCAATCCACAAGTTCATTTGCGATGCCAATCCCCTGTGCCAGCCATACAAGCACAAAGCGGAACCGCTGTAAAAATCTGCTGTGCGCATATGCCAGGGCGAGCAGAATCGTTGCGATGGAAATCCCAAAGCGCACGAAGTCTGAAATTTCAATGTGCCAGATTTGGTCGAGGATCAGTTCCACACCGATATTGAGCACCAGCACGTATGCGGCTTGTTTGAGTATTGGTTCACGCTCGACTGCATAGCTGAATATACCCGCAGCAAAACGCATGGTCAGAATACCGATGCCCACACCGACCATCACGACCCAGATCTTATTTGAAAGCGATACAGCCGCCACCACATTATCGATACTGAAGATCAAATCCATTATTTCAACGGTCAGCACTGTTGCCCAAAACGATTGCGTCTTGACCGGGCGAAGCTCCTCATCCTCTTCGCCTCCGCCGCCCGCCATATCTTCCAGGTTATCGAAGGCCAGGTGTATGAGATAGGCCGCGCCGATCAACTTGATCCATGAATTATGGATGAGGAAACTGGTCAGGAACAGCATTGAACCGCGTCCCACATAGGCGCCGAGCAGGCCCACGCGCAGGGCCGCCATGCGCTGGTTTCCCAGAATGGGATGCAGCCATTCGCCAAACCGCTGCAAGGCACTGGGCCATTCCACATGTTTATCATCCGGCAGAGGCGAGACCAATGCACCGATCACAGCGGCATTGTCAATGGAAAGGATGCCCTCCAGAAAGATCAACTGTAAAACAATAATGAAGATTGGTCCGTATTCGCTCATACAGTCTCCGATATGGAATTTGTCGTCGGCATAAAAACAAACCGTCACACCTCCGTATGACGGTTTATTGTATGCTCCCTGGACTGCACTAGTCTACGCCTCGTAACAGCCCATGTCAATGTGACATAAATAATAGATGCTATTGGAAATAATGTGTGGACACCGTCCCGAAGGTTTATTTTGAGTAGTTTGAGTGTTGAACAGCAAACCTTCGGGACGTTTTCTAATTACCGATCAAGTCTAACCGATGTTCATCCCTGGGAACCGGGCTCGATACACGTTCCGGCCGGGATCACCGTATCCTTGGCAACGACAACAATACCGTCGCGCACAAAATACAGTTCGTGATCGATATCCCTGCTGTTCAGAAACGACTTAATCACAACTCCATCGCCGATCTGAACATTCTTGTCAAGGATCGCTGATTCAATATGACAATTCCTGCCAATCCCGATCGGGATCTCGGGGTATTTCTTGGGCGTGTAATAATCAGCACCGATGATGATACTATCCTTGATCACCGCGCCCTCTGAGATTTGACTGCGGATGCCCACGATGGAATGAGTGATCTCCGCCTTGCGAATGCGGCTGCCTTCAGCGATCATGACATCCTGCAATTTGCTATCTTCTATAATGGAACCGGGTAGGTAGCGTGCATGAGTATAGATGGGTGCCTTCGAGTCGTAAAAGTTGAACGGCGGGTTTGAACTTGTCAACTTCAAGTTTGTCTCATAGTATGAGCGGATCGTCCCAATATCCTCCCAATAGCCGTCGAAGTCGAAGCCAAATATTCTCAGCGATTTGATAGCCTGCGGGATGATCTCCCCGCCGAAATCGTCATAATCAGGAAAATCGGTCAGCAGATCGATCAACACGCTGGTTTTGAACAGATAGATGCCCATCGAACCTAAAAAGGGGCGTTCTTCATCGTGAAGCCGGCTGACGAAATTCTTTTGGACCTCCGGGTCTTTCGGCTTCTCGACGAACGATGAGATCCTGCCGTCTGATTCCACCTTCAATATCCCAAAGCGGGATGCTTCGCTCCTCGCGACGGGTTGAACTGCCACCGCTATATCGGCGCCTTTCTCCCACAGGAAACCCGCCATCTCGCTGTAATCCATGCGATAGAGATGGTCACCTGCCAGGATCAACACATATTCCGCGCCCGACGCCTGAATCTCGAACAATTGCTTGCGGACGGCGTCGGCCGTGCCCTGATACCAGTCCGCCCTTTCTGGCGTCTGCTCGGCGGCCAGGATATCCACCCAACCCGTATGGAACACATCGAAGTTATAGGTTTGGGAAATGTGTCGGTGCAGGGAAACCGAATTGAACTGAGTCAGAATCGCAACGCGATAAATCCCCGAGTTAATGCAATTGCTGATGGGTATGTCAATGAGACGATATTTGCCTGCGATCGGCACGGCAGGCTTCGAACGCATCTTGGTCAGCGGGTGTAAACGTGACCCGCGTCCTCCTCCCATAATCACTCCCAATACATCGTTCATTGACGGCATAATGGCTCCTTTGCCGTCGTTGCGACCTTCGGGAAGCAATCTCATAATGAAAAAGAGATTGCCACGCCTCCTGACGGCGGCTCGGAATGACGTGTAGCGCTATTATCTCTTAATTTTGAAAAGTTGTCGCACTTTTCCCCAAATAAAAACGAACGGATAGGCCAAGATGATCAGCAGGTCTATCAGGCCAAAGATCAAGTAGAGTTTCATCACTCACCTCCAAATTTATTGTACATTGTCAAAATGGAAAGTCAACATTCCAGAGAATAATCTAATGGAAGTCTTATAAAGCAAATGGTAGTCACGCCGAATTAATCATGCAAGCGTTTAGCGACCGATTTTATCGCCATGGCGCCACGCGCCGCACTGATTGGCACGAATTAAGACGACCTGCTCCAGCGGATCGGCTTTTGTTTGGCTCATCTCAGGGCAACCCATTCGAAAATCCGTGGGAATTCGTGCAATCCGTGGCTGAATCCTTAAGTCTGGGAGGTGACATGTTTGACCTGAGCGGCCGATATTTTCAGCTTTTCTGATTCATGATCTGTGTCAGAGCGTTCTTGAAGACTTCATAGGGCTGTGCACCCACCACTGCGTAACGATCGTTGATCACATAGGTTGGCACGCCACTTACGCCGATCTGCTGTGCCCAACGGACCTGTTCCTCGACGTAGCCTGTATATTTATTGCTTTCAACAAGCTGCTGCATTTCGTCAGCATTCAAGCCGGCTGCCTCTGCCGTCGCGCGGAGGACAGACCATTGACCTGGATCCTGTCCTTCAACATAGACCTTATAAAATAGGGCTTTGTGGAATTCATTGCCTTTGCCATTCTCCCGGGCGTACTCAGTGGCTTCATGTGCAAGGCGCGTGCTGTAAATGCGCGCCGTGGATTTGAAGTCCATGCCATAGGAGTTGGCGATGGTTTGCAGGCGTTCCTCCGAACCCTTGGCGCGGGCACGCTTGACGTAATCGGGCAGTTCTGTTCCCTCAGAAGGGACATCCCAATGTAAATAGAACGGCCGCCATTCCAGGTCAATGTTATATTCTTCCTTTAGCTTCTCGACCACACCCTGGCCGACATAACACCACGGTCAGATGTAATCGGAGAAAATTGTCAGTTTGAAATCCATTTCATTTCCTTTATGAATACAATATCCAGCAAATAGACACTCGACATCATCCATATCTTACGCGAGGAGTGAACCCAATGATAAAAGGTCTACGCGTCAACTCGGTCCGAATGCTGGCTGCGTTTAACGGACTGGCTTTGATCGGCGCGACGGCCGATGGCGGTGTCCATCGTCCCGCGTTAAGTGAATCACATCTTGCCGCGCGCCGGTGGTTCCGCGAAGAGATCGAAAGATCGGGATTCGAATTCCGCACGGATGGCACTGGAAATCATTCCGCGTTTCTCACTTGTGCCTCGGACGATGCTCCCACACTTCTACTCGGTTCACATCTTGATTCTGTTCCAAACGGCGGTCGATTCGACGGTGCGCTGGGTGTGATGGCAGCACTTGAAGTGTTGAAAACTGTCAAGGAAAACGGGATCAGGCTCAAGGTCCAGTTGGAGGCGATTGATTTTACAGATGAGGAAGGCACGCTCG
>JBGPNQ010000322.1:0-6228 GCA_041487615.1 Anaerolineae bacterium
GACCTGTTCTGCCAACTCACTGCCCTTCGTGCGGCGCGGCGGTGCGTCCCGATGAACTGGAATGGCTGGACGACGTCACTGCTGAATGTGCGTATTGTGGAAGCCCGATACGAGATGAAGATTGATTGTTAAATCTGATCGATTTCCAGTTCTGTCGTTTTTCGCAAAAATTCATCATTACTTTAGAGTCCATACACCAGCCATGCCTGTCACACTGACTGAAGAATACATCACCTCACGATTAGCGCAAGCGATTGAAGCGGCCGACCCATCGACCGACGGCTATGCTGAGATTGACTTGAACGATGAGGCACGCCTCAAGTGTGCGGCGGTATTGATTCCGCTGGCCTGGCATGACGATGAATGGCATGTACTATTCACCCGCCGCACCGACAGGGTCGAATCTCACAAGGGACAGGTATCCTTCCCCGGTGGCGCGTGCGATGAAGGCGAGACCACACCCGAACAGACCGCGTTGCGCGAAGCAGAAGAGGAGATCGGCCTCCATCCAGGAAATGTAAATGTGCTGGGAAGAATTGCCACGATGGTTACGATCACCTATTTCCGCGTCACGCCGGTGGTGGGAGTCATCAAATGGCCGGCTGTCTTCCGCGTGGGAGAACACGAAGTGGCGCGTGTGTTCACGATCCCTCTGGGATGGCTGGCAAACCCGATCAACCGTTGGGAGTTCACCCGTCCCGGCACGACGCGCAGTCTCATCGCCTATCATCCTTATGATGGAGAATTGCTCTGGGGAGCGACTGCAAGAATGACCGTCGATTTCTTGAGTGTATTAGGGCTATGAGGAAGGAACACTGCGAAAGTTTGCGACCTTCGCAAGGGCGGATTCGAAAACATAATGTTCCACAACCAAAATTCGATGTCGTTGCGAGCACTTCGACAAGCTCAGCATGAACTCCGCGAAGCAATCTCCCGATGAATGGGAATCGCTTTTCGATAAGGGTTATCCGCTTAAACGGAGATTGCTTCGTCGGGCTACGCCCTCCTCGCAACGACATGTGTTCAACAAAAAAACTCCCCGACAAAATCGGGGAGTTTGCATTGCAGAGGAAATTATTTCTTCTTCTCGTCTGCGCCTTCTTCTTCCTTCTTGCCACGTTCCACAGCAAGTTCGGGCTCTGTCGCAGCAGGTGCTGCGCCTTCTACCGCACCAGGAACAACAGCTGCAACCTCTTCTTCGACCTTGGCGAAGGTCGCGACCGCAACCACCGTATCGGGGTCGTTGAGCAGGCGGATGTTGTCATTCACCTGAACTTCCCTCACACGGATATTGTCACCAGGTTTCTCAAGAGCGGTAATATCCACATCAATGTGTTCCGGCAGATCGGTCGGAAGACATTCGACATCAAGCTGTTCGAGGTTTTTCACCAACACAGCGTTGAAATCCTTCACGGCGCCAGACACACCAATGAAATGGACGCTAATACTTGTACGAAGTTTCTCGGTCATCGAGACAGCGAGGAAGTCCACGTGCAGCAAACGATTCTTGATGTAATCGCGCTGTTTCTCGCGCACGAGCGCGGGATACTCTGTACCATCCACACTGATGGTTACCAGACTTGAGGAACCAAGCTTCGCCAGAGCCATGGCGGCAGTATGCGCGTCCAAATTGATGTTGATCGGCTCCGTGTGACGACCATAGATCACCGCGGGCAGCTTGCCTGCGCGGCGCAACGCCTTCACCTGTTTGCCAATCACATCCCGCCTGGTTGCACTGATAACGACTTTCTCCATCTTAACTCCTCGAGCGCCTCTCACCCATTATCCAATGGATTACCTTCGCTCTATGAATATATTTGTAGTGACGACTTTACGTAGCACCCTTTAGGGTCCAGTCGTTCAAAAAAAGCGGCTTAAGCCGCTACTACATTCGAATTAGTCTCGCCGGAACAACATCCGTCCGAGCAGCAGCATGATACCACCGAACAGACCGCCCACCAACCCCGCGATCAACGCCGACCGAGTATCCATGAGCGCCGTGACGTTGCCGTGGATATTCCGTCCGACCAGCACGACCGTACGGGATGACTCACCTACCTGGATGTTCTCGCCGAACACAAAGCCTGCCAGTGAGCTGTGGATTTCTACGCTGCGCGCGCCGACGATGCCTGTCAGCCCACTCACAGACACTTTATCGGCCTGGACATATCCCAGCGCAGCCTGCTCCGCAAGGACTTCGGTCGCATCCACGGCTGCCATCGCGGACTGACGAGCACTGATATGAGTTGCCTTCACACTTCCTGCCGCGCTCTGCGTCATCTCGACATTATTTGCGGAAATGGTCTCTGCGTCGGCTTGACTCATTCGCACAGACTCCGCATTGACATCTCTCACATCCGTTTGCGAGATGTTTGCTACCTGCGCTTCGTCGGATTCAGGGGAATTTTTAGGTTCGTTCATAATCTTTTTTCTGCCTACTGACGTGAAATCCGTCCCGCATTTTGCGAGACGGAGAATAACAACGGCTCGGATTTTACCACATATTCCTTCTTGTCATTGCGAGGCTAACGAAGCAATCTCCTATGAAACGGAAGAGCTCATCAATGAGAGTTATCCATTAAGTGGAGATTGCTTCCCAAAGGTCGCAATGACAGGCGAGACGGTATAATCCTCGCATCTCAGTATAGGACAACACATGCGCCGTTACCTGCTGTTCACTGTCTTCATTTCCGGCATGACCACCCTGGCCGCCGAACTTGCTGCCTCGCGTTTGATTGGCAATGTATTCGGCACAAGTAATCTCGTCTGGGCGAGCATCATCGGTTTGATCCTCATTTACCTGGCTGTTGGATATTTCCTCGGCGGCAAATGGGCGGATGCGAATCCAACTCCTGGAGCCATGTACCGCGCACTGGCCTGGGGCGCGTTCACGCTTGGACTTGTCCCCTATATAGCGGGGCCGGTACTACGGTCCGCGGCGACCGCGTTCGAGGTGTTGCAAGTTGGCATATTAGGCGCGTCCTTTGTTGCAGTCCTGATCCTCTTCAGCCTTCCCATCACATTGCTTGGGACCATTTCCCCGTTTGCAATCCGTTTGTCGGTAGACGATACTGCGCACGCCGGACAGATATCAGGCCGGATTTATGCCATCTCCACATTGGGCTCGTTTATCGGAACATTCCTTCCAACACTTGTCACGATCCCGGCAATTGGCACGACGAAAACATTTTTATTATTCAGCCTGATCTTATTGTTCGTGGCATTAGCAGGGCTCGGACAATTCGCCAGTCGTCGCGAAATGTTCAAGCTGTTTTGGATGCCTGTAGTGATTGCGGTGATTGCGATATTCGCAGCGGGTCAATCCCTCAAACATAATACCGGTCAGATTTACGAGACCGAGTCTGCGTACAATTACATCCAGGTTGCGCAACAAAATGGATATACCATCCTGAAATTAAATGAAGGGCAGGGCGTTCACTCGATCTACAGCCCTGATACGCTGCAATATAACGGTCCCTGGGATCAATTCCTCGTCAGCCCATATTTTTATGCAAACCGCAAACCATCCGACATAAAGCGCGTCGCCATTATAGGACTCGCTGCTGGAACAACAGCCCGTCAAATGACCGCGGTTTATGGGAAGATCCCAATCGATGGATTTGAGCTTGATCCAAAGATCGTCGAAGTGGGACAGAAGTATTTTGGTATGACGATGCCGAACCTGAATATTCACATCGGCGACGGACGACTCGGACTCGAACAAAGTCCCTATAAATATGACATCATCGCCGTGGATGCCTATCGTCCTCCGTATATTCCAGCGCATATGACCACCCAGGAATTCTTCGAGATCGTCGCTTCACACTTAACTGATGATGGTGTTCTGACCATCAACAGCGCCAGCGTGCCCGGCGACCGTCGACTCGTCAATGGACTCGCCACCACCATGGGAACGATCTTCCCTTCCATTTATACGGTGGACATACCAGGCACGTTGAATACGATGATCTTTGCCACGAAGCAAAAAACGCAGCCTGAAGACTTCGCTCTAAATCTGGTGACTCTTTCAGCAGACCCAACGATTCATCCATTATTGATCTCAACGATGCAAACGACATTTGCCAATCTAAAATCTGGCTTCGAAATGACGACCGTCTTCACCGACGATCATGCGCCCATCGAATGGATCGTGAACGACATGGTCGTCCGATTTATTCTCGGTGGCGGGACTCAATATCTACAATAGACCATGAAACTTCCAATCCTTTCCTGGCTCGTAACCATTCTTATTCCTCTCGCCCTGATCGGGCTGGCCATTCGCGTACTGCTTTCGCCACTGTTCTACAGGCTTGAATACAACATGCCCTACTTCCCGCCGGATGAGTTTGGCTTCACAAAAGCAGACCGTCTGAAGTGGGCACCCTATGCCGTGGATTATCTCGTTAACAACGCGGACATTTCCTACCTTGGCGATTTGAAATTTGACGACGGCCAACCTCTTTACAATGAAAGAGAACTCAGCCATATGAGCGACGTCAAACGCGTGACACAAGGTGCGCTGCGCGTTTGGTACTTATCACTGGCGCTGCTAGTCGCGCTCGGAGCCTGGGCGTGGCTCGGCAATTGGTGGGACGCGTATCGTTCGGGGTTGTCGCGAGGCGGCTGGCTGATGGTGGGGCTCGCCGTCACGATTGGGCTGATCGTTGTTGTAGGTATTGCGATCAATCCTGATGTTTTCAACCTATTCTTCGCCGGATTTCATCACCTGTTCTTTGAGGGCGACACGTGGCTGTTCCTGTTCTCGGACACATTGATCCGCCTGTTCCCGATCCGCTTTTGGGAAGATGCCTTCCTGTGGGCGGCAGTCATCGCTTTGGGCGGAGGCATTGCCTTGGGCCGGGGATTTAGAGTCCGGTGATCCCCGCGAATTCACGCTACTCCTTTCTTTAAGAGATTATTCGTGACGAATAGCGTAGATTAGCAGATAGTACATGATGTATAATTTCGCTCGAGGAGAATCGGAGAATGCCAGAGACGTTATCGCTTGAAAACAAAGTAGCCGTTGTGACTGGTGCATCGCGCGGGATCGGTCGGGCAATCGCAGAAGTATTGGCAAAATGCGGCGCAGACGTTGTCTGCGGTGACAGGTTGGAGAAGCAGGCAGAGGAAACAGCTGCACAGGTCGCTGCCGCCAGCGGACGCCGCACCAGCGGCTGCCTCGTGGATGTCGCCGATCACCAGAGTGCAAAGGACTTCATCGAATGTGCCATACAGAATTTTGGCAAGGTGGATATCCTCGTCAACAATGCTGGCATCACACGCGATAATTTGCTGTTACGCATCGATGAAAATGATTGGGATGACGTATTGACTGTAAATTTGAAGGGTGCTTACAACTGCTGCAAGGCTGTTGTCCGCCCAATGATGAAACAGCGCTATGGACGGATCGTCAATATTACGTCGGTGGTGGGCTTATCAGGCAACGCGGGGCAGACCAACTATGCAGCCTCGAAAGCCGGGTTAATCGGTTTCACCAAATCGCTTGCCAAGGAATTAGGCTCGCGCAACATCACCGTCAATGCAGTAGCGCCGGGCTACATCACAACTGCGCTCACGGATGTACTCTCTGATGAATATAGAGCGGCCGCTGTGAAGGCAACGCCGATGGGCCGCCTGGGTACACCGGAAGATGTTGCTCATGCTGTTGCGTTTCTCGTCTCGGATCAGGCTTCATTTATTACGGGACAAGTGTTGAGTGTGGACGGCGGAATGGTGATGATGTGACCTCACCCCCTTCCCCTCTCCTAAAAGGAGAGGGGTGTAAGGAGAAAAAATGAACTACACAAACTCACAAGGAAAAACCACGGTTGCACCGGATGTGCTCGTCACCATCGCACGTCTCTCCGCATTGAGCGTGCCGGGTGTCAGCCGCATGGCGAACGTCACGGGCGGCGTGAACAAGCTCTTCAAGCGCGGCGTCCAGGACGGAGTCCGACTCGAGGTCAGGGACAACACCGTTTTCGCCAACCTGTATCTTATCCTGAAACGCGATGTCAACATCCGCGAAGTAGGTCGGAATGTTCAGGCGCAGGTGGCCCGCGCCTTGCAGGAAATGGTCAGCATGGATATTGGTGAGATCGAGATCCACATCGAAGACATTGACTACGAGGATCAAGAGGCACAGTCTGCATGAAACCCCGCACCAGGGCACGGTCACTCGCCCTGCAAGTACTTTACGAAGTTGATATGGCAAACCATCCTGCGGAC
>JBGPNQ010000323.1:0-6185 GCA_041487615.1 Anaerolineae bacterium
ACCGCACCATCATTCTCATTGGCGAGGTGACATCCATCGATCCCTGGGTGGTGAATGGAATTACGCTCAATGTGACAAGCGATACCGTGATCACCGGGGATATCAGGTCCGGAATGCTAGTCCGTGTGGAAATCCTCCTTTTGGATGATGGAACATGGGAAGTGCTGAGTATCGCGCCACTGGGCAACTTTCCGCCAATCTCCGGGTGTGCAACAGTTATCGCGACAATTGTCAGCGTGGATGGAGACGAGATTCAGTTTTTAGGCTGGCCGATAACGGTAACTCTCAACAACAATTCCCAGGCTGGAAATAATAACGAGAACGGGAATGCTGAGAACAACGATGAAGATAATGGAAATGAAAACGGAGGGAATGAAGAAGGGAATGGAGTAACGATCAGTCCGCGGCAGACGGTGCTTGCCATCATCTGCGTTTCGGATAATGGTCAACTTGTGATTGTGCAGATCACGGTGTTAAATGGCGATGATGAGAACAATGCATCAGATGGCGGCGAAAAGGTATTGATCTGCCACAAGCCTGACAAGAAAGGTGGACATACGTTGAGCATTTCCTCGTCAGCCGTGCCCGCGCATCTTGGCCACGGGGACAAGCTGGGACCCTGTCCTTAATGTGAAAGGTAGGTCTTTCGCAACGTCGGAATGAATCAGTCCATTCCGACGTTGCTTTTTTGTTTGCTTTTCTCTGTATAATTGCATGGATGAACAGTCTTATGAGCGATATTCATGAATATTTATGCAAGCTGCTGGATGGCGAAGGCGCGATCTATCGCGTCATCGAGCATGAGCCCGAGGGTCGTACGGAAGTGATCGCAAAGATTCGCGGCAACCGGATCGAGCAATCCATCAAGTCCATGGTCTTACAGGTGAGATTGACCAGGAAGGAAAATATCTATTGCCTGGCAAATATCCCCGGCGATTGCCGCGTCGACTTTGACGGCGTCAAAAATCATTTCAACGCGGATAGCGTCGCATTTGCTCAGCGCGAAAAGGCACAGGAGTTAACCGGGTGTGTCATCGGGTCAATCCCTCCGTTTTCGTTCAACGACGGGTTGCGGCTGCTGGCTGATCCGCTTATTCAACAAAACGATGAAGTGGTCTTCAATGCAGGTCGCCTGGACCGATCCATCATGATGAAATTAAGCGACTATATCCGTATCGCAAAGCCGCAGCTGGTACCGATTGCCCAACGCGGATAAAGACTTCGCATGGAGAATCAAACTATGAAATTTACTCTTGCGGCCCGCAAACCCTTCAACTTCACCTCGGTGATCGACTCGCATGGCTGGCGCCAACTCGCCCCGTTCTCCTATGATGAAAACACAAATATGCTTGGCTCTATCTTACAGCTTTCCAACGGGCGCGTGATCGAACTCAAATTGCGCGATGCTGATGATGGTGTACAAGTTGAAACGGATAAATTGGATAAATCCGAACAAAAGGAAGTGAAGGACAAGGTCAACTGGATGTTCGGACTCGACATGGATTTCTCAAGCTTTTATGCCGCCTCACGCGGGGAACCAAAGCTGGCGCGTGCCAAAAAGCGTTCGCTCGGCCGAGTCCTTCGTTCGCCAACTGTCTTCGAAGACGTGATCAAGACCATCCTGACGACGAATACTCTCTGGGCCGCAACCAGGAACATGACGCGGAAGTTGGTCGATAACTTCGGAGCAGCCTTATTATCTGCTGGTCGAGTGGCCCCGCCGAATTCCGAGGGGCCTATCCAGACCAAAGCCTTCCCGACTCCCGCCTCCATGGCAGCGAGCAGCCCTGCGTTTCTGAAAGAGGCGGTGAGAGTCGGATACCGTGCGCCTGCCATCCATCAATTGGCCGTCCGCGTGGCAAGCGGTCAACTTGATCTTGAATCCTTGAAGACAGCCGGGTTGCCAACACTCGAACTCCGCAAGCAACTGTTGACCATCAATGGAGTCGGACCGTATGCGGCGGCAAACCTGTTGATGATTTTGGGACGACATGATTTCATCCCGATCGATTCGTACGCGTTGAAAATGGTCTCGCACGAATGGTATAAAGGCAAGCCCGTCACCGCCAAGGAAGTGGAAAAGCGGTTCGAAAAATGGGGTGAGTTCAAGGGACTTGCGTTCTGGTTTTGGGATTGGTCGCATAAGCAATAGAGGAGGCACAAAGTGTTCGAGCATCATAAAGAGCCATTGGCCAGCCAGGCGGAATTCACGGGGCGCGTGCTTCAATTTGGGTTACTCGCCCTTGCGATTATTTTATTCTCTCTGGGCATCGGCGTCATCGGTTATCACTGGATTGTGGGTCTCGACTGGATCGATTCCCTGCTGAATGCTTCAATGTTATTGGGTGGCATGGGACCAATTGATACAGACCTGAAAACGACCGGTGCGAAGATATTCGCCTCATTTTATGCAATGTTTTCCGGAGTCGTCTTTCTGGTGGCGATAGGCATACTGTCCACGCCAATTCTCCATCGCTTCATGCACCGCTTCCATTTGGAACTGGAAGACGATTAAATAGACCTCTTGCACGGTCCATGATGCGAAGGGTCAATCAAAACCTTTGCCACGGATTACACAAATTCGCACGGATTTTCCAAAAAAATCCGTGAAATCTGTGGCTGAAAAAGGTTACAGCAAGAGGTTTAATATGGATCTTCAGCTTGCCAATAAGGTTGCTATTGTCACAGGCGCAAGCCGCGGCATCGGCAAGGCCATTGCCGAGACATTATCTTCCGAGGGAATGAAATTGACATTGGTCGCGCGTTCGCGTTCCGACCTTGATACTCTTTCAAAATCCTTGCCATGTGATTCCCTGGTGCAGGCTGTGGATTTGCGTGAACCCGAGTCGGCTCAAAAGGTTGTTGCGGAAACAATTACGAAATTTGGAAAGCTCGACCTGCTGGTCAACAACGCAGGCGCCACAAAACGCGGAGACTTTCTCACGCTGACCGATGAGGAATGGGAGGATGGTTTCGACCTGAAATTCTACGCTGCCATGCGACTGTCGCGCGCGGCCTGGTCACATTTGGGATCGAGTAACGGAACGATCATAAACATCATCGGCGTAGGTGGAAAAACAGGTAGCGCCGAGTTCACCATCGGCGGAGCGGTCAATGCCGCGTTGATGAATCTCACCAAAGCCCTTGCAGATCGCGGCGTCAGGGACGGGGTGCGTGTTAATGCGATCAATCCAGGTTCGATTGCAACGGACAGATTGCAGACACGAATCAAGAATTACGCCAAAGAACACAACATCGATCTTGAGGAAGCCGCAAAACAACTACCGCGTGACATGAAGATTGCGCGCTTCGGTGATCCCTCCGAGATCGCCCGTGCAGTGGCGTTTCTGGCCTCTCCGCAAGCCTCCTATATTCAGGGTTCCATTCTGGATGTGGATGGCGGAGCGACGCGGGCGCTGTAGGGCGGGATGGCATCCTCCCCGCGGTAATTACTTGTATATAATTCAATGAGCCTGACTCGTATCGGAGGTCATATGAACTGCCCTGTCTGCAAGGAATATCAACTGGGTCCGATCAAATTGCTGGACGGATTACCCGCCACGCAATGTCCGAATTGCAGTGGTGTATTCATTCCCTCGAATGCCTACATGACCTGGAGGCGGACTCTCGGAAGCGGCCTTCCCGAAAAGGAAGGTGCGTTTGATATCGACCCATCCTGGGATGTAAAGGAATTAAAGCTCTGTCCCAACTGTGGACACACCATGGCCCGCTATAAAATTTTCCCTGATACTGCATTTTTTCTTGATCGCTGCCGCAACTGTAATGGGATCTGGCTCGAGTCGCATGAGTGGGAAGTGCTCATCGACCGCAACCTGCACGATAACTTGAACGAATTTTTCACTCGTCCCTGGCAGGATCATCTCCATGCGGCGGAGACGAAAAACCACCTGGAAGCCATTTATATGGAAAAACTCGGTGCAGCAGATTATGAACGCATCAAGGAAATCCGTGAATGGTTGAGGAATCATCCACGCCAGGGGATGTTGCTTGCTTTCCTTCAGGCAGAGGATCCATACAGGGTTTAAACGTTGGACAATTATCAGGCTATCCACTTTTACGATCACCCCATTCAGCCCATCTTTGATAGGCCTCCGGCGCGGGAAAAGACTCCCGATTGCCCGAACGGATTTATCTGGGACGACAAGACCTATCGCATAACGGCAATGCTCTCCGCATGGAGCGACTTTGCACGGCGTGGCAAGATGGCAAAGAATATGCGACCGGCCCATGCAGCGGTCGCCTCCAATCGCGGCTCATTGAATGTGGGCAGGTTTTATTTCCGGGTGCGCGTGGATACGGGTCAGGTCTTCGATATTTATTATGACCGTGCCATGAAGAGCCTCGATGACCGCAAGGGTCAGTGGCTTATTTATCGTGAGTTGGAAGAGGAAAAGTGAATTCCGAGAATCAGCAGAATGTTCTGCATGTGGATCCCGTCAAGTATTCCGTGCCATGGAAACCCATTGACAACTGGACCGGGGTACTCCTGCTGGCTATTATCCAGGGAGGGGTGTTTCTCGTTGCCGTGCTGGGTCGAAGAAGTCAACTTGCTCAAAGTGGACTCCTGGTGATTGTTCAGCTTGTTTATCTTTTACCTGTCGTTGTCATTCTTGCATGGCGGCAGATCCCCTGGAAAGTTCTTGGCTTCGGAAAATTTAGCTGGGGCACCCTGGGGATCGGTTGTGGATTGTTGGTAGTCAGTTATTCAATCATCCTTGTGCATAACCTCATCCTGTCGGGAATGGGGATTGAAACGCAAGGCGATGAATTCATGAAGTTGTTCGAAATGCTCGATACGCCCGTATGGTTTTTGCTCGTCGGCGCAGTGCTGGCTCCATTTGTGGAGGAAACCTTTTTCAGAGGCTTTCTCTTTCAGGGACTCCGCGCCCGGTATGGGTGGGTCAGCGGCATGTTGATCAGTTCCGGAATCTTCGCCATCGGTCATTTGAATCTCGCGGCCCTCATCCCTACATTTATCCTGGGCAATCTGCTGGCGTATTTATATCACCGCTCAAATTCCATATGGCCCCGCGTTATTCTACATATGCTTGTGAACACATCCAGTCTGCTTTTTATCTATTTTCTCTCTCAAAATCCAAACCTTATTCCTTCGTGATCAGGCGCACCTGATTCTCGTAGAACAAATAATCCCACGCCCAGTTGATCAACACCAATAAACGATTGCGGAACCCGATCAGTCGGTAGATGTGCAGGGCAACCCAGATCATCCAGGCGATAAACCCGCTGAACGAGAGTCCCCAGATGCGCGCGACAGCCGCGTTCCGTCCGATTGTGGCCAGCAGGCCCGGATCCTTGTAGTGGAACGACTCGGGTTTTTGTCCCTGCAGGATTCTTCGGATGTTCCGCGCCGCGGTCCTTGCCTGTTGTTGAGCGACCGTCGCCAGCATGGGGAGGGGCTGACCGCCTCCATTCTCCACATAGGATGCATCGCCAACGACGAAGACTTCGGGGTGCTGGGGCAATTGCAGAGTCGACTCGACTCGTACCCGTCCCGAAGCTGCCTGCTGGACCCCAAGCCGATCGGTGATTTCAGCGGAGCGCACGCCCGCCGTCCAGATCAGCGTCTGGGTGTTGATTGTGTTCCCATCCGCAAGCGTGACCTGGCGGCCGTTGTAATCCACAAGCTTGGTGTTGACCATGATCTCCACATTTTTGCTGCGCAAAAGTTTGGCGGTCGCTTTGCGAAGTTCATCGGGATAGGTCATCATCACACTGGGGGCGGCCTCCAGCAACAGGACCCGCACATCGTGCAGGTCCATATATGGATAGTCCTTCGCCAGCACATGCGTGATCAACTCACCCAGCGCGCCGGCCGTTTCCACTCCCGTTGGCCCACCGCCCACAACGACAAATGTTAATAATTCGCGTCGTCGCTCGATATCCACTTCGCGGCTGGCTTCTTCAAACAACGCCAAAAGGTGGTTGCGCGTCTCCACTGCACTTTCCACATTCTTCAACTGGAAACTGTTGTTCTCCACCGCGTTCATGCCAAAGAAGTTTGTCTGCCCGCCCGCCGCAAGGATAAGATAATCGTAGGCAATGACCGAGCCATCCGCTTTGATGTAGCGTGAGTTAAAGTCAATGGACGAGACTTCGCCCAATTGAAAGTTGACATTCCTTTGTCTGCGGAAGATCGTCCGCAG
>JBGPNQ010000324.1:0-6170 GCA_041487615.1 Anaerolineae bacterium
ATGATGACCGGTGCTAGGATCAATTTCAGCACGAGGATGTTCATACGGATATTATCTTATATACGGCACATCGGTTTGTCAAATGACGGAAAACATAGGCACAGGATGTCCAAATGCCTGTGTTTTATTACTTATTCAGGATACCACTCAATGCCATTGCGCGCGGATCACGTCCATGCGCAAGGCGTCTTGCCCAGGTGGTGGGGTGTTTTTGTAAAGCACAGATATTCATCGGAGCGGGCGCGTTCATTTGCCAGCCCGCATCCCAAAGATTCTGATAAACACTCCTTGCTCCACATTCCAGGTCAACGCCGTGTTCCGCCATTGCTCCGCCATTCAGGAAAACATCAATGCGCGCGTTGCCACGTGCGATGGATGAAAGTCCATTCAGCAGGGATGCGTCACAGGTCAGCAGGCTTCCAAGCAGGCTGCCCCACGGAAAGTGGATGGTGATGTGTGAGATGAGTCCGCTGAGTTCGCCTGGCAAACCCTGCGCACTGGCGATAACGAAGAGCATGTTCTGCAATTTCGCGCGTGAATATTCATGTAGATTTTCACGGCACGAATCCACGCCGATGATGAACCAGTCTGGATGCTCGACGGCGAGAGTACGCACATAGCGGCCGTCACCCGTTCCAAGGTCCAGAAAGACTCGGTTGTAGCTTTTAAGTCGATCCAACAGTCCATTTAGATCCAAAGGTTGGGACGTTTTGCCCCAAATTGTTTCCATGTGAAACCTCCAATCTGTCGAGTTGATGAATAGAGACAGATTGGAGCGGGGCGGACCGCGCTCTTCAGACTTAAACGAAAATAGACGGTTGCGTCAGGCACCGTCCAGGTCATCGGGGGTTGGATTTTTATGAATTAAAGGGAATACAAAACAGGCCCCTTGGGACCTGTGAAGCGATTGTTCGCTTCGAAAAATGACTTAGCAGGGAGGTCGGGTTGTGTTCATAATAGCAATTGTAGCATTCTCGAAATTTATGTACATTAGAAGATCATTTGAATTTTTGAGTCGCAGGGGTAGTATCGCCAACCGGACTTTAGAGTAAAATCTGCTACGCTTGGAATCAATGTCATGAAAGCAGATTTCATCAGAAAAGTACTTCGCTTCAACCTGGGGTGCACATTTGTTGAGGGATTATTGGTTGTTTCGAAGTATATTCAAACCCCGAGTGAGTCAGACGCAGCCGTACTCCTGGGGTTTTCATTCCTGCGGCTGTCGATTCTGTTGGCACTGGCTCTCGTCCTGGTGTTGACAGTTTATCTGTTCATTTCATCAAAGCGTCCGGCATGGTGGGAGGTTATGCCGGGAAAGTTCGTGGTACAGGTTTTTGAACGACCGGAGATGTTTTGGCTATTGACGCCTGTACTTGCCCTTTTGTATTTCCTTGTTTTCTCAACCGATGCATACCTTGGATTCATGGCAGGTTACCGGGGGCGATTGCTTCCCATTCTGATTTGGTTTGTGTTCGTTGCATCCCAATGGCTTCTTAGTTGGTTATACATGCAGACATTGGATTTCCATTTCCTTGAGAACTTTCGCCTTGTATTGATCCCTGCGGGAATTGCCTTCCTTTTGATTTTTGTGGTCATCGGTTTCATTTCAGCGTCACATATCGGATTGACGGCCGATGCTGTGTACTGGCAGAAGGCTGGTGTTCCGATCCTGTTTGCGCAGCTGGTGCTGATGATCGCGATGGCTGGCATGCTGCATCTTTTTTTCACAAAATTCAACATCCCTGACCATAAAAAAATTGATCTCCTGATTTTTATTGTTCTATGGGTCGTTGCATTTACAATCTGGATGGGACAGCCAGCCAGGCCCTCTTATAACAGCCTCAAACCCGCTCCACCAAACTTTCAAAGCTATCCATTTGGGGACGCGATGCGCTATGATTTGGTCGCCCAGGAATTTCTGATTGGAAAGCCGATCCCTGCCGATTTCCTGGCCAAACCGCTCTACTCGTTTTTTCTATCCGTATTACACCTCATTGCGGGACAGAATTTTGACGGGATCATTATGCTGCAAGTGGCGGTTCTGGCATTCATCCCCTCACTGATGTATCTTTTGACACGGAATTTGGGAGGGCGTCTTTCTGGCATCATCGCTGCATTCCTGATCATTGTGCGCGAACTAAATGCCATACAACTCTCGAATGTCATCCAGGTTTCACATGTTAAGTTGTTGCTGAGCGATGCCCTGGCGATGGGCAACATGATGCTTCTTATCTGGCTGATGGTTCAATGGCTTGAGAAGCCGTCGTCCCGTCGTGCGCTTCCGATTGCGGTCGGAGGTGCCATGGGACTCTTGATCATCCTGCGCGGACATCCTGTGTTGATCGCTCCTGTCCTTTTTTTGATCGTTTTTATTTATTTGCGGAAGAATGGTTTTCTGTTGCGCGACGGACTCTGGAAAATTACAGTCGGACTCCTGCTTGTAATGCTTCCGTGGTTTTGGCACACGTATGACCTGACCGGCAGATGGGCATTTCAGGATGATACATCTTCCCTCCGTTTGGACGCATTTGCACAGAGCTACGCCGCTTCCACAGATACCGGTTCGGCATCCTATGGACAATTTGAAGCGCAGGTGTTTCAGCACGTGCTCACACATCCCGTGGAGGTGGCCCGATTTGTTTCAGCCCATTATTTTCACAATATTGTTTTTAGTTATGTCTTCCTGCCTCAATCCCTCCAGATCGAGAGCTTGCGTTCATACGTAAACCGCCTGCCTTTTTGGGGTACATGGCATGGGGAGTTGGATATTGAGTCCCGGTTTTTGATGTTAATCCATTCTTCTGTTCTTGCGCTGGGTTTTGGAGCGGCATGGAAAAAAACGAAAGGGTTGACGTTTATCCCCGTGATTCTTGGCGCAGCGTATAACCTGAGTGTTGCAGTCACCCGCAGATCGGGCTGGCGGTTTATCCAGCCTGCCGACTGGGTAACTCTTGTTTTCTATGCAATTGGTATTATTCAATTCATTCTGATGCTATCTTCGCTTGTGAAGCGATCGGTGGATATTCAGGCCGATCAGCGTGTCGATGTTGACGGGTCTGCAATATCGGTCCCGAGTCGACAATCCTACGCATCGGTCAGTTTGCCATTTTTTTTCATTGCCATTGCTCTCGTGATGGGACACAAGGCATTCCCAACATCATATCTGGCGAAGAACAGCAATGAGGTCATTCGCATGTATTTGGATGCATCACAACAGTCTTCCGGGTTGGATTCCGTTAAAATCGGGCAGTTCATGCAACACGAAGGTGCAACCATTATTTATGGCAAGGTCCTATATCCCGTTTATTTCAAATCGAAAGATGGAGCTTTGAATCATCTATTTCCAAATTTTGCCCCCAAGCCATATGGGCGTATTGTTTTTTATGTCATTGGATCAGAACCTGCGGGGGTGATTTTGCCAATCGATTCCCGGCCATCCATTCTTCCCGATGGAGCGGATGTAATCGTTCTCGGCTGCAAAACGAAGGACGGAAATATCGATGCATTGGCGGTCGTTCTGTCAGGGGAGGTTCCTGCAACATACCAGCGCGACCCAATGCCTGAACTGACCTGTCCGCTTCCTGAACCGGAATAAAGAAAAGAATAAATGCCTTTGCTACAGGATGTGAATATTTCCTTTGATGATAAAATCCTCCCATGGCAAAGCCCGTGATCATGGCGATTGATGATGATACGTCGGTACTCAATTCGGTCGAGCGTGATCTGCGTGCCCGCTACGGACAGGAGTACCGCATCCTCCCGATCAACCAGGGTAAGGCAGCGTTGGATTATTTGAAGAAACTGGAACAGCGCAACGAGACCGTCGCGCTGTTTTTGGTTGACCAGCGTATGCCCGAAATGAGTGGCGTTGAATTCCTTACCGAAGCTTTGAACACGTATCCCCAAGCCAAGCGTGCTCTCCTCACCGCATATGCAGATTCACAAGCTGCGATCGATTCGATCAACGAAGTGAGGCTTGATTATTATCTAATGAAGCCGTGGCATCCGCCGGAAGAACATCTGTATCCAATATTGGATGAACTGCTGGAGGATTGGAAGGCACATGTCCGTTTGCCTTTTGAGGGGATTCGCGTTGCCGGAACATTGTGGTCGCTTTCGAGTCACCAGGTGAAGGATTTTCTGACGCGGCATCAGATCCCCTATCAATGGCTGGATATCGAAAAAGATTCGAACGCGCGCAAATTGGTCGAAGCAGCCTCCTCAGAGACAAAACTTCCCATCATATTTTTCCCCGATGGAAGTTCATTGATTGAGCCCGACTTAACTGTATTGGCAGATAAGGTTGGCCTGCAAACGCGCGCAGGTCTTCCCTTCTATGACGTGATCGTGATCGGCAGTGGACCTGCGGGACTGGCAGCTTCCGTCTACGCGGGGTCGGAGGGATTCAAATGTCTTGTCATCGAAAAAGCCGCACCAGGCGGACAGGCGGGCAGCAGCCCGAAGATCGAAAATTATCTTGGCTTCCCGACAGGCATTTCCGGTGACGACCTCACGCGCCGCGCAGTGTCACAGGCGAAACGATTTGGCGTGGAGATTCTCTCTGCGCAGGAAGCCAAAGGGATCGAAATCAAAGATGCGTATCGCATCGTCAGGTTGGGTGACGGAACGGAGATCTCCAGCCACGCAGTGTTGATGGCAACGGGCGCCTCGTTCCATACGTTGAAGATGCCGGGTGCGGACGCGTTGACCGGCGCGGGCATCTATTATGGCGCAGCATACACAGAAGCCATAAATTACAAGGGTGGGCATGTTTTTGTCGTGGGCGGCGCGAACTCGGCGGCACAGGGCGCACTGTATTTGAGTCGCTTTGCGAGCAAGGTGACTGTTTTGATTCGCGGGCACGAACCTACTGCTTCAAAATATCTTATCGACGCGTTGAAGGAGAACGAGAAAATCGAGATGCTGTTGAACACCGATTTGCTCGAGGTGAGGGGCACGAATTCGCTGGAGCAAATCGTCATGAAGAATACGCGCAGTGGCGAATCGCAAACACTGGATGCTGCTGCCATGTTTGTGTTCATCGGTGTCCTTCCGCAAAGCCAGGTTGTTTCGGGATTAGTGAAGTGTAGTGACAAGGGATACATTTATACAGGGCCGGATGTGATGGTGGATCGGAAGCCGCCTCCAGGCTGGACCCTGGAGCGGGATCCGTTTTTATTGGAAACGTCCATCCCGGGAATTTTCGCGGCTGGCGATGTGCGTTACGGCACGAATCACCGCGTCGCATCGGCGGTTGGTGAAGGCGCGATCGCGTATGCGTTGATCAAGGAATATTTGAAAACACTGTGATATTCCGGTGGTCGAGACGCAAACAGTCGAGACCACTACGTCTCCAAGTTATCTTTTATTTGCATTTACCCGTGGTCTCGATACATTTCTCGCTGTCGCTCGAAACACTCGACCACCGGTGTATGAGTAGATTAAATGAACCTCAACGACCTGCGCAAATCTCCTCTCTTTCAAGGCTTGTCTGACGATGAGTTACAACAACTCGTGGATATGGCGGAGCCCGTCTCATTGCGCGCGGGGGAGATCCTCATTAAGCAGGGTGAGTTGGGAGATTCGGCATACGTTGTGATCGGCGGGGAGTTCGAGATCCAAAAACAAACGGGGCAGTCATTGATCAAAATCGATGTGCGCAATCCCGGCGATGTGGTGGGAGAGATGGCTTTGCTTTCACAGGCGCCGCGCAATGCAACGGTGCTTGCGAAGACGGACTGCGAAACATTACGCATCCCCAAGGAAGCATTTGTGAAATTGTTATCGTCCAGTACAAGTGCCTCATTGGCTGTTTTGCACTGGGTGATGGCACGCTTGACTCAAAACGAGTCCCTGCTCCATCAACAGGAGAAGATGGCAGCGCTGGGCACCATGAGCGCAGGGCTGGCGCATGAGTTGAATAATCCCGCTGCAGCTGCACAACGAAGCGCGTCCGAGTTGAATAAGACTCTTTTGAAATGGCAGTCATTGACCCACCAAATCGAAGCAAAGGTTTTCCAGGAAAATCAAACTGCGTGGTTGAATGTTTTCATGAACGAAGTGTCGCGGCGCTTTGAGTCGCCGGTCAAACTTGATGTGCTGGAGCGGATTGACCGGGTGGACCAGCTTCAGGCGTGGCTGGAGGCGAATCGCGTCGAATCCGCCTGGGA
>JBGPNQ010000325.1:0-6139 GCA_041487615.1 Anaerolineae bacterium
TACCGCCTCCACCCATGCCACCACCTCCCATCATCCCACCACTCATCATGCCACGTGAGGCATAGAAGCGGACAACATCGTCCAGCGATTTGAAGTATCCATTATGGCTATATGCTTTTACGAAAGTTTCTGAAGGGCGCTTATCAACATTTCTCAACGTTGGCACCTTCATCTTACCCATTTCCTGCGGTGCGACTTCAGGCTGGACTGTCTTCAGATAACCACCCAATCCGTTATCGATCCATGCGGCACCTTCGGGATTGTAATCCAGGTTCGCATAGAAAGGATTCTCGGGGTTCTTCGGTATCCCCAGGTTGTCATAGCCATAGCCTGTGAATAACGGATAACCTTTTGATCCCGGTTTTAAGGAGTGACAGGACGCGCAGTTCGCCTGTGTTGGCGTATTGAACATTGCCAAGCCATACAGTTCTGTATCACTCAACCCAAGGTTGCGATATTTTGTATAGTTGCTGGTGGTGATTTTTGTAACATCGAGACGTTTGGATTTAGCCTTATCCCAGAACAGGTCGAATTTGGAGCTGTATGGGTTGACCTCAGACGAACGCTCATAGGCGGCAATCGCTTTGCCGATCTGATCATAGACCGTGCCTGCCTTTGTGCAATCCAGTGATCCCGCCCCCCAGACTTGATTAAACATTCCGGCATACGAGGCGGTTGAAACTTTGCTGCACAATTCTTCGGGCGAGGCAAGCGCCATCTCCAATGGATTGAGGAATGGTCCCTTGGCTTGCTCTGCGAGTGGATCTTCAAGTATATCCCCAGTGGCGCGGCCATCCCAGAACATTCCGCCAAACCAGCCTGATAGGGTGTTATCATATCGAAGCAGTTTAGATTCGCCTGCATACGCTGCAGCGGGTGGCTTGCGGTTGCCAAAGTTGGCAGGGTCACTGCCTGGATAAACGGCACCATGGGCATTGCTCACCGAATCAGGTCCTGTATATCCCACGGCCGGGTCATGGCAGGTGGCACAGGATTGATTCCCATTCTTCGACAGGTGTATATCGAAGAACAGAGACTTGCCCAATTGTTCCATCGGAGTGAGAGACGGAGCGGCAAGTGCCTGGATTGATCCGACGAACGCGAAAGTTAGAAGCAACATTCCAAGAAGTACAATTACGACTAGCCATTTGTTTCTAGACATGTTATTTCCTCCGTAACAAATATATGACAGTTTGTAATTTTTATTATACGTATTTTGCATGGTAATGCAACCGTATTTATTACGACTTGTGAGCAGTTCTATCGCGTAGTTTCTACAAACATCAACACGTTCTTGAGAAATAGAAGCAAGATTTGTCAGTCGGCCGGCTAATCTTATGACCCGCTGACTATCGGCTAACCAGGCTCCTTATACTGAATAAGTCCACCTGCCACGTTGGCTACCTGGGTAAAACTAAAAACTGAGATGAGCGATATATCACGTCCGTGCGCACATCGATTACCCGAATGACAAACTACAACAATATCCGTGGGAGTGAGAAAAATGAATGAGCATGCCCACACGAACTGCAAAGAATTATTGGGTTCGCTGTCCGAACATATCAACGGCGACCTCAGCCCTGAACTCTGCCTGGAACTCGAAAAGCATCTTGGAGCCTATTGATAACGGGCTTTCCTGCAGAAGACGCCCAATTGAAAAAATCTTTGAATGAGATCGCACCACTTGCTTAATAAAATAGCGAAGGCTTCTGAGCCTTCGCTATTTTTTTGGGATACTTACGGATTAGTCTGTTGATTCTGCCAGCCGAAGCCGCCTCCCATCATCCCGCGACCATTTCCGTTCATCATACCGGCGCCACGATTGAACTGTGTGCCCTGTCCATTTTGCATTGGACAGTTACCAGTTCCGTAGCCGCCGCGACTTTGCATTTGTTGAAGCATCCAGTCAGCTTGCTCTTGAGTTACCACACCATCTTTGACAGCTTTGGCAAAAGCATCTGTGTGGAATTGATTCATAAACTCTGTGATGGCTTCTTGTTTGATGCCGTTATCGAGTGCAATCTGGTACATTGACTTGCCGGCGGTTAGTTGCTCTTCCACTTGCTTTTCTGTGAGCCCAAGTTTCGCGGCAAGCGCTTGTTCGACATAGGTATGCATCCAGCCGCCATTCTGCGCTATAGGACCATTACCAGCATACGGGGCAGAACCCTGCGCAAATGCGACACCGACACCCAGCACTACAAGTGCCACCACAACCAAACCAACGATCAAAAATGTCTTTTTCATTTTCATACTCCTTGTGAGTAAATTTTCAGGTTTTGCCTGACTTACAATCTAAGGATACAACCGCAATGTAAAGGATCCATAAAGAAAGTTTCAAGATTGGAGAAAGAAATAAAATCACGTTTTTCGGATATAGTCGTCACTTTACTCGATCTGGAGGATTACCCGAATCAAGAATCCTGAACGTTTTCTCCTCATTTACCGATTCAATAAAGCCTCCGCGATTTTCCGTGGAGGCTTATATGTTTTGCTATATGCAAATATTACGCAGTATTGCCCTTCTTGATCGGCAATTTGGCGCGCTGCCACATGAACATGCCACCCGTCATATCAACGGCATTGATACCTGCACCGATCAGAAATTTTGTTGCTGAGCGGCTCCGGCTACCGGAGGCGCATACACAGATAATTTCCTTGTCTTTCGGAAGTTCATTCACGTGTTTACTTAGGTCACCGAGTGGAAACAATTTTGCCCCGGCAATATGTCCATCACTGTATTCTTCTGGCTGGCGAACGTCGATCACCAGTGGGCGTTTGCCGTTCTTGAGCTTCTCACTCAATTCCAGGGCATTAATCGACGGGACTGGCGGACCGAACAAGGAAGATATTAAATTCAACGATTTTCTCCAAAAGTAGTTTTTTCTAGAGATTTAGATGCACAACGGAGAAAAAAGTTGCATGCTTATCTGGCGATTTTCAAACTGAACGTAAAGGTACTACCCGATCCTTCACCCTTTGACTCCACCGAGTAAGTATCGCAATCGTAGTTAGAAATGCGAAATATACAAAACTGAAACTCACCACTATTATGCCGGGTAGAGATCCAATGGCTGAGCGACCGATGAATTCTTCCCAAGTCGTGGGAGGAGAAGGAAATAGCCAATACTTTGCAAACCAGGCCACGCCGAGAATGAAAAAGATCCAGAGATAATTTCGTCGCAGGCGAATCCCAATCGCATCTAACATGGAGATGGGAAGCCTGGGGGTCATCAGGCTTTTAGCCAGATTTTCGGCCCACTCTGGTGAAGGATGGAACGGAGCGACAAGCATCGCTGCGAAAAACTCTCGTTCCAATGCCCCTACACGATAATTCCATATTTCGTAATAACGATAGCGTCTCGCTTCCACAAACAGAAACGATGTGATCAATAGTGTATTCAGGATCAGCACCCCATTATGCACATTCGGCTGGCTAAAAGCAATCGAGATCGATACACCGGTGAGAACCATGGCCCAGTTCGCAGTCACATCAAGCCTTGTACGCCAGGAATTTGTACGTTGAACCTCCGCGCTGTATTGATGTGCTAGAGAAGAAACGAACTCGCCAGCGCCGAGACCCCGTGTATGTCGAGGCGGGTTCTTCGAATTCTTCATCATCGGGGAGGAAACCATTAGTCATTCTTGTATTTCCTGGAATTCTGGTAAGTCCATTTACATCATATTACTTGGTGTCAGCCCAGGGGCAAAATTATGGGTAGCAATACCAATAATAGTATCACCAATAGGATTGTCAGTGGAATGCCTACCCGCGCATAATCACGGAAGGTATAGCCGCCCGCGCCCATGACCAATACATTGACTGAGTGTCCGAGCGGCGACATAAATGCCATGGACGATGCCAAAGCAATGCCGAGAGCAATCGACCGTGGTTCGATACCCAGCTTTTGTGCAGCGCTAATCCCGATCGGAGCAAGGATGGTCACAGCCGCCGCGCCGTTCATAATTTGCGTAAGCAAGACAGTCATTAAAACCAGCACCGCGAGCAAAACAAAACTGCCTTTCCCAATGACGCCCGACAAAATTGCATTTGCTAGGAGGGCTGCGCCTCCTGTCTTGGTCAAAGCCACCCCAACAGGAAGCATGCCCCCCACCAGGAAAAGGCTTCGCCATTCCACGGACCGGTAGGCATCATCCATAGTTAATACACCGATCAAGACCATCCCTACTGCACCACTCAACATGATCTCTGCAATTAACGATGAGAATGCAGCTGCCAGTCCAAGTGTGATGATCATAATAAGGGCAGAAATCCAACTTCGTGTTGTAATACGCGTGGGCTGAGCGGGCTCGGCCAGCAGAATCAATCCTGGTTCCGTCCGCAAAAGATCGAGACTCTGCTTCGTTCCTTGCAGTAAGAACCCATCTCCGAATTGGAGAGGAAGATTCGAGAGCCGTGTGCGAATGGAGCGACCTTGCCGCCAGATTGCTAAAACTTTTGCTTTGAATTTTTGTTCAAACTGAATTTCCTGCAAGGTTTGACCAGCCAAATGAGAACGCGGTGCAATGGCTGCCTCAATCAGTATCAAATCTGGGATAGAAAGATAATCTTCTTGCCAGGTACCCAATGGGAGGACTTCCAATATATCGCGCAACGCCTCCGGAAGTGTATCCTCAGGCCGTCCGACAATCAACAAAACATCTCCACCTCGTAATACAGTTTTCGTTTCAATCGGCAAAGTTCGCCTTCCCCGATGTACTGCGATAACATTCAAATGGTACTTCTCTCGCAACTGGCTTGATCCCAGTGTTTTCCCATCCAGATACCCTCTCTTGGGAACACGACCTCGTACAAAACGTTCATTCAATTGATAGGTTTTTAGTAGGTCACCGAAATCATGCTCCTCTCTCACTTTTTGAGCGGGCGATTGCAGCGGAAGGAATTTGAAGCCAATTAAGGCCATGAATATGATGCCTACAACTACGATTGGGAGTCCGATCGGAGCAAAATCCAGCAAACCAAAACCGGGCAGATTTGCATCACGCAATAAACCACTGACAACAATGTTTGTTGTGGTAAGAAGTGTTGCCATACCCCCCAGAATCGTTCCGAACGCTAACGGCATGAGCAATCGGGCGGGAGATACGTTTGAACGACGCGCCACGCCGGACAAAGCAGGGAAAAGCAAGGAGGCCGCGGCGATGTTGTTCATAAAAAGGGAAAGCAGCGCAGCGGCTGTCATCACACCAAAGATCAGCTTTCTTTCCCCTTTCCCAAACAGGCGAACAATAAACGCACCCATATGTTCAGTGATGCCAGAACGTCGCAATCCTTCAGCAAGAATATATGCTGAAAACATAATGACAACAGCGGAACGGCTAAACCCAGAAAAGGCCTCCCGCGGCGTCAGAATTCCACTCAAGCCAAGGCTAAGTAATAACATCAATGCAACGATGTCGGGCCGGAGAATATTTCCGATCAAAAGCAGAGTGGCAATGCCAAGAAGAATAAATGTAATGTCGATTTGATTCATGATTTGCCCCTGAATTAAGTATCAAGTATATCTTTCAGTATACTACTCGGGTCAAAAGTATGCCTGTGTCTTGATTAAGAACACATAAGTAATTGCACAAAACAGTAGTGAAGAGCAATCTATAAATTATCATTGCCTGGATTTGGCTAATTTTTTGATGGTATACCTGATCGACACGATCTAGTCCATCTAATAAGGAATTAACATAATGCCTGAAGGTATTCTGATTCACATTGGGAGTTTTTCTTACACCATCCATTTTTACGGAATCATACTGATGCTCGGCGCTGTCGCAGGTGCCTATCTTGCCAGAACGGAAGCGAAACGCCGCGACAACAATCCGGACATTATCTGGGATATGATGATCTACCTTCTCATCGGTGGAATCATCGGAGCGCGACTTTGGCACATTTTTTCGCCTCCACCAACTTCACTTGCTCAAGGCGTTACTACTGCTTATTACCTGACCCATCTCTTGGCTGCAATTGCTATTTGGAACGGTGGCTTGGGCATTCCTGGTGCAGTGATAGGTGGAGTCCTGGTAATATATTGGTATACGCGCAAGCATCATCTTGATTTTGCAGAATGGCTGGACATTGCCGCTCCGGGAGTTGCACTTGGGCAGGCGATTGGTCGTTGGGGAA
>JBGPNQ010000326.1:0-6138 GCA_041487615.1 Anaerolineae bacterium
CACAAGACGCGCCAGGCGCAGTTCTACCTGTTCGAATGCGAGAACGACCCGGAAGCGGCGGGAGCTCTCTTTGAGCGCGTCTTTGAGTGGGCCCGGGCGCGCGGTCTGGATGCCGTCGTCGGCCCCAAGGGCTTTGGCCCTCTCGACGGCTACGGCCTGCTCGTCGAGGGCTATGAGCATCGCCAGATGATGACGATGATGAATTACAACTATGACTACTATCCCAAACTTGTGGAAGCTCTCGGCTTTGAAAAGGAGGTGGATTTTGTTTCCTGTTATCTGCCGGCTGAATCCTTCAAAATACCGGAGCGAGTTGAACGCATCGCTCAACGCGTGATCGACCGAGGCGATCTGTGGGTCAAGAAATTCAAAAGCAAGCGTGAATTGGTGCAATGGGCACCGCGAATTGGGTATACCTACAACAAGACCTTTATCCATAACTGGGAATATTATCCCTTCACAGAAGGTGATGTGAAATATGCCGTGGACAATGTATTCCTCGTTGCAGATCACCGTCTCATTAAGCTGGTGATGTACAAGGATGAGATCGTTGGCTTTTTGTTTGCCTTCCCGGATGTATCTGCCGCTCTCCAGCGCGCCAAAGGTCGCCTCTTTCCGTTCGGGCTGATCGATATCCTGCTCGAGATGAAGCGCACCAAAACGGTTTCAGGTAATGGAATGGGTATCCTGCCGGAATTTCAGGGGAAGGGCGGTAATGCACTGCTCTATTATGAAATGGGGAAGACGGTTTTCAGCTTCAACCAGTTCGCGCACGTAGAGATGACTCAGGTGGCGGAGACCACCCGTCAAATGCGCGCGGATTTGAAAAACCTGAACGGTGTGGAATACAAGAATCATCGCGTTTACCGAAAGAGAATTGCGTAAGTCCGCAGACAAGTGGACACATCTCCGCCTGTTTATCTGTGTAAACCGATCTGCTATCTACTTTAGTTCGTCGCTCTGCACTTTCAGCTCAGTCCCCACTTTAATTTCTGTTGCATTGTTTGATTTACTCGCGGGCAACACGACATGGAACCTGCTGCCAGGGAAATTCACTTCGTCGTACCCTGTGCTTTCCACCCAGATACGTCCGCCGTGGGCCTCGACGATGCCCTTTGAAAGTGCCAGCCCAAGCCCGGCGCCGCTTCCCTTAAAGCGCGTTTTACTCGTGGAATGTTTCGAGAGTTCACCCGGCTGGTAGAACTTGCTGAAGATAATGTCGCGCGATGCGGGGTCCACTCCTACACCTGTATCACTGACAACGATCTCCACGCCGCCATCGGGTATTTCCGCATTTTGCGGAGGCAGTGCCCGCGCCGCGACTGTGATACGTCCTTCATTGGGCGTGAATTTGATCGCATTGGTGAGCAAATGCTGGAAGAGTTTCTTGAGAAGATTGGGATCTGCCCTGGCGGCCGGGATTTCCGGGATACTGATGGTGAGAGTCTGGTTTCGTTCCTTGAATGAAGCATCCAGTTTCTCGCTGACGTCTTTGACCAGTTCGGCCACATCCACGGGAATGATATTAAGTTGCAGGGTGCGGGTGTCGATCTGGGCGATGTCGAACATGGAGTCCATGATCTCGTGCAGGCGCTTCGTCCCTTTCGAGATTCCCCTCAACATTTTATGTGCGCCCTCCGGAAGCGACTCGTCTTCGATCAGCATCTCGGTGTAACCGACCATCGTCGTCAGCGGTGTGCGCAGTTCATGTGAAGCAATGCTGATGAAGTCCGACTTTGTCTGATCGAGACGTTCCAGGTCGCGGTTCGCCTTGTCGAGGTCGCGATATGCCTGGCGCAATTCGGTATTCAGTTGGACAAGGTTTTCGACCAGTCGGGCATTTTCGAGCGCAACCGCCGTCTGGTTCGCGAGGGCCGAAAGTGTCACAAGATCTTCTGCGGTATAACGATTGCCGCTGATCTTTGGGCCGAGAGCCAGCAGACCGATCCATTCCCGCTTTGAAAAAATCGGAAGATATACTTCCGCTTCGAGATTGTTGAACCACTCACGCTCCTGCTGTGAAACAGGCCGAAAAATCGGGAGCAGGTCCAGATCATATTGAAGAAGCGGACGTTGTTCTACAGTCAACTGCCTGACAACGGGATGGTCATTTGGAAGAGAAAGAATCTTGACTTGACGTTCGCCCAGATTCCGCACAGCGCGCAATCGATAGGATTTTTGCGCATCACTTGTGAGTTCAGAATCCACGAGGAAAAGGAAGCCGCGCGTAATATCCATGGCTTCGATGATGAGTCCCACCGCAACGTTTGCCAGTCGCTGCATATCGAGAATGTTACTGATCTGTTCGCTATAAGCATGCAGCGTTTTACTCGGATGGAATTCCTGAATATTCAACCAGCGATTCACCCAGCGCCGCACCAGCGAAAGCAATGGAGTAAAAATAAAGGAAAGTAACAGCGCTATGCCGGCGCCGACCAGTAGTGGACTGTAATTTGGCAGGGCCTTGAATACAGCCTGTGAAGCGGTGAAGCCGGCTACATAAAAACCAACAATGACGAGCGTTGTAATGATGTATGTAAGAACACGGCGCGCCACTTCGCGCAGGTCGGTCGGATCGTGTGTGACTATGATGTGCGCTGCCAGTGCTGCCGCTGCAAGCCTGATCGGATTGCCCGGCAGAGGACGTCCGCTCAAGATCAGCACGTCGTTGAGAATGATCAATAGAAAAGCAGGAATCCAGTAATTCAAACGGTTGCGTAATAACGGCTGGCGTGAATTATTGTGTGCCGAGCGCATGCTGAATATTCCACCCAGTGTAAACACAAGCCAGCCCAGCGCTGCCCAGCTTGGCAGGAGTCGTTCCCGGGTCAGCGTAAAGAACCCATTCCCCCAAACGATCTCGCCAAACCTGAAGATGTTTGGTGCAAGTATGATAAAACCCAGCACCCAGAAGATGCCTACTCCAAGCCATGTCCACAGGTCACGGCGAATGAAGGCAACAATTGTCAGAGTCAGCACAAAGGAAAGAGCCAGTGCGCCGTATATTTGAAAGTCATTTGCCACCTGTTGCGAAGCGATATACAACTGACCCCCGCGCCACATGCCTTCGCCAATGTCCAGAAACATTCCGAGGATGACGTAAACACTCATCAACGCCGCCGCAGTTTCCAGCCCTGCGTGCCGTCTGATCAATGTCAAAAGCAGAGGCACATAAAGCGCCGCCAATATCAGATGCAATATCAAATTCAACATTTGGGCTGACATCGTCGGAAAGTATACTCGAAATCACTCAACCGGGTTATCATTGCATGATGCTTATCACAAAATCCTCCCGCGATGTCTATCAGTTCAGCTCGGATTTCTTCCGCCCGGATGGAGGCGTGTCCTTCGGGGATTTTGCCTCCGCCCGCAGGTTTGCATCCCAGATGTCAGCGCACCGGACACAGCCGGTGCCTGCCTCCGATATATACGCGATGCAGCTCATCGACGAGGCTCTGCGCGTGCTTGTCAAGCACTATGCCCCACCAGCGGTCATGAATAGCGCGGTTTCGTTTGTGGAGGCAAGAGTCGGAGCGCAATCCGTCGAAACGACGCGCGAGCGATTTGTCTCCGAATTCCCACCCGACCGTGTCTATCGCGGCGAGTTGAAGCCCGAAGAATACCTCAAAAAGCTTTTGGCTTCCATCGAGAAAAACGGACGCGTGATCACTGTTGAGGAATTGTTGTATGTTTATCTGCACAATGCCAACCCTGCTGTAAATGAACTTATGGAGTTGGTGGATGATGAGCCGCTTGAGCGGACCGCTTATAAACATCTCATCACCGCGCTGGATTCATTTTTTGCTCAATTGACCAAGGACAATCCTGAGATTCAAGGTTCGAGGGAATCCCTGTTCGAAATCCTGCGCGCACCTGCAGAAGCTTCTCCCTATTCGCTCGAAGGCCAACTACAATATATTCTCGACAAATGGGGATACTTACTCGACGAGAAGTTTATCGCCCGCATCGTGCGCGGTATGGACTTTTTGCGCGAAGAAGCCATCCGGCAGCACGGACATGGCGATTTCAAACCCGATGTTCCTCTTCAAACCTTTGGCGGTGGTGAGTATCAGGAATATGAGCGCTACAGTCCCGACAAGGAGTGGATGCCGCGCCTTGTATTGATCGCAAAGAATTCCTATGTCTGGCTGGAACAACTCTCGCGAAAATATGGAAGATGGATCAAGACTCTCGATCAAATTCCCGATGAAGAACTCGATATTCTGAGAGACCGCGGTTTTACAGGTCTGTGGCTGATCGGCCTTTGGGAACGCTCACGCGCCTCGCAGCGCATCAAACAACGGATGGGCGACGCGGACGCGGTCGCTTCGGCCTATTCGCTGCATTCCTATGATATCGCCGAAGATTTGGGAGGCTGGGGAGCCCTGGAGAATTTGCGTTATCGCGCCTGGCAGCGCGGGGTGCGTCTCTCCGCGGATATGGTCCCCAATCACATGGGCATTGACTCGCAGTGGGTGCTCGAACATCCCGATTGGTTCCTGTCACTCCCCTATGCGCCCTATCCTTCCTATTCATTCCACTCTGAAAATCTTTCCGATGATGCGCGTGTAGGCATTTATCTCGAAGATCATTACTATGATAAGGCTGATGCAGCGGTTGTCTTCCAACGTCGTGACCATCACACGGGCGATACACGTTATGTGTATCATGGCAACGACGGCACATCCTTTCCCTGGAATGACACCGCGCAGTTGGATTATGCAAAAGCCGAAGTGCGCGAAGCGGTGATTCAAACCATCCTGCATGTTGCACGCAACTTCCCTGTGATCCGTTTCGACGCGGCGATGACTCTGGCCAAGAAACACATCCAGCGTTTGTGGTTCCCTGAGCCAGGCGCAGGCGGAGCGATTCCCTCCCGGTCAGAACATGGCATGACGCGCGCCGAATTTGATGCGGCGATCCCGCAGGAGTTCTGGCGCGAGGTTGTGGACCGGGTCGCTGCAGAAGTCCCCGATACATTGCTGCTCGCCGAAGCGTTCTGGCTTCTTGAAGGTTATTTTGTCCGCACGCTGGGAATGCACCGCGTCTATAACTCGGCCTTCATGCACATGCTGCGCGATGAGGATAATGAAAAATATCGCATGGCGATCAAGAACACGCTGGAGTTCGATCCGCAGATTCTCAAGCGTTACGTCAACTTCATGAACAACCCCGATGAAAAGACCGCAATCGAGCAATACGGCAATGGAGATAAATATTTTGGCGTCGCAACTGTACTCTCAACGCTGCCTGGTCTGCCAATGTTCGGCCATGGACAGGTAGAAGGATTCCGCGAAAAATATGGGATGGAATTTCGCAAGCCAAAATGGGACGAGGCTCCCGACGCAGGATTGATCGCTGGACACGACTGGAAGATCTTCCCGATCCTTCATCGCCGTTCCCTGTTCGCCGACGTCGAGAATTTCCTGCTCTATGACTTTTATCGGTCCGATGGCGGCGTGGACGAAAATGTGTTCGCCTATTCGAACACATTCAACGACGAACGTGGTATTGTCATCTACCACAACCGCTTTGCCGACACCAAAGGCTGGATCAAAATCTGTGCTGCGTATCTCGATAAAACCACTGGCGACTTGCGGCAAAAATCCCTCGCTGAAGGTTTACGTTTGCCGCATCAAGGATATGCTATCTTCAAGGATTACGTCACGCATTTGGAATATATCCGCTCGTGTGCTGAGTTGTGGGAAAAGGGAATGTATTTTGACTTGCACGCCTACCAGCATCATGTTTTCATGGATTGGAGATTTGTAAATGATGATAAGTGGCGCGACATCTGTGTCGTTTTGAATGGTGCGGGAGTTGAATCCATGCAGGTGAAGTGGGAGGAAATGTTTGGCGTGAAGGAAGAAGCTGTTGAGGATGCGAAGACCAGAAAGCCGAGGAAGAAAGCAGTGGCGAAGGCAAGATCTCCAAAGGGAAAAGGTGCTGTTAAGAAACCTGTTGCCAAGAAGACTGCAAAAAAGGCTGTGAGAGAAACGAGGAAAGCAAGTGATGAGAAAGACACTAGCAATAAAAGGATTTCAACCAAAGCATCAACTGCTACGAAACAGGCTGCGACCAAGAAGCCAAAGGCAACTGCAAGTAAGGTAACCGTCGTCAAGAAACACATAGGTGAAG
>JBGPNQ010000327.1:0-6114 GCA_041487615.1 Anaerolineae bacterium
GCGTATAACCGCGTACATCGGATCATGGTCGGCCAGTGCCTCTGAAAGGCGCTTCAACACAACGATTCCGGCCCCTTCACTGCGCACATAGCCATCCGCTTGGGCGTCACCGAATTTGCATCGTCCGTCGGGTGCCATCATTTTGGATTGGGAGTAGGCAATGCTGATATGCGGCTGGAGAATAACATTTGCACCGCCAGCCAAAGCCAGATTAGTTTCTCCGCTCCATAAACTTTGACATGCCAGGTGGATTGCAACCAGGGAGGATGAACATGCCGTGTCAATTGTGATGCTTGGTCCCTGAAGCCCCAGGAAATACGAGAGGCGACCGGAAGCTGAGTAACGACCGCTTCCGGTGGTCATATAAAAGTCGGTTAATGCCGGGTCTGCAAAGAGCCGAGCTTCATAATCGTTCAGCCAGAGCCCGACGAATACAGCCGTTTGACTCCCCTTCAATTCATCCGGCACCTGCCCGGCATCCTCCAAGGCGTTCCATGCGACTTCCAGCAGCAGGCGTTGTTGAGGATCCAAGCGATCCGCTTCCCGCGGAGAAATACCAAAGAAATCGGCATCGAATCCTTTTATGTTTTCCAGAAAGCCACCCCAGCGTGTCATCATCTTTCCGGGTGTCGCGGGACGAGGATCATAATACATGTCGATATCAATGCGATCGGAAGGGATTTCTTTGACCGCGTTAATACCGTCACACAGTAAGGACCAGAATTTCTTCGGGCTATCCACACCACCCGGGAAACGACAGCCAATGCCGATAATGGCAATTGGTTCCTTCTGAATCTTCTGGTCGGAAGTGGACTGGACTGTGACTCTGGATGTTTCCTTGTGTCTCATTTTGGTCCCTCTATCTCATATGGATGATCCACGTGCTCCCAATCTTGATGATCGATCAAGCAATCTTTTCCCTCCACAACCAGCGTGGCCCACTGACCTTCCGCAGACCGTAATTCATGCGTCGACCAGTGATCGGGTTTCTCTTCGCTTCCAAAAACCCTCAATATCCTTGCCGGATGTCCCGGTCTAAGGGAAACATCAAATTGATCCAACGGCAGGGAAATACCATCTCCAATCGCTTTGACAAAAGCCTCGTTGCGAGTCCAGCAATTGAAGAATGTTTTTTGCCTTTGAATTTCGGCGAGATGTTTCAGTTGACTGTTTTCTTCCACGGACTTTCCTGGTAACTATAAGAGGGAAGACAAGGTCTTCGTCATATGCTTCAGGAGTGCGGCACGAGAACTTTGAATAAAAAAATGGTCGCCCGGTAACATTTGAAGATTGAATAAACTTGTTGTTTGCTCACACCACGCTTCCAAATCCCGTTCGGTGATGGAATGATCCTGCATTCCTCCAAAGACACTAATGGGACAGTTCAACGGAAGTTCCTGCATGTATGCATAGGTCCCCACCATTGTGAGGTCTGCACGCATGATGGACATGAATAAATCAAGAACTTCCTGCTCCTGTTTGACGGCCTCGGGCAACGCACCGAATAATTCTTCAGTCCCATCGATAAATTCCTGTTCTGGCAGCTGATAAAGATCCGCGTAAGGATCAACCCTTTGAGGCGCATGGCGCGCAGAGATGAATAGCTGAATCGGTTGAAGAGCCCCGTTTCTCCGCAATTGGCGGGCGGTCTCAAAGGCAATCAACGCGCCCATGCTATGACCAAAAAAGGCAAACGGTTTGTTAAGCTGTGGAATCAATGCATGAGTCAATTCTTCAATCAGCGGAAGTAAACGCGTTTGTAACGCATCCTTGATTCGCTTATCCCTGCCCGGGAGATTGACAAGACAAATCTCAATCTCCTGCAAATGTCCGGTCCATGCATGATACATGGATGAGCCTGCACCAGCATATGGAAAACAAAATAACCTCAATTTTGCTTGAGGATTTGGATTTGAATAGCTTATCCACGAATCATGCATGTCAGCGATATGAGCAGAAGAATTCAATTTAGTGCCTTTTTGGTTCATAACACTTATTTTAGGTGATTCCATTTTTAGGCTGGCATCCGTTGGTCACACATGAAAACTTACATGCTCCGCTCATCCGACATAACCATTGGTTTTCGGTTAAATCATAATAAGGCCACCCTTCCTGGAAGCTGTTATGACTTGTAGAGCATATGAGCCATTGCTTTGACGACGATTTGAAGCATGAGGATGGCAAAAGCCAGGATAATGAAGGTTTCGAAAGGTCTCAGTGTTCTCTCAACGTCATGTGTCGTCTGTAGAAATGGGCTGTCCAAGCAAAATAGCCTTCCACAAACTGTTTTCTTGGAAAAGCATATAGCCTTTCCTGGCTTCTGCTCAGTTGACCCACAATGAATTCACTGACTGTATCAACCGCCAACGTCCTGACTTGAATATGCTCTTGTTCTTTGGCGGGTGTGACATGAGCGACAGGCAACCAACCTAAAGTGTATACGGCCCTATGGATCTTGTTTCCTTTTTTCGTACGTATCCATTGGACGTTCGGGGAACCTACCATAGGCCCTTGAGCACGGCGTGCAGTTCACAATCTCATTGGGGTGTGTCTTCTTTCATCAGTGCAAAATGAGGAGCCACAAAGGCCTGTTTATCATCCGTCAAATCACCTGGAAATGGTTTTCTGGTCATCCCCACAACGTACCATCCCAAAAGGTCATAACAGATTCTCGGACACTTGTTTTCATCGAGTGGATCACTGCCTTGGAGGCTGCCATGCTGAGTATTGACCATCAAAGCGGCATGCTACAATATAGAAACTCCAACTATGGGCAGGAAAACTTTTCCCTTTCCTTGGGTTTGCTCAACTGTGTGCTTGCAGCAAAGTTTGCCCACAAAATAGCTCGAAAAATGGCTGGAACATTGTTTAAAACTCAAGACGTGGAGTATAAACTTTGGTTACAACTGATTATAGCTCCTCTCAATCATAAAACGCATCAAGCTATGCGCAAAACGCGTAGCTCTGTTATGAACGGTATTACGGTATTAGTGAAATGCCTTCATGTTCAGTATTCAGTTCCTTGTCGAGTACGAAAACTTGTCAACTGATGTTCATCCCCGCCCTTGTGGTCTCTACGGGATTTACAGAAGCTTAGTCTTGGCTCCAATGGGTTTTTGAATGAAACTCACTGGAAAGACCGGAAATATTTGGATAGAGCCCCTGTTTAGTGTGGGAGAATTGAACATATCGGAAGTATAATTCTGCAGTAACACAAGAATTTTGGTATCCTCGATTCTTCTAAGCTGTTTCGGGTTCGAATCCCGCCAGGGGCGCTGATTCACTTGTGTAACCGTCTTCCTGTCATGTACAGATACGTGGAAGGCGGGCTAAGGAGAAAGCTACATGCCGACGATTATCCGCAGACCATTTACCACGATTGTGGAGACACGAAGAGAAATTTTTCATGCCACCGGCTGGCAGGTGCGCTCAAGCATATGGATGCCGCCCACAGACGTTTATGAAACCGAAGAAAACTTAATCGTGAAAGTGGAAGTGGCCGGTATGCGGGACGAAGATTTTGAGATAGCGGTCGAAAAGAACACCTTGATGATAATCGGAATCCGACCGGATCAAAATGAGCGACGCGCCTATCATCAAATGGAAATCATGTTTGGAAGATTTGAGGTAACCGTTCAATTGCCTATTCGTATTGATATTGACAATGCCCTGGCAGAATATAAGGATGGATTTTTGACGATCACCTTCCCACGGGTACATGCGCGCTCGGGCGAGGTTGAATAATCTTATGCCTGCTTCCCGCTGGCACACCAGCCTTCATGATCTGCTTCAGTGGAATGATGATGACGAGAATGAATTGATCTCCATGATCATGCCGTCGATGTTTTCCAAATCGCAGAAGAAAGATTCCAATTCCAACGATTCAGACCCCTCGCAGGCATCCAACCCCCAAAAATATCCGGATGTGCTTCCGATCCTTCCCCTGCGCGGCGTGGTGGTGTATCCGCAGACCGCGGTTCCACTGACAGTGGGGCAGCCGCGCTCGATCAAGTTAGTGGATGAAGTTGTCAGCGGGGACAAGCTTGTCGGCTTGGTGGCCAGCATAAATCCTGAGCTTGAATCGCCCGGTCCCAAGGACTTGTACCGCGTTGGCACCGTTGCCATTGTTCATCGTCTGCTGCGCGCTCCCGATGGGACGATCCGCCTGTTGGTACAGGGAATGGATCGGTTTCGCCTGGGGGAGTTCATTACCGAGGAACCTTATCTTAAGGCACACATAGAACTGGCTCCTGAACTCGTGGAGGAAGGGCTAGAAATTGACGCGCTTGCACGCAATGCCCGTGATCAATTCCAGCAGATCACACAAATGATTCCTTCGTTCCCTGAGGAGTTGGCAGGATCCATTACATCTGTGGAAGATCCACTCCAGACCGCGTATACGATTGCAAATTTCCAGCGCATGGATATCAAGGATTCACAGGAAATCCTGGCAATCGATTCCGTGGCTGACAAACTGAAGAAGTTAATTGGGTTACTCGTGCGAGAAGCCGAAGTTTTACAGTTGGGACAGAAGATTCAGAATGAGGCGCGCGGCGAGATCGAAAAGGTACAGCGTGAATATTTCCTGCGCGAGCAGATGAAGGCCATCCAAAAGGAATTGGGGGAGAAGGACGAGCAGGCCGCAGAAGCCGAGGAATTCCGCAAAAAAATCGAAGATGCGAAAATGCCAGAGGAAGCCGAAAAACAGGCCAAGCGTGAGCTGGAACGCCTGTCACGACTTCCCAGTGCAGCCGCAGAATATGGCGTCATCCGCTCCTATTTGGATTGGCTGGTTTCCCTGCCGTGGTCAAAATCCACACCGGACAATCTTGAAATCGCTCATGCGCGTGAAATCCTTGACAAGGATCATTACGGGTTGCAGGATGTCAAGGAACGCATTCTTGAATTTCTGGCGATACGAAAATTGCGGATCGATCGCAAAGATGAAATCAAACAGCCTTCTGAAGATAAGATTCGCCGCGAGCGTGAAGGCGTAATTTTGTGTTTTGTTGGACCTCCGGGTGTGGGCAAAACATCATTGGGGCAATCCATCGCTCGTGCCATGGATCGTAAATTTGTGCGTGCCTCACTGGGTGGGGTGCGTGATGAAGCGGAGATCCGTGGACATCGCCGGACCTATATCGGTTCGATGCCCGGCCGAATTCTCCAGGCTTTACGCCGTGTTGAGTCGAAGAATCCGGTCTTTATGCTCGATGAGATTGATAAATTAACATTCGACTTTCATGGTGACCCCGCATCGGCGCTGCTTGAGGTGCTCGACCCGGAGCAGAACAGCGAATTCCGTGATAATTATCTGGAAGTCGCTTACGATCTCTCACAGGTCTTTTTTATCACAACGGCCAATACGCTCGAGACGATTCCTGGACCGTTGCGCGACCGAATGGAGATCATCTTTCTTTCCGGATATACAGAGAACGAAAAGATCTCCATTGCCAAGGGCTATCTCATCCCACGTCAGATTCGTGAGAACAGTTTGCGTGAAAAGGAAGTTGAGTTCACAGATGACTCTCTACGTAAGATCATCCGTGAGTACACGCGTGAAGCTGGCGTACGCAATCTTGAGCGCAAGATCGGTGCCATCTGCCGAAAAGTTGGCACACGTATCGCCGAAGGAAAACTTGAATCAACGTGCATCACCCCGGAATTGGTCGAAGAATATCTCGATCACCCGATTTTCCTAAGCAATGAAGAGCTGAATCAGCGCATCTCCATCCCTGGCGTTGTTCCGGGACTTGCATGGACTCCTTATGGGGGAGATGTCCTGTTCGTGGAGGCAACCAGTATGCCGGGTGGCAAAGGATTTCAAGTCACGGGTTCCGTCGGCAACGTAATGAACGAATCGGCGCGTGCTGCGTTGTCTTTTGTTCGTTCACGCACGAAACAGCTTGGCATCGACTCGGATTTTTTTACACATTCCGACCTGCATATGCATATCCCGGCCGGCGCGCAGCCAAAGGATGGCCCATCTGCGGGCGTTACCATGGCAACTGCACTTGTCTCACTGGTATCTGGTCGCAAGGTCAAGCCCAGGGTGGGTATGACCGGTGAGATCACGCTTCGAGGACAAGTGCTTCCCATCGGTGGCGTCAAGGA
>JBGPNQ010000328.1:0-6093 GCA_041487615.1 Anaerolineae bacterium
ATACAGATCGTTGTCGTTAAAATCTTTGAATTCTTCATAAAGGCCCTGCCAAATTTTGACTGCAATAGGCTCGCTGCATCCTCTTTTTCGCATCTCGCCAATGAAATCATCGCTCGTCATATTCAGTTTTTGTGCTAGTTGCTGGACTCGACTGGTTATGCTTTCCATAGGAAAAGGCCTTATATAATATATGTTATAGGATGAATATTCTCTACTTTTACAAATGACTTTCATTTGCCTGAGAATATTGAGACGACTACAACAGTTCTAACCCACACTTACTATAGCAGAACTAATATATAGAAGATTTGGAAATTTATTTAAAAATCCTTATAATCCCCGATTCCCCAATGGATTTCAAATTTCATTTAGAGGTACAAAGCTATAGCCACGTCCCCACCGAGTGTGGATGTATTGATGGGCATGTTGCGAGTCTTCCAGTTTTTTCCGTAGATAACATATATATAGTGTCAATGTGCTGGACAAATTTCCATACTCACAGCCCCAGACCTCACGCAGCAGTTGGCCATGCGTTACTGTCCGCCCCATATTTCTCACCAGGCATGCCAACAAGCTATATTCTGTCACCGACAAATCCAGTGCTTTTCCAGCCAGTTCAACGGCCTGTGTTTGCAAATCAATATTCAGCAGTTTATCGGTATAGTGACTCACCTCTGATCTTCCAATATGATTCTTCTTGCGTCGTAACAAGGCCCGAACACGTGCTTCCAGCTCGGCTTTGCTGAAGGGTTTTTTCATATAATCATCGGCACCGAGCGAAAAGCCTCGCAACATGTCTGCCTCTGCAGAACGGGCTGTCAACATCAGGATTGGTACATCGGATAATTCCCGCAATCGAGTACACGCATCCCAACCATCCATGTCAGGCATCATGACATCGAGAATAATCAAATCAGGGTGGAGTTCATAGGCATTACTAATCCCCTCCCTACCATCACAGGCATGAAAGACTCCAAAGCCTTGAGGTTTCAGAATAATGGTCAACAGCTTTGCGATATCAGGATCATCATCTATAACCAATATTCTGGATCCTTTATTTGTCACTCCAATCAGTTCCATACCATCTCTTTCGTTAATCCCACAAGCATCCTTCAGGCAGATGATTCAAGTCACTTGCATGACGGAGAACGTAATTAAATAATAACAATGCTCTCCCAAACATTTGTCACGTCTTTTTATGATATTCAGCACTTTCCAATTGGGGGGCAAACCCGAAAGTGGCTTATGCGATCCTTACCAGAGAGCATAATATCCAGAATGACGGGCCAGGTTCGAGATACGTCAAATGCCCCGACGCTGTGCCACCAACATGGATTTGTGACTGGAAGCGACTGTAAAGCGAATCTAAAGATTTGCTAGTCCTAGATTTGAGGGACAGGCTCAAGATAAAAGTGCTATGAAATGAACAGTGAGCTATTCAAGCATGCTGAAATCTATTCGGAACTGCATATCAATATGATACACAGTGCTTGTGAAAGGTTCTGGATCGTTCAATCTGTAGTAGAATTCTGACCGGGAAAACTATTCCTGTCTACATGGGAGAAAAATGAAAATCGTCTTGAACTGCATCTGTATTGGGCGGGGTCTCTAAACCACCGCCTCTTTCCCAGAGATAAAAAACGGCTGACTGCCGCAAACGGTGGGTCCGACCCCGCATACTATGAAAGTCGTAATCCAACGACTTGATATTGTGTCCATCGTTTGCGCACTGAGAATGGTTCTCGGTGGCAGACAGCCGTTCTATTTATTTCAAGGCAAACATACAGGATAAACCGAAATGAACATCGCAGATGATGTTACAGAACTTGTAGGCAATACTCCCCTCGTGCGCTTGAACCGCGTGACTGCGGGCGCAAAAGCGGACGTGGTTGCGAAACTGGAGTTTTATAATCCCGCCCATTCAATCAAGGACCGCATTGGGGTGGCAATGGTTAACGCGGCGGAAAAAGAAGGTTTGATCAACAAGGATACGGTCCTTGTGGAGCCGACGAGCGGCAATACCGGGATCGCGCTGGCCTTTGTTGCTGCTGCGCGCGGCTATAAGCTGATTTTGACGATGCCCGAGACCATGAGCAAGGAACGTCGCATGTTGTTACGCGCATATGGAGCGGAATTGGTGTTAACCCCGGGCCCGGAGGGCATGAATGGTGCGATCCGTAAGGCGGAAGAGATCGCGCTCACCGAGCCGAAAAAATATTTCATCCCTCAGCAATTCAAGAACCCGGCCAATCCCGAAATTCACCGAAAGACTACTGCCGAGGAGATTTGGCGTGACACGCAGGGCGGAATAGATTATCTGGTAGCAGGCGTTGGCACGGGCGGGACGATCACCGGCGTAGGTGAGGTCATCAAGTCGCGCAAGCCATCATTCAAGGCTATCGCCGTCGAACCGGATGACTCGCCTGTACTTTCCGGCGGGGTGAAGGGACCGCACTCAATTCAGGGAATTGGCGCCGGATTCGTACCGGACATCCTCAACACCAAAATTTATGATGAAATCATTCGCGTGAAAAATGAGGATGCCTTTCACACGGCACGTCGCATGGCACGTGAGGAGGGTTTGCTGGTTGGCATCTCCTCAGGTGCCGCCACGTGGGCCGCATTGCAAGTAGCGAACCGCGCTGAGAATGCTGGCAAACTGATCGTGGTGATCATTCCTTCCTTTGGCGAGCGGTATCTTTCGACACCGCTGTTTGCCGACCTGGTTGAGGAGTCAGCATCTGCTGAGAAAGCAGGAAGCTGACATGTTCACAACAATTCATGATGATGTTCAATCAGTATTGGATCGGGATCCTGCAGCCCGGAATATCCTGGAAGTTTTGGTTTGTTATCCGGGCTTGCACGCGATATGGGCACATCGCCTCGCGCATCGGCTTTGGAAGAGCGGACTGAAACTTCTAGCGCGTTGGATTTCGCAAATCACGCGCAATATCACCGGGATCGAGATCCATCCAGGAGCAACCATCGGCCATGATCTTTTCATCGATCACGGCATGGGCGTAGTGATTGGTGAGACTGCCGAAGTTGGCAGTTATGTGACCATCTATCATGGTGTGACCCTGGGTGGGACCAGTTTACACAAGACCAAGCGTCACCCAACGATCGAAGATCACGTGGTTATTGGCGCGGGCGCCAAAGTTTTGGGAGCCATCACGATTGGTGCAAACAGCCGAATCGGAGCGAATGCCGTTGTAGTGAAATCGGCGCCTCCTGATTCGGTAATCGTTGGCGTGCCGGGACAGATAGTCGTGCGCGAGAATCCATCCCATACGCTCGATGAAAAAGCAGACCTTGAGCATGGACATCTGCCCGATACCATCGGCGAAACGCTGGCAACCTTGATCGCACACGTTGAATCTTTGGAGAAGCGAGTCAATGGTGGCGCGGTGTATGGACCAACGTTGCATGTTCCCAAGGATGGAATCTGGCAGTGGGGGGATTTCTCGATATAGCGACTCAGTTCGCTTGATCAGCTTTCGGGACAGGCTTGTATTCGGGCCGTGTAAACGCGCCGATATTCCGGCATGGCGATTCTGTTTTGAGGATGTAAAGCCAACGAAGGAGGAATCTTCGTTATACTTCGCTCATGTCATCTCCAGCATCCATCCTTAAAGATACCTTTGGCTACGATACCTTTCGGCCATTGCAATGTGAAGTAATCGATAACATTCTGGCGCGCCGGGATACACTCGCGGTCATGCCTACAGGTGGAGGCAAATCGTTGTGTTACCAAATCCCTTCGCTTCTGTTCGAAGGGCTCACGGTGGTTGTCTCGCCGCTTATCTCGTTGATGAAAGACCAGGTGGAACAATTACGCGCATTTGGCGTGCCTTCCCTGTTCCTCAACAGTTCGCTCGCGCCGCAGGAATATCAGGACAATATGGAATATGTGCGACGCGGCGAAGTAAAACTGCTCTACATTGCACCGGAAACGCTCCTGACGCCACGCATCCTTTCGCTTCTTGATTCAGTTCAGGTCGATTGCATCACAATAGATGAGGCGCACTGCATCTCTGAGTGGGGTCACGACTTTCGCCCGGAATATCGCCAAATTGTGGACGTACGCAAGAGATTTCCAACGGCGGTTTGTCTTGCGCTGACGGCGACTGCTACAGCCAGAGTCCGCCAGGATATTCGCACGACGCTCAAGTTTGCAACGACCAACGAATTCATTGCCAGCTTCAATCGCGAGAATCTTTACATCGAAGTCATGCAAAAGCGCGATGCCTACGCCCAAACCATGGATATGCTCCAGCGTTACAGAGAGCAGTCGGGGATCATCTATTGTTTCTCGCGCAGGCAGGTGGATGAACTTGCGGCGTATCTCGCGCTGAGGGGATATTCTGTCCGCCCATATCACGCGGGGCTGGAGGATTCAGAGCGACGCCAAAATCAGGAGGCCTTCATCCGTGACGACGCACAGATCATCGTCGCCACCATCGCGTTCGGCATGGGCATCAACAAGCCCAACGTGCGCTTCGTGATTCATTTTGATCTACCCAAAAGCATCGAAGGTTATTATCAGGAGATCGGACGAGCGGGACGGGACGGCTTGTCTGCCCATTGCCTGCTCCTTTACAGTTACTCGGACGTCGCCAAGATCAATTATTTCATTGACCAAAAAGAAGGCAACGAAAAACGCGTAGCAATTGAACACCTGAATGCGATAGTACGATATGCAGAAGATGAAAGGATCTGCCGCCGCAAGCCTCTCCTAAATTACTTTGGCGAATCAACCTCAGCCGACAATTGTTCCAACTGCGACAACTGTACCTCCGCCCCTACTCCGCTGACCGATATTACAGTCTATTCACAGAAATTTCTCTCCTGCGTCAAACGTGCGGACGAGAAGTTCGGTGCAGGTCACATCGCTGATATTTTGCTCGGCTCGAAAAACGAAAAGGTCCTGCGCTGGGAGCATGACAAACTATCCACCTATGGCATTGGCACGGAACTGACGAAGAAACAGTGGATGCACATCGCCCGTCAGCTCCTGACGATGGGGTATCTCAAACAGGAAGGCGAATATCACACGCTGAGTCTCACGGCCAAGGCGTTGGAGGCTCTCAGGAAAAGGGAAATAGTTTTCGGCGTCCTTGAGGAAGCGGAGAGAGTAAAAAAGGAAGGAAAGAGGAAAGAAGAAGTCGAATACAATCACGCATTGTTTGCCGTTCTGCGCCAAAAACGCAAGGAATTGGCAGATATGGCAGGAGTTCCACCCTATGTCATTTTTTCGGATAAGACTCTCGTTGAGATGGCTGTGTATTATCCGCAGTCTATAACCAGCTTGCTCACGATCTCCGGCGTGGGACAGGTGAAGTTACGGCAATATGGTGAGACGTTTTTGGAAGTGATCCAAACATATTGTGAGAATCATGGACTCAAGGAAAAGCAAAAAGTATCTGTTCGCGAGAAAAGCAATTCAAATCGTCGTTATATGATTGTGGCGGACGCCTACAATGCGGGCGAAACCCTCCAAAGTCTGATGGAACGTTATCGTGTCACCGTTGGAACAATCCTTGACCATTTGGCGCGCTATCTCGCGGCTGGCAATAAACTCCGCAGTGGAGATGACTTGCAATCGTTTAGCTCCGCTACACGTGAACAACAGAAAGCCACATTTGCTGCCTTCGATGAATTTAGCCCAACTTTTCTAAAACCGGTATATGATAAATTAAACGGCCAACTCAATTATGATGATTTGAAAATCCTCCGATTGATATATTTGATCTCAAAGCAGGATGGATGATTGTTCCCAGGCATCCACGCCTTCCGACTACCTGCTTGGGATATAATCCCGTTCACTAGACTGACTCCATCCGAATCAGAACGATTGCAGTGAAAAGGTGTTTTTATCACTACGGGCACAGTTCAGATCTTTAGAGGAGAGTCTGATGTTATTTAAAGGTGATGGTTCGATCCGTGCGCCGAGGAAACGAATACGGAATTTCCAGACCGACCCGAACCAGATCGGTCAGTGTATGCCGGGGGTGGCAACGAATTATCGAAACCATCGAACACCAGACAACTAGGGCGTATCCATGAAACCTGCTCCGTTCGAGTATCATGTTC
>JBGPNQ010000329.1:0-6086 GCA_041487615.1 Anaerolineae bacterium
ATACTCTTCGATAACACGGCCAACTGGCTTCCTGTGGACTTCACGGAAGTTGGCATGACGCGGCGCGCCTATCGTGATGGTCACAATGATTATCTTCTCAACGACCAACACGTGCGTCTGCGCGATCTCAATGAATTGCTGGCGGCATCGGGCTTATCGGAACGCACATATACCATCCTGGGTCAGGGACTGGTGGATGCTTCCCTGGCCTTGAAGGCGGATGAGCGTCGTCGCTTGTTTGAGGAAGCCGCGGGAGTAGGATTGTATCGCGTACGCCGTGAAGAAGCGCTGAAACGTCTCGAGAATACCATGCGGAATTTGGAACGCGTGCTCGACATTATGTCAGAACTTGAGCCGCGGCTGCGAAGCCTGGAACGGCAGGCCAAGCGCGCCATTGAATATATCCGTGCCCAGGCAGATCTAAAAGTCATATTGCTTGAATGGTATGGATATCACTGGCATCATGCCCAACAGGAATTGACCGATGCGCGTGAGGTGGTCAAAGCACAGGAAGTTCGCGTTAATGAAGCGCGGGAAGTGCATGTCAAGACACAGACCGTCTATAACACCTTCCGTGAACGGCTGACCGGATTGCGCGCCCAACTCAATGCCTGGCACCGTCAATCTGCCGAGCTGCATAATCAGCGTGAAGAAGTGAGCCGTGAACTGGCCGTCCTTGAAGAGCGACGGCGTTCCCTCCTTACTGCGCAATCATCGGTGCTGGCAGATAAGGACCGCGTGTCCGATGAAGAGCGCCTGGTCCAGGAGCGACTGGCTGAAGTGGAGCAGGAGTCAATACGACTGCAAGCGGAATATGACGAGGCACAGAAGCAATACACAGATGCGCGTGAGACCCTGCAAAGACAGCAAATTGAGCGAACCGAGGCCGAAGAGAAGTTACAGTCTGCACGCGCAGAGATCGAAAAATGGAGCGCGCAGCGCGCCGAGTCACAGGCCCGTTTGAATGAGCTGAAATCGCGTCTGGAAAGTTTGCAAACGCGGTTGGAGAACGCCAGCAAAGCGATTGCGGCTGCTGATGCACACGCGCGTGAAGCTGGTTTGAAATCAGCGGACGCCCGTCAGAATCGTGAGTCTGTGGAGGCTGAATGGCGAACTGCGCTTGAGAGGGAGGAGAACGCAAGGAGCGCGGTGGCAAAACTCGAGACTGACCGACGCACAAGGTCGGATGAGCGCGCCCAACGCCTTGCGGAACATACGCGTCTGAAGGCGCAGTTCGATGTGCTTGAACAGGCGGAGCAGTCGCTTGCAGGGTACGCGGAAGGTGCACGTTATCTTTTGGATGCAGCGCGTCAATCGCAGTTCAAAAGCGCGCGCGGGGCGTTGAGTGCGTCGCTCGATGTTCCGGCTGAACTTGAGACCGCCATTACTGCGGCACTGGGCGATACACTGGATGCCATCCTGCTTGACACAAATGACATTGAGGATGCACTTCAATTGCTCGAATCGGATGATGCCGGCCGCGCGGCGTTGCTGCCCCTTGAGAATCGCTCACGAGGACTTATTTCCAAACCGGACGATAACGATTGTCTTGGCATTGCATCTGAACTGGTCAATGCTCCCGAAGAATTACGCGCTGCCGTGGACCTGATGCTCGGTCAAACATTGATTGTCCGCGAGCGGGCCATTGCCAGGAGAATGATCCGGGAATTGCCGGCACATGCGCGCGTAGTGACTCTGCGAGGTGAGGTCTTTCGCGGGGATGGCCTGATCATTGCCGGCAAATCCGCTTCTTCCTCCACCTTGAGTCGTCCGCGCCAAAAACGCGAACTAACTGAATCCCTGGCCGGGTTGGGTTCACAAATCGATCTGCTCAACGGTGAAGTGGATGAATTGTCCTTGCGGATCAACGATGCGCAGCGTGAACTGACACAGGCTGGCGACCAAGTACGCCAGATGCGCATACGTCTGGAGAATGCTCAAGGAAATGAGCAGCAGGCCGGATTAGAGTCTGAATCGGCGCGGCGACAGTTGGAGTGGCAGAAGAGTCAACATGCCCAGTTAAAAGCTGAGGCGGACGAAGCGGCTTCAATCCGCCAAAACCTGATCCAATCACAATCAGACGTGGAGTCGCAATCGTTGAAAGCACACGACGATGTGCGTTTCCTTTCAGAGCAGTTGAGCGCGATGGATCTGGCAGAAGCGCAATCCCAGGCCTCCTATTGGGGCACGCGTGTTGCTGTTGTGGAACGCGCCATGGAAGATGTGCGCGCCCGGAGAGAAGAACAAAACCAGGACGCATCGCGCTTCGACACGCGCCGCTTTGAATTGACATCCCGTTTGCAGGAAGCTGAAACGTCACTGACAGGGCTGGATGCCAATAAATCCTCCTTCCGTGAACGTGAGAATGCCTTGCATACACAGATTGAAGAATTGCGTGTGTACATTGAACCTGCTGAAAAAGATTTGGAAAGTGCTGAACAGGAAGAGTCACGTTTGCAGGAAGTGGAATCGAATGCGCAGCGTTCGCTTGCAAACTCAGAACGAACGCTGGGACAAGTGCAGTTGGAGCAATTGAGGAAGCAGGAAGGTTTGGACAACCTGCGTCAGAAAATCACCGACGATTTTGGCCTGGTAATGTTCGAATACGCCGCGGATGTTTCCGGCCCGGTACCACTTCCCCTGGAAGGAATGGTGGAGGAATTGCCGGCTGTAACCGAAATATCACCCGAACTCGAGTCGCAGCTGGCTCAAAACCGCACCCATCTCCGTCGCATGGGTCCGATCAACCCGGAGGCCAAACAGGAATTCGATAGAGAGTCCGAGCGTTACTCGTTCATGAAGACACAGGTCGATGACCTGCGAAAGGCCGAAGCGGATTTGAGGCAGGTCATCGCTGAATTGGATCAGTTCACGAAACAGGAATTTTCAAGGACCTTTGATGCCGTGGACAAACAATTCCGCGCCATGTTTACCCGGCTGTTTGGCGGTGGCTCGGCACGGCTGGCGTTGACAGACCCCGATAATCTGGTGGAGACGGGCATCGAGATCGAAGCGCGCTTACCGGGTCGCCGCGAGCAGGGTCTGGCTCTCCTATCGGGCGGCGAGAGAAGCCTGACGGCGGTTGCGTTGGTATTTGCGTTGCTCAAAGTTTCGCCCACGCCGGTCTGTGTGATGGACGAGGTCGATGCCATGCTGGACGAGGCGAACGTGGGACGCTTCCGCGACCTGTTACAGGAACTTAGCAACGATACGCAGTTCATCGTCATCACACATAACCGCAATACTGTGCAAGCCGCCGACGTGATCTACGGCATTACGATGGGACGCGACTCGGCGAGTCAAATGATCAGTTTGAGGTTGGATCAGGTAACAGATGAAATGTTGAAGCGAGCGTGATAGGGTATGTGCCAGCCAGTCCTTGGCATAGTGAAATGAAAAACCGTCCAAGCGAATTGTTTGGACGGTTTTGAATTTGATGGTTTGAATTACTGAGCAGCTGGAAGGGTGGGTACGGCGGGAACGCGTTCCTTCCAAATGTCGAAGGTCGTGACCTTGGCCTCTTTGCGGGCGGTGGTCAGCCAGTCATTCAGGGCAGTTTGTTTCTTCTGTTCATACTGGCTGTCGGTGATGGGCAATTCCTGGCGGCCAATGACCTGAATAATGTGATAACCATATTGGGTCTTGACCGGTTCGCCGATGACACCAATCTCCTGAGAGAGAACCGCATCCTTGAATTCCGTAACATAGTTACTGGCGGGCGCCCAGTCGTATACGCCGCCGGTTTGGGCCGAGCCTGTGTCCTTGGAGAATTGCGCTGCAAGTTTGGCGAAATCTTCGCCCTTCTTCAAACGCTCCTCGATCGTAGCGGCTGCCACATCGTTATCAACAAGAATATGACGCACCAGGACCTGCACTTCGGTATGCGAGAGGTTCTTTGCCATGTCGTCCTGCAATTTCTGGCGCAGCAACTGTGCTTCATAAACTGTACGCACGGTCTTCTCGCTGATATTGTAGGTCTTGTAGTTTTTCATGGCATCCTGGTATGTCGTTTTGTAACCTGCCGCGGTATATGGCGTGGCAGTCTCAGTTGGCAGCGCGGGAACGGCCGTCGGCGTTGCAGGCGCGGGTGTGGCTGTCATGGCCGGGGCCGGGGTTGCCGTGAGATCAAGCGTCGCGGTCGGTGTGATCGTGGATGTGGGCGTGATCGTGGGTGTCGATGTAGGAGGATAGATCGTCAGTTGCTGGCTGCTCAGAGTGGGATTCACAAGCTCTGTCGGCGTGACTGTAGGAGTCGGCGTCCCATTCGGGAAGAAGTTTAGACTCTCCTGAATGGACTTCTCTACTTCTGCATCCGAGACCGTAATACCGCGCTTCTGTGCTTCCTGTCGGATCAGGATTTCATCCCGCATTTGATCCAGCACCTGCTGTCCGATTGTTTCCGGGGATTGCATCATCGTCGTGATTTGCTGCAGCTGTTGTGAATAATCCATTCCAAATGTCTGTTGATAGAATGAATATTGATTATAGATATTCACCATTTGCATTCGTTGCAGACTTACACGTTCCTGCCATTCGCGCGAAGTGATCTTGACACCGTTGACTTCCTCAACGGGTTCACGTAGTGTCAGGACGTTCAGCTTTAGGTAGCCATAACCCAGCAGGAGCAGAACGATGACGATTCCTGCGATCGCGATGCCGCGGATCAGGTTGATCTGTCGCCTTTCCCGTTCCAGACGGGCCATGTGCTTTTTTGTGATTACTTTAGGATTCGAAACTGGTTTTGCCATAGTATTTTTCCGCGACGCAAAGGCGGGGTCCCGCGTCTGGCAGAACCCCGCAATTGTCTTCCGGGACTAGCGTCCCTCTTCGAAGGATTTTCCTACGAATGGGAGCAGGGCAATCTGACGTGCCTGCTTGATCGCAGAAGATACCACGCGCTGGTGACGGGCGCATGCGCCGGTCTGGCGGCGTGGGCGGATCTTGCCATCTTCGGTGATATAACGGCGTAGCAGGTCCGTCTTCTTGTAGTCAATTGTCAGTGTCTTATCAGCACAAAATTGACAAAACTTGGGCTTCGCAAAGAAACGGCGGTCGCCGCTTCCTTCAGTAGCCCCCTGTTGTTGTGATCTTCGATCGTCAGCCATTTATTACTCCGGTTTAAGTACTATTGGGTCCCAGCAAATTTGTTGCGCTGCTGCATTAACCTGCCAGGACTGATTAGAATGGGAACTCATCCTCATTCGCTGTCATATCGGCATCCTCAGAAATAGGCTCGGATGTTGTTGTGCTGTTGGGATGGTCGCGGCGGTCGCCAAGCATCATCATTTCGTTGGCGACAACCTCGATGCTGGTGTGTTTGATACCTTCCTTATCATCCCAGCGGCGGGTCTGCAAGCGTCCTTCGATGTAGACCTGTTGACCCTTGTTGAGATACTGTTTGCAGATCTCGGCCAGGTTGCCCCAGGCAACCACATTGAACCATTCCGTCTCATTATGACGCTCACCATCCACGGTATTCCACGAGCGGCTCACGGCCACGGTGAAGGTAGTTACAGGTCGACCGGAGGGTGTGTAGCGCATTTCAGGATCACGTCCCAAATGACCGATAATTTGAACTTTATTTAAGCCTCGGCTCATATCCAATCTCCTTATAAAAACCGAGAATCATTGATAAAACTTTACACTGCAGAGAGCATATGACGCAGGATGGTTTCGAGGTAACGAATATTACGCTCCAATTCACTGGTGGATTTCGGGTCAAGTGAAACGTTCAGGAGAACGTACTGACCTTCTCTTTGCTTGTGGATCTGGTACGCCAGTCTGCGGCGTCCCCAAACATCCACTTTATCCACGGTTCCGCCTGCTTCAGTGACCCAGCCAGAGACGCGGTCAATAACGCCTTTAAAGGCGGTCTCGTCCAGTTCGGGCTGGACAATGCAAACGAGTTCGTAGTTGCGCATGAGGGATTTAGCCTCCTTTCCATGGGATTGCTCCTGTTCAAACCGTAGGTCCGCCAGGAGCGGAAAGGCACGTATCATAAATAACGTACCTGTTTCAAGCGGGCTGTAGTTTATCATAAATCCCTAAAATGCGGAGGGTTATAATCTTGTTCGGCTGGCACGTAG
>JBGPNQ010000330.1:0-6082 GCA_041487615.1 Anaerolineae bacterium
CACCTCCAGCGGGATGATTATTGCATCCCTGTTATTCATCCTTGCAACAGCCATCCTTTTACCGGTCCTACTCCAACGAGCTGTCGTGATCGCAGCGATCCTCGTCCCTGCCTGTCTCGTCATCCTGTGGCTCGTGCGCAGATTGAGGCTGCTCGCTGCTGGAAACATCCTGCTGTCCGCGTTGTGGTTTGTTACAACCATGGGAATCATCAGTGCAGGCGGGGTTTTCGCGCCAATCACCATTGGTTACGTGGTTGTAATCGCATTGAGCGGGTTGATCACAAACAACAGAGCGGGGCTTTTCATTACACTCCTTTGTATTCTCACTGGAATATTGATGGCCAGGGCCGAACTCGCGGGCAAACTCCCTGCTCCCATGTTCTATCCTCCCATGGCACGGGTATTTATTTATTCCTTCTTCTTTGTTGTAATCCTCGGACTGCAAATCATCATTGCAGGGAATACAAACCAGTTACTCGACAGCGCTAAAAAGAGCGAGACGAAATATAAGACCCTGCTGGAGAGTATCCCAGCCATTTCGTACATCAACACGAACGATGAGGCGAGCGGCACGGAATACATCAGCCCACAGGTCACCCATCTTCTCGGCTATTCACGGGATGAGTTCGTTCAGGACCCGGCTTTGTGGAAGCAGATCCTGCACCCTGAAGACCGCGAGCGCGTTTTGGCGGAAAGCACATTTTCATTCCAGACCGGTCAGCCTTTTCAGATGGAATACCGTCTGATTACGAAAGAGAAGGGGATTGTATGGATTCGCGATGATGCGATCCTGGTCCGTGACGAAGAACGCGCTCCCCTCTATTGGCTGGGGATATGGACGGACATTACGGCTCGAAAACAGGTGGAGGCAGAGCAGGCAAACCTGATGGCCGTGATGACGCAACGCACCATCCAGTTGCAGACCGGAGCTGAAGTCTCGCGGGCCGCGACCTCCATTTTGGATATTAATAGCCTCCTGCCGAATGTGGCGGAACTGATCCGCAATCATTTTGATTATTATTATGTGGGAATATTCCTTGTTGACGAATCGAGGGAATGGGCGGTGCTGAGTGCAGCAGCAGGTGAGATGGGAAAACAGATGATCGCCGAAGGACATCGCCTGCGGGTGGGCGATTCCTCAATGATTGGATGGTGCATTTTCCATGGACAGGCACGCATCGCCCTGGACGTTGGGACGGATGCGGTCCAATTCAGGAATCCTCACCTGCCGCTCACCCGTTCCGAAATGGCGCTTTCATTGATCACACATGGAGAGGTGATCGGCGCAATGACCATTCAATCCATCCTCCCATCCGCCTTCTCGGGCGTGGATAGTACGGCCCTGCAAAGCATGGCAGACCAGATTGCAAACGCGATCGAAAACGCGCGCCTGTTCACGGAGCGCGCAGCCCTCATCAATGAACTCGAAAAACGAAACGCCGAGCTGGAACGCTTCACCTATACAGTTTCCCACGATCTGCGCTCGCCGCTGGTCACCATTCGCGGCTTTCTGGGATACCTGCGCCAGGACGCAACCTCCGATGACATGACGCGCTTTGATCAGGATTTGGGCCGAATTGCGAACGCAGTGGATAGAATGCAGATCCTGCTGAAAGACCTGCTCGAACTTTCCCGTGTAGGAAGGACCACCAACCCATCTGAAGAGATTCCGCTGGGCACAATCTTGAACGAAACAATCAATCTTATTAGCGCACAACTTGAAGCGGGCAGGGTTAAGCTAAGTGTGCAGGAAAACCTGCCCACAGTATATGCAGATCATACCCGTCTCCTTGAGGTAATGCAAAACCTGATCAGCAATGCCATCAAGTTTATGGGGGACCAAACCGAACCACAAATTGAGATAGGTACCGACGGGTTGGACAAGGATGGAAGAGCCATACTCTTTGTACGGGATAACGGTGTTGGTATCGAGCCGCAATATCACGAACGTATCTTTGGTCTGTTCAACAGACTGGACCCAAGCGTGGAAGGTACGGGTGTGGGGCTTACGCTCGTGAAGCGCATCATTGAAATCCACGGCGGACGAATCTGGTTGGACTCGCAGCCAGGCTCCGGCTCAACATTTTTCTTTACTCTTCCCGTCAGTCATTCATGAACCTGATTTACCGCTTGTCTCATGGATAAGTAATGTGTGCACCTGGAATGATAGGCAGAATTTCAATATTCAAGTTAAGTAAATTTGCGGCACTCTGTAAGCCGCCAATCACCGCCAAAAAATGGAAATAAGGTTAGAATGACAATATCCGTACCGTAAGGAGAAACACATGATAGGAGAGCCCGTCCTCGTAATGCTTGTCGAAGACAATGTGGATCATGCTGAACTCGTGATCCGCACACTCGAGGAACATCGCATTGCAAATCGGGTGCGGCACTTTCTTGACGGACAATCAGCTCTTGACTATCTATTCCAACGTGGGGAGTTTCTCAACCGCACCGATAACACTCGTCCGCATGTGATTTTATTGGACCTGCGATTGCCACGCGTGGATGGAATAGACGTGCTTAAGGCGATCAAAGAGGATGATAATCTAAAGACGATTCCGGTTGTGGTGCTGACCACATCCGAGGCGGAAAAAGATGTGGCCAAGGCTTACTACAATCATGCCAATAGCTACCTGGTAAAACCGGTGGGCTTCGACGAGTTCAAGAAATTAATGGATGACCTTGGATTTTACTGGCTAAGCTGGAATACAAATCCTGAGCCCAAGGACTGAAGTCAACTTTCGCTCCCCAACAAAACGACCAGAGTTAGGAAATGAACTTCTCATGATGGATGATTCCGTCCATATTCTGTTAATTGAAGATGACCCTGCGCATGCAGAGCTAATTCAACGCGCCTTCGAGGAGCGCGGTGACGGTGCACATCTGACGATTGCCAATACATTGTCCGACGCACGCGCGCGCCTGAATTCTTTCCGACCCACCCTGATCATTGCAGACTGGCGATTACCGGATGGCGACAGCAAAACCGTCCTTGAGGAACAGGGCACCATCAGAATCCCTGTGATCGTCATGACCAGTTATGGCAGCGAACGAAACGCTGTGGAAGTCATGAAATCGGGCGCTCTGGACTATATCATCAAGTCCTCCGAATCCATGATGGATATGCCACATATTGCCGAACGCGCCATCCAGCAGTGGCTTATTATGCAGGAACAGGAACGGATACAGATCAGGCTCGCGGAACGAGAAGCGCAGTTCCGTCTGCTGGCTGAAAACTCATCCGACATGATCTCGCGCCATGATAGCCAGGGAACATTTCTCTATGTCTCTCCCTCCTGCCGCACATTGTTAGGGTACAAACCCGAAGAACTCATTGGAAAAGGCGTGTTAACTTTTGTCCACCCCGAGGATGCTTCCAATATCCTGGCGTTATTTAATAGCTCCAAGTGGAACGATCCAACAGAAGCATTTCCCTACCGGGCGCTGCACAAAAATGGAGAATACATCTGGCTTGAAACAACAGCCCGTGTCATTTACGACCAGGATCATAATCCCATCGAGGTTCAGGCATCCTCCCGTGATATTACAGAACGCAAACAGGCGCAAGTGGCATTACAGCGCGCACATTACGATCTTCAAGATGCATATGACAAAACGATCGAGGGCTGGGTACTGGCTCTTGACCTGCGAGACCGTGAGACAGAGGGACATACGCAACGTGTCACTGAAATGACGATCAAGTTGGCCCGTGAGCTGGGCTGCAGCGAGGATGAAATCGTGCATATCCGACGCGGAGCCCTGTTACACGACATGGGGAAAATGGGTATTCCTGATGAAATCCTTCAGAAGCCCGGACCTCTTACTGACGATGAATGGGTTGTGATGCGCAAGCATCCACTCTATGCATACCAGATGCTTTCTCCCATCAGCTACCTGAACCAGGCATTGATCATCCCCTACTATCATCATGAACGTTGGGATGGAAGCGGATATCCTCACAGACTGAAGAGCGAGGAGATTCCCCTGTTCGCCCGCCTCTTTGCCGTCGTGGATGTCTGGGACGCCCTATCCAGTGACCGGCCTTATCGCAAGCGCATGAATCCAAAAGATGTGATTGAGTACATCGAACAGGAAGCCGGCCGGCTCTTTGACCCTTACATCGTTGAAAAATTTCTTCCCCTCATCCAGATGAAATAAAACAGTATCCCGCAGGCTCGAAAACCTACGGGATATTTCCTGCAGTTCATTCCCAGGTGACGCTTACCAGCACCGCCCGAACTACCACGCGCTTTCGGTAGGTATTGGTCTTTTCATCATATTCCTTACAAGTTACAAGCGTAACCCAGGATTTTTCCTCATGTTTCATCACGGACTGATCATTGGGTTCAACCACTGCATTTGTGCGTACTTCAAATATATACTTCTGCCCATATGCATGAACGATGATACGGTCACCATATTTCAGTTTGCCGAGATCCACGAAAGGTCCAGGCAGACCGTTTGACATATACACGTGACCTGTGAGCACGCTGTTTCCGCTCCAGGATGGGAATGCGGTCCCTTCCAACCATCCGGCCTGATTGCCCAACCAGGCCACATTCCAGGTCCCATCCTTTTTCGGCACACCCACAATCGGGATATTAATTCCAAGCGAGGGAATCTCGACTGTCAGGCCATTTGTCGGTGTATAGACCACAGGCGGCTGATTGCTGAGATCGGTCACTACATTGGGAGCAAAACCGGTGTTAGGCAATGACGGTTTGGTTAAGGTAGCCGACGAGCTGGCACGATAATTGTTGATCGTCTGGCTGCCCGGGTCGTAGCGGCGTTCGGTGGAGTAGTCATTATGGGACGACTGCGGCAGCAGATGCGGGTTGGGATCGATTTGGATGCTGGACCATTCCAAATTGGCGGTGTTAACCACGGGGCTTGGACCGACGAAGGTCGCCTGGAAGGTCACCGTGGCCGTTTCTCCGACTGGAAAGGATGTCCAGAATACATTGAGTTGCGTACCCGTATAGGTTACTGTGGCAACCGGCAGGCCCGCAGAGCCATTGACTAGGACCGAACCGGGAACCAGCGCCAAGCTGGTGGGGATGTTGTCGGTCATCAGCACATCATAGGCCGGCGCCGTGCTCTGGGCAGTGTGGCTGATATCAATCGCAAAGTCCACGATACTGCCTATAGCAGCGGTCTTTGGGTCGACATTCTTCTCAATACCTACTTGTGGCTCAACAATATTGACTCCGGTCGCTGAACCGGAAAGCGTTCCTCCCTCCCACCGCCACTCAACGATGTTGTTCAAACCGGTCACACCATCAACATTATCCGCAATGTCCAGGACGACAACCTGATAAGTTAGAATAAGTGTCTGTGTGGAGCCGCTGTTATTTTGCACCGTGCCAAAGTCAAAGGTGACACGCCGTCCGGCATCTACACTACTGGGGTCTGTATCCGTCACCGGTTCGGCCTGGACGGTCAACGCGCTGGGCGTGGTGCATGGGTTCTGGGCCAGCGCCAGGCTGCCCGCCGAAATTGCTGTGATTGGGTCACAACCCATGAAAGCCAGGCCATGATCAAGTACATCAACAGCCTGGAGGTTGTTGATGGTTCCCACAGGAATATCGATGCGGATGCTATAGGTCAGGATTTCACCGATCAAAACATTCGGGGTGACGGAACCGGCCTGATTTGTATTTGTCAATGTTTTGACGTTGGTATTGGCGAGCGTATCGGTATCGATATCCTGAGACTCAATAGGCGTGCCGCCGGTCTTCGAGCCGTCATCCTGAACGTAGACTGTGTTCGCGAATGACGTAATGCCTCCCAGGCTGGCCAAGTCCGCGACCTTCAACTGGACGGTGAACGGAGTGGATGCGCCGGACGCAAGGTTGAACAGCGGCCAGGTGATCTGCCCGCCGGCAAAGATACCTCCGCTGCTGGCCGCGACAAAGGACATGCCGGCCGGGATGGTATCCACCAACGCGATACCAGTCAAATCCGGGGCGCCATTGTTGGTAACCGTGATGGTATATGTCGTTGTGAAGTCCGGAGCGACAATGTTGAGTCCGTCATCTTTTGTTACGATCAGGGAAGCCTGTTCATCTGTATCTGCAGC
>JBGPNQ010000331.1:0-6080 GCA_041487615.1 Anaerolineae bacterium
ATGGTTTACGGATTGCATATACCGGGAACGGGTCGACTCGAGGCGACAGGCATCCCGCGCGGAGCCAGTGCCGCGACCGAGGAATTTTTTCCGAACAGTCTCGCCGCACTGAAACGTCATTTCGTGTTCAACAGGCTGAGAGGCGGGACAGCCGCAGTGATCGTCGAGCCGCTGGGACCGGAATCAGGGACGCGCCCCGTCTCCTTTGACTTCAACAAGAAAGTGCGGGAGTTGTGCGATGAGTTCGGTGCGCTTCTGATCTTCGACGAAGTTGTGACCGGCTTCCGTTTGGGGATGGGTGGCGCCCAGGGATTTTTCGGCGTCCGGCCTGATCTGACCGCCTTCGGCAAATGCATCAGCGGCGGCTATCCCATGGCGGGCGGCGTAGGCGGACGCGCGGATGTGATCATGAGCTTCGCGGCCGGAATCGGCGGGACCGGTGAACGCGCCTATATTGGCGGAACGCTTTCTGCCAATCCGCTGTCGTGTGTGGCGGGTTATTATTCCCTGCTGGAAATGGAAAGAACGAATGCACCTGTGATCGCAGGATGGGCGGGTGACCGACTCACGAAAGGACTGCAAGCCATCCTCGAAAAATACGCGCTTCCGTTTGTCGCATATAATCAAGGCTCGATCGTTCATTTGGAAACCTCGGGTGTGATGTTGCTCGACCTGCGTAATCCGATCCGCCTGGCGCGCGAACTTAAACCGCGCAAGCATATGATGGAAGAGATGGGCGCAGCTTATATGTCGCAGGGACTCGTCACGTTGGCAGGCTCGCGCATGTATACGTCCATGGCGGATACGGATAAAATTATCGACGATGCATTGAACAAATTCGAGACAGTATTGACGGCTTGCATATAAAAGGAATACATGGCAACCAATTACAAACTTTACAGTTATCGCTGGGTCGTGCTGGCTGTCTTCATGTTCATCAACCTGATCATGCAAACCTTGTGGATCACGTATGCACCGATCACGGGTCCGGCAGCAGAATATTATGGGGTGGGAGACTTGCAGATCGGTCTGCTTTCCATGACTTTCATGATCGCGTTCATCCCGCTCTCGATCCCGGTTTCATGGGTGATCGATACGTATGGTTTTCGATTGGCGGTCAGCATTGGCGCGATTTTGATGGGTGTCTTCGGGGTCGTGCGCGGATTGGCCGGCACAAACTACGGTCTGGTGCTTGGCAGCACCGTTGGCATTGCCATCGCGCAACCATTCCTGCTCAATGCCTGGACAACGATCCCGGCCAAGTGGTTTGCCTTCGAAGAACGAGCCACCACGGTTGGACTGATCACGTTAGCCAACCTGATCGGAACGGCACTCGGCCTGATACTGACGCCCATCCTGATCGAATCCATGTCCATTGCAAACGTGCAGTTGATCTACGGTGGCGTGTCGGCCGTGCTGGCAGTTCTCTTCGTGATGTTCGCCCGCGAAAGACCACCCACGCCACCCTTCGCTCCTGGACAGGAAGTCCGTGCGTTGATGCTGGATGGCTTGAAGCACGCCCTCACAGTACGCCCGTTTTGGTTTGATCTGGCAATTTCTTTCATTGGTATAGGGATATTCAACGGCGTCACGACCTGGATCGAAGCAATGATCCGCCCGCGCGGCTTTACGCCTACCGATGCTGGCACGCTCGGAGCGCTGATGATCGTCGGCGGAGTGATTGGAGCCGTGGTCATCCCGGCTTTATCCGACAAACAACGGATGCGTCAGCGCTATCTTTATGTGGCTTTCATTGGTGCGATACCCGGCCTGGTCGGGTTGACCTTTGCCACCAGCGCCTGGCTGTTGTTTGCATCCGCGTTTGTAATGGGCTTCTTTCTGGTCAGCGCCATGCCCATCGGAATGCAATATGCCGCTGAAATCACCCACCCAACACCGGAAGGCACATCCAACGGCTTGATGCAATTGACGGGTCAGGCTGCGGTTGTGTTTGTTTACATCATGGAAGCGTTGAAGACGTCCGATGGTTCATTCACACCTGCACTGTTATTGGCGACTGGGTTGCTGTTCATCAGCGCGCTGCTCGTCACACAGATGAAAGATCCGCAGAGATAATTCATGCTTGCTCGAGCCGCCGCCTCGCAGATTCTGCACAGCGGTACCCGGCGGTGGAATAAAATTATGAAAACCGCCATCCTGCTGGTGATTTCCCTGGGTCTGTTGTGGTTTTCAGAGGGTCTCTCCCCGGCAACCATCTTCGAGCCGCAAAGCACAGGCTGGGTGTTGTGGGTAAGCTACTCCAAAGACCTGATACAGCCGTTTGCGTTTTATTTCTTTATTGGTATCGGCGAACGATGGCTGAAAACCTGGCAAGTGCGTGCCTTGCTGGCTTTCACCGTCCCCACGCTTCTGGAACTCGGTCAGCTTTTTTATTACCAGGTTTCAACGAATCATTATGTAGGCTCGTTTGACCCGATCGATTTTGTTGTGTATACGGTCGGGGTTGCGCTGGCGGTCTTTGTGGATCAACGTATCTTCGTGAAAGCATTCAAGTTTTGGCAGCAGAGACCGATCACATGAAAGAAGTCTCAAGTACGCTCAAGGCGCCGTCCTCGGCGCCGAGGACGGCGCCTTGAGCAAAAACCGAAAATTATGACCAACGAAAAACTCATCCTTGCTGTTGACCTTGGAACCTCGGGCATGAAGGTCGCGCTGATCGCCATCAGTGGGCGCGTGCTCGGCTGGGAGTCTGAGCCTGTTCGACTCATCCTAACTCCCGATAGAGGCGCGGAACAGTCGCCCGAGGAATGGTGGCAGGCGTTGCTGTCCGCGGCGGGACGGTTGATGACACAGAATCGGGATGCGGCTTCGAACGTGATCGCCGTCTGTTGCTCGACACAAGGCGAAGGCACCGTCGCGGTCGATAAAGAGGGAAACGCTTTGGGCAACGCGATCCTTTGGATGGATATGCGCGGCGCGCCGTACCTGCGAAAACAGTTGAACGGATTAATTAATATCGATGGCGCAGATGTTTTGAAAATTTTGCGCTTCGTACGCCTGACAGGCGGCATGCCTTCGATGACCGGCAAGGACCCTGCCGCTCACATGCTTTTTATTCGCGAGGCAATGCCCGATTTATATACGCGCGCATATAAATTCTTGAACGTGTTGGATTACATGAACCTGCGACTGACAGGTGAGTTTGTTGCAACATATGATTCCATTTTGACATCCTGGGTGACTGACAACCGCGACCCTGATTCAATTCAATATAATGAATCTTTGATCCGCACTCTTGGCATCGACCGCGAAAAGCTTCCCGATGTTGTGGCGTGCACGAAGGTGATTGGCAATCTGCGAAGTGATGTTGCGAATACGCTCGGGCTTTCATCGAATGTGAAAGTTGTAGCGGGTGCAATCGATAACACCGCCGCAGCAATCGGCGCGGGGGCGGTGGAAGATTATGCGTCGCATCTGTACATCGGCACATCCTCGTGGATCGCAGCGCATGTGCCCTTCAAAAAAACGGATATTGCTTCCAGTCTCGCATCCATCCCGTGCGCGGTGCCGGGTCGCTATCTGCTCACCGCGCTCCAGGCAACGGCGGGCGGAAATCTCACTTTTCTGCGCGATAACATTATCTATCACAAGGATGAGTTGTTGCAGGAGGCGGATGTGCCCGATATTTTCAAAGTGCTCGATCAAATTGCGGACCGCGTCCCGGCCGGTTCGAACGGGGTCATGTATACCCCGTGGATCTGGGGCGAGCGCGCACCCGTGGAAGACCGCACACTGCGCGCCGGATTATATAACCTGTCGCTGAACAACACACGCGAAGACATCATCCGGGCGTTTCTCGAAGGCATTGCCTTCAACACACGCTGGCTGCTTTCACCTGTGGAAAAATTCCTTGGGCGAAAAGTAAACAGCATCAATATTGTTGGTGGCGGCGCGCAATCGGACCTCTGGTGCCAGATTTTTGCGGATGTAATGAACGTGGAAATCAAACAGGTCGCTGACCCAATCTACGCCAATGCACGCGGCGCGGCATGGATCGCTGCGGTTGGCATGGGTGAAATAAAGTTCAGTGATATTACGCAATTGGTGCAATTCAAACGCACCTACAAGCCGCAATCACAAAACCGCGCTCTTTACAATGAGAAGTTCGAAATCTTTCAACAGATCTATAAGCAGATGAAAAACATATATCATCGGCTAAACAAATAGACAAACACAGACGAAACATCCATGAACATAATTGACCAGCTTGCCTCGGGTTATCACGAAAAATTTGGGCACGCGCCTGCGCACATTGCCCGCGCACCGGGCAGAGTTAATCTGCTTGGCGAACATGTGGATTACAACGATGGATTTGTCCTGCCCGCTGCCATCGACCGCGCTACGTATGTTGCCTTCTCACCGGCAGAAGCGCCCCATTCCACCCTCGTTGCCGCGGACTTCGACCAGCAGGTTTCCTTCTCATCGCAAACGATTCCCTCAAAGACCCAGACGGATTCCTCTCCCCTGCCCGAGTGGGGACTCTATCCTGCGGGTGTGATGTGGGCGTTGAGGGAAGAGGGTCTATCGACGGCAGCAATGAACGCAGTCTTCACTTCAGATGTTCCGCGCGGCTCAGGCCTGAGTTCCTCCGCTTCGGTGGAGATGGCATTTGTCATCGCCTGGCAAACGCTTGGCGGCTGGAGGCTGCCTCCAATGAAACGCGCCCTGCTCGGGCAAAAAGCCGAGAATAAGTATGTGGGCGTCAACTGCGGCATCATGGACCAGTTCTCGTCGGCTTGTGGCGTGGAGAATAAATTGCTCCTGCTCGATTGCCGTTCACTCGAATGGATTACCGTGCCCTTACCGCACGATGTTGCCATTATCGTTGCAGATACCACCGTCCGCCGTAAACTAACGAGCGGTGAATACAACAAACGACGATCTGCCTGTGAAGAAGCTGTCCGTTTACTAAGACAGGATTTAACGAATATTCAATCCCTGCGCGATGTCAGCCCTGGTGATTTCAACCGTTTATCGAAAAAGCTTCCCGAAGAAGTGGAAAAGAGAGCGCGTCACGTGGTGGAAGAGATCGGGCGGTCAGACCAGGCTCAGGCGCTGCTCGAAGCGGGAGACGTTCAAAACTTTGGCAGATTGATGAATGAATGTCATCTCAGTTTGCGCGATCTGTATGAGGTCTCATGTCCGGAATTAAATGTAATGACAAACATTGCACAATCCATTACAGGATGTTACGGCGCGCGGCTGACAGGGGCAGGCTTCGGCGGCTGCACGGTGAATCTGGTGGCAATCGAATGGGTGGATGGCTTTGTGGATGCGCTGACAAAAGGCTATGAAAAAGAAACGGGCCTTCACCCGGAAATATATGTCACTCGTGCATCCAACGGTGCGGAGTTGCTGCGCTGAATTATTTCTCCGCCCAATGGATGGCAATGGTGCCAAACATCAATCGTTGATAATTAACCTTTTGGAATCCGATGTTTGCCATACGCGATGCCAACTCTTCCGCCGTGACAAATCCCTCTGTGGTTTCAGGTAAATAGCGATAGGCATCCTTTGAACCGGTAAGCAATCGGCCCAGCCCTGGAATGATCAAGTGCATGTGGATCCAGATGAATGCGGAAAGAATATTTTTCTTGGGGCGAGTCGTATCAAGAATGACTACGCGCCCCCCATTCTTCAGCACGCGGTACTGTTCTTTCAATGCTTGATTCAAATCGATGACATTACGCATCAGAAACCCAGAGACAACTGTGTCGAAAGACGAATCCTTGAACGGGAGTTTGAGCGCGTCCGCAGCCGAGAAATTAAGGGGGCCGGCCCTTTGTCCCACGCGCATCATTTCGAGGGTGAAATCGGCCGCAATGATTTTTGCTTGAGGGAATTGTGAAAGTGCGTCGCGGGCCAGATCACCGGTACCGGTTCCGAGGTCAAGAAGTGATGTCTGATTATCCAGCCGCGCCAATTGAATGACCTGTTTCCTCCAGCGGATATCCTGTCCGCCGGTCATGAGTCGGTTCATGATGTCATAGCGTCCGGCAATGCGCGCGAACATATTTTGGACGTATTTCGCGCGCTCATTGCCTGTCAATTGGGACATG